>JAYWIJ010000199.1:0-8886 GCA_043788935.1 Gemmatimonadaceae bacterium | reverse complement strand
AGTCGCCGTTGGGAAGCGTGGCGCGCACGTTCCAAAAATACGGCGTCTCCGCTTGCAAATTGGTCGCCGCGCGGAACGTGGTATCGCGCAGGCCCGCGGCGGCCTGTTCGGGACGCCCGCCGTTCGTGATCTCGATGGAATACGTCCACGGGCCAGCGGCAGGTGTGATCCGCGCACTTTGCCACACGAACAGCGGTCGGCGAATATCGAAGATGCCACCCGAATTTGGTTTCGGAGCGATCAACGTGAGCCACGTCGGTACGGTTCGCGGACCCGTGATCGGCGACTCCGCGGTCGCGCCCAGCGCCCCCTGCACACTGGCCCGCCAGTAGACGGTGGCTTCGCTGGGCAGGGCGCGCGTGATCTGCACTGCGATTGTGGTATCGGAGGTCGAGAACGACGAATCGACCGCCAGTGAACCGACAGCGAAGTCCACGGTCGTGGCGATCTGTACCCGCACGCGTAGCGGGCGCTGATTGGCGAAACCGAGCGCGCGCACGACCAGTGATGGCGTGAGCGTCGGCAATGCCACCGCCGTCGGACCGTCCACGACCACCGACTGCCCCGACAGCAGCCGGGGCATCGTCACCAACGCGGCGCCGCAGCACAGCGCTGCGGCGCTCCACCATCGCCGCTGCGGGCGCGAAATCACGCCGGCGACGGTTCCGCTGCGGAGTCCTCGTCGGCGGTGCCGTCGACGGCATCATCGACCTCGTCGCCGCCGATCTCGCCCGCGATGGCGTCGTCAGGCACGATGGTTTCGTCCACCTGCTGGCCGCCGCGCAGGCGCACGCTCACGATCGACGACACGCCCGGCTCCTGCATCGTCACGCCGTACACGGCATCAGCGGCTTCCGACGTCGTGCGCGGGTTGTGCGTGATCACGATGAACTGCGTCCGCGACTTGAAGTCGTTCAGCATCTTCACGAAACGGCCGATGTTCTGATCGTCGAGCGGCGCGTCCACTTCGTCCATGAGGCAGAAGGGACTCGGCTTGGTGAGGAAGATGCCGAACAGCAGCGACAACGCCACGAGGGCGCGCTCACCGCTGGAGAGCAGGTGAATGCGCTGCGTCTTCTTGCCGCGCGGCGACGCATGAATCTCAATGTCGCAGTCGAGCGGCGCGTCGGGGTTCTCGAGTCGCAGGTCGCACTCGCCACCACCGAACATGCGCAGGAAGATCTGACGGAAGTTCTCGCGCACCTGCGAGAAGGTGGCCAGGAACAGCTCACGCGCCGTGCTGTCGATTTCACGAATGGCCTGATGCAGCGACTGCTTGGCGGCCACGAGATCGTTGCGCTGCCCGGTCAGGAACTCGAGACGACGCTGCTCTTCCTCGTGTTCTTCGATCGCCAACGGGTTGACGGGGCCCAGCTCGTCGAGCGATTCCCGCAACTGCTTGGCTTCGGTGCGCAGTACATCGGTTTCGAGGTCGAGCTCTTCGAATCCGGCCAGCAAATCCTCGAGCGTGCGACGCCATTCGGTTTCGAGACGCTGACGGATAGCTTCGCGACGGCCCGACAGCTCGGTGTGTCGCAGCTGCGCCCCGTGCAGCTGCTCACCCAGCGCCGACGCACGGCGGCGGGCTTCATCGAGCATGCGCTCGGCCTCGTCGAGTGCACCGGTGGCCGCGGCCACGGCCCGCTCGGCATCGGCCAGGCGCGCGTCGGCATCAGCCAGCGTCTTCTGTTCTGTTTCCAGCTCGGAGCGCCAGCCGTCGAGCTGCTGCGCCAGATTCTGGTCGGCCTCGGAGAGATTCGAGAGCTCGCGCGCCAACGACTCGAGGCGCGCCGCAGCCGTGGAGTCTTCTTCGTTCAACCGCTTCTCGCGGTCGATGGCGACCGACAAACGCGCCTGCGCCTGGGCCTGCGCCACCTGCCACGTGGCCCGCGCTTCGCGTGCCTGTTCCTGATCGCGCTCCGCGATCGACATCGCCTCACGTGCCTCGGCGATATCAGCATCGGCCTCACCGGCACGCGCGTGCAGCGCTTCGGCCTGCTGCGCCAGCTGCTTCGTGCGGGAGTCGAGCTCCTCGAGACGCGAGATGAGACGTTCGGCGAGCGCGCTCGATTGCTGCAGTTCGCGCTCGGCGCGCTCGCGGCGACGCTCGACTTCCTGCTGCACATCGGCCGCGCGACGCGATTCCTGCTGTGCGCGGTTGGACGTTTCCATCGCGGCCTGCTGCGCACGCTCCGCTTCACCGAGCGCCAACCGCGCCGCTTCAGCGGCCATCATGCATTCATCACGGCGCGCATCCGCGGCGGCAAGATCCGATTCGAGTCGCGTGATCTCGGCGCGACGCTGCAGCGGGCCGGGGCCCGTGGCCGTGCCTGGCAGGAACACGGCGCCACGTTCATCGATGAACGCTTCACCGCTATCGATCGCGCGCACCTTGCCGAGCAACGCGCGCACCCACCGCGACGCGGCACCAGACGACTGTACGCTGCCCGCCAACGCGTCGGCATCGGCACCCAAGTCGGTGACGACATCGAGCGGGAGCAGCAGCAGCGGCCCCGGCTGCGTATCGGCGTGCCAACGACGCACGGCGGCCGCGGCATCGGCATCGCGCACAACGATCGCGTGCATGGTGGCGCCGAGGTAGCGTTCCACGAGCTTCGCCGCTTCGCCGTCGGCGGTGAGGAAGTCGGTGAGCGGACCCAGCACCGCCCCGTCGCCGAACCGCTCGCGTTCCTTGAGCAGCTTGGCCGCCGACGGGGCCAGACCTACGCGTTCACGCTCGAGTGCCGCCAGCGCATTCAAGCGGCCTTCGAGTGCCGTGCGTGACTGCACGGCGCTGGCCAGCGCACTGCGTGACTCGGCATCGGCCGTGCGCGCGGTGGCGGCGGCCAAGCGCGCGCCTTCGAGCGCGTGCAGCGCATCCTGCGCATTCGCCTGGGTGATCGACACCTGCTCGCGCGCGGCGATCAGTTCGCGTTCGGTCACATCGAGGGCATCGGCCAGCTGCTGACGCTCGATCTCCAGCGCCTCACGACGATTCTGCGTCTCGAGATGTTCACGCGATGCGCCGTCGCGATCGAGTTCGATGCGGCGGGCCTGGTCGCGGTGTTCGCGCACCTGACGTTCGAGCTGCTCAAGCACGGCGCGCGACTGCTGTACCGCTTCACGCGTAGTCTGTTCGGCGGCGAGGCGTTCCTGCAGCGCTTCACCCGCGTCAGCCAGTTCCTTCTCGAGCGTGGTCCGATCACCCACGGCGCGCTCGCGATCTTCACGCAAACGGCGGCCGAACGCTTCGTTCTCCTTCCGTTCCTCTTCGGCGCGCTGCTTGCGCATGGTCGTGCTGCGCTGACGCTCTTCGCTCACGGCGAGTTCGCGCTCGAGCTTCTGCGTCTTGTCGCGCTGCTCGGTAGAGAGACGCGCGAGTTCGAGACGGCTGGCTTCGGCCGCGGAGCGCGCACCATGGGCCTGCTCACGCAGCATCTCGGCTTGCGTGATGGCTTCTTCGCCACCGGGGACATCCAGCTGCAGCTCTTCGAGACGGCCATCGAGCGCCGAGAGTTCTTCGCGCCACGCCGCCATCTCTCGGGTGGCCAACGAAATCTCGACCTGGAACCGACGCGACATCAATTCGGCGTGCCGTTCGGCGCGACGACGCTGACGTGCCAGCGAGCGCACCTGACTCTGCACTTCGTTGATCAGGTCATCGAGGCGTGCCAGGTCGACGGTCGTTTCTTCGAGACGGCGTTCGGCACTGCGGCGCCGATCGCGATACAGGCCGACACCGGCCGCCTCTTCGAACAGCTCGCGGCGCTCGTCGGGGCGGTCGGAGAGCAGGGCATCGATCATCCTGCTTTCGATGACCACGCCGGAGTCGGCGCCGAGGCCGGTGCCACGCACCAGGTCCTGAATGTCGCGCAAACGGCACGGCGCGCGATTCAGCAGATACTCGCTCTCTCCCGAGCGCATCAAGCGCCGGGTGATGACGACTTCCTTGAATGGGACCGGGAGTTCGCCTTCGGTGTTGTCGAAGTGCAGTGACACTTCGGCCATGTTCACGGCCTTGCGTGCCGACGACCCGTGGAAGATCACGTCCTCCATCTTCGCGCCGCGCATGGCCCGCGCGCGCTGCTCGCCCAGCACCCATCTTACGGCATCCGAGACATTCGACTTGCCGCTTCCGTTGGGGCCGACGATGGCCGTCACACCCTTTTCGAACACGAACTCCAAGTGATCGGCAAAGGCCTTGAAGCCATGGACCTCGAGCTTCGTCAGACGCACTAGAACGCTCTCCCAGTTCGATAAACCAACACAGGCGCGACGCGCAGGGCGCGCAAAGAATCTGCAAGCGGGGTCGCTTGCATCGGCGATTCGAACGCGCCGGTATACACAGTCGCGCTGCCATCAGGTTGCAGCAACGCGTACGCGATGATGCCGCGATTCGCCAGCTCGGCGAGTCGCGTGGGGATCAAAGTCGGTGTGACGCTGCGCGCGAGGCGCAACGCATACGGCACCGACACGATGCTCCCCGATCCCACGATCTTCTGCGTGCGTAGCTTTGTCAGCAGCGACTCGGCCTGCGCGCGCGTGGACGATGCACCAATCGTGACGCGGAACCACTGTTCGTTGCCTTCCGCCACCGGCGACAGCGCCACGGCGTCGAGCGCACGCACGCGGGCATCCGGCATCGCGGCGGCGCGCGTATTGGCGGTGGCGAAATACACGGCAAATCGCGACGCGGACGCCGAGTCGGCGGCATTTTCCACGGTCATCGGTGGACTTGCGGTGCGAAGACTGTCCGGTGTCGGAATGATGGTGCCCGTAGAGTCGCGCAGCAGCGAGTCGCGCTTGGCGCTGTCGCTGCGCACCGAGGTGTCCATCGGTGTGGGCGGTACGACGACCGCCGTACTGTCGGGTTCACGCTGCTTGCCCGTGATCAGTTCGGCGACTGGTTCGGGCAGGCGTGCCATGAGCTGTGGCCAGAAGGCGCCCAGTGCTACGGCAATAGCGCCGAGTACGGACACGATCGCGATGAAACGACGGCGTCGGCTCGACTCGTCTTCGGCGGCGGCAGCGCGTGCGCGCGCCGCGTTCGGACGCGGCGTGGGCGGTAGCGGCTCGGGCTTGGGCGGTGCAGGCGGGGCAATGAGCGGCACCCCCTGCGGGGTGGGGAACACGGTGTCGCCGACGGGCATCAGCGCGCCGACGTAGGCACACAAGTCGGCGAAGCCGGGTGTGGCCGGGTTGGCGACCACCACCAGCAGCGCGCCGACCTGATGAAAGCCCGCCGCCAGACGGCGCCACCGTTCGTTCGCATACACCGCGTCGTGTGCCACCGCTTCCGTGCCGCTCGGCATCAGAAACACGTTCTCGGCGCCGGCCATTGGTCGCGCGATCTTGTTGAGCGACACACCGTAGAGGAAGCTGTCCGAAATGCCATGCGGATCATCGCCGGTCAGCAGCGCTTCAATCGCGGGCGCCTCGCCGATCAAGTCAGCCACGGCCACGCGTCGGCGCAGTCCCTGCGCCCGCGCGACGCCGAGCGCCATCGAGGTCGCCAGCGACGCATCGGTCGCGGCGATGACCACGGAGCAGATGCCGTCGAGCAGAGGCGCCAAGCGGCGGCCCTCCATCTCCCACGATTCGGTCAGACTGAGCGGCGTCACGGTGCCCCCTCGAAGATCCAGTAACTCTGTCCCGACGCTTTGCCGACGCGCTCGGCGTCGGCGCGCGTTAGGTACGGACCGAGTACGACGCGATACAGGGTTTTTCCGGCACGGTCTGACGTCGTGATGCGCGGCGTCTCACCATCCGCGCGAATGCGCGATGCGACCTGACGTGCCTGCTTCTCGTCGAGTACCGCGGCAAACGACACGGTGAACGCCGACGCCACCGGCGTGTCGGCGCGGCCGATCGCGCCAGCACCACCGCGTGCGCTGTCACGCGCGGGGTCACGCGCGGGGTCACGCGCCGCCGCGCTGTCGGCGTAGTCCACCGAGTCACGCGGGGCGCTGGTGCGGAACTGTACAGGCTGATCGAGGCCGGCGGCACGCGGGCGGAAGCCGTTCCATCGCAGCGTGTACCAGAACTGATTCGCCCCACCGTCTACCGTGCGCATGTCGGCTAACGTCGACGGATGCGCGAACACGACGTCCTCGCCGCGCGTGGTGGCGATCGCGCCATCGGGTAACACGAGCGGCAGGTCGCCGCGCCACTCGCTGCGCACCACGCCGATCACGGCATCGCTGCCAAGACTGATGACATACACCGAGTCGGCCCCGCCACGCGCCAGCAGCACGCGACCCATCGGGTCCATGCGCAGCGCACGCGGTACGCCGGGCAGCGTGATCTTGCCCTTCACGCCTTCCTCGAAGCGATCCACGACGCGCAGCAGTTCTTCATGCTCGATCGCCACGAACAAGCGGTCACCGCTTGGCGTGGCGGCGATAGCCGTGACCGGATCACCGATATCGACTTCGAGCGCCTTGGCGAGATCGCGCGTGCGTACGGCGATGACTTCGTCGTTGCCGCCGAAGAAGACGCGATCACCGACGGCACCGGCCGTCGCGCCAAGGGACTTGCGCAACGTGGTTTCGTCGCCGCCGATATTGAATGACAAACTGTCGGTGACGTCCTGTCCGGGAGGTCGCACACGCCACACGATGGCGCGATCTCCCTTGGCGCCGGCCACGATCAGTGAACCGTCGGCTTGCGCGTAGAGCGCATGCGCGGGAAGCGTGGGAGTGAAGCGCCAGTCGCCGCCACTCGGTGTGTAGCGCGTGATCTCGCCGTCGGTCGTGAGCGCGTAGATCGCGCCGCCATCGGCCGACGAGGCCACGGCCACGTCATCCTTTCGCGACGTGGTCACGGTGCCCAAGCGGATGTCGATGCGCACGGGCGCGCCGCTGGTATCGACGGCGGCGAGATAACCGTCTTCCGCACCGAATCCGATGATGCGATCGAGCGCCGGAAGCCGGGCACTCGACCGCCACAGTGTGGAATCGAGGTCCGGGTAGCGGGTAGCCGTCATGACACCGCCGTCGCGCGAAACGCGCAACACGATCGGGTCCGGACCACCGGGGATACTAGGAGTGGCGTCGGCTCCGGAAGGGCGGGACGAGCGATCGGCACAGCCGCCGGCAACACCGCACGCGAGGAGCACGAGCGCCGTCGCTATGAGCGTGCGCACGGGCGAAAAGTACCTGTCAGAGGCAGGAGCAGGGAGGGGGGACGGCAGGGGAAATCCCCTATCGTCCCCCCTTGTTCTCAGCCCCCAACCCGACGGGGGCGGTGGCTCAGTAGCTGGCGCCGAAGAACCAGGTCCCGAAGCCCTTCGTGCCGGGGCGGCTGATCGGCACCGCCCAGTCCCAGCGCACGATGGCGATGTTGAACAGGTTCAGGCGCACACCGAAGCCATAGCTCTGCAACAGCGCCCGCTGCTTCGAGAAGTCGTATCCCTCGGGACGGCTGGCGATGACCTGCTGCCCCTTCGACCAGGCCACACCGGCGTCGTAGAAGAAGAGGCCGTCGATGGGCGGGAGGCCGATCGGGAGGCGACCGCCACCGAAGCTCCGGATGATCGGGAAGCGCAGTTCGGCGTTGGCGAAGGCCACCCGGCTGCCGATCAACTCGACCGAGTTGCACGAGCTGCCGTCGTCGGTGGGCAGGCCCGTACAGGCAATCGAGCCCAAATCTTCGCGATTGTAGCCGCGGATGAAGTCAGGACGACCGATCCATTTCGGGAATCGTAACTCGTCGCGACCCACCGACATGCTGGTCGAGAAGCGGGTGGCGAAGGTGACGTAGTTGAAGAGGATCGGGTAGTAGCCGCGGATGTCGGCCACATACTCGGTCCACTTCCACGTGCCGACACTCGGCTCCACCTCGAGACGCATGCGACGGCCGGAGATCGGCCCGGTGTACCCGAACAGCGTGTTGTCGGTGACGAAGGCGAGATACGGCGAGATCGTGTTGGCCGACGCGACGTTGCGCGTGGGCCCGCGCTCGAAGCCCGTGGCGTACCCTTGCTGATAGTCGACCAGACGCGTGAACGGGAACACCTGCTGATCGATGTTCTGGAAGCGCGCCCCCAGCTCGAATCGCGTGAAGCGATTGAGCGGATACAGGCCGGCGGCGAACACCTGACGCACGACGAGCCGCGTGATCTCCTGCGACTCTGAGAACTGATCGTTACCGAGGTTTTCCTGGGTGTAGTTCGACAGCAGATAGATCGGCTGTTGAATCACTCCGGTGGTGTATTGCAGTCGCCGGCCGAGACTGGTGTACCCGACAAACACCTGCGCGTCGCTGAGCTGCCCGTTGATCGAGCCCGAGAGCGCGAGACGCCGATCGCCAAGCAGGTCGCTGAGCACCACGGTGGTACCGCCGAACGTGCCTTGCCCGAATCCGCCTTGCTGATAGCCGATGGACGGCTGCGCCACGTACTCGGGCGTGAGACGTGCCTTGTAGCGATAGTCTCGGAACTTGGTGGAGTCGGGCAGATTGAAATCGAAGCTGTCCATCAGCGCGCGCACGCTCACCGTCTCGGCGAGACGGGCGGCCACCGACACCGGCAGATCGTCTGACGCGCGCGCTGTCGCGCCCACCGTAGGGCGGTAGAACGACTGACGGGCCGCGGCCGTATCCGTGAGCGTGGCGCGATTCAGGTGCGCCGTGGGGTCGACCTTGACCGGTGTGATTGGCCCGGTGGTGGGCTTCACGGGCGTCGCACCCTGCGCCACGACGACGGGATCGCGATACGGCTCCTTCTTCAGCGACCGCGGATTCTTGATCTTCCAGATCGCGTGGTCGGTCTTTTCGTAGTACACAAAGGCCAACACGTCGGCGCCGCGCGCCCACGTGATCGCCGGCGACTGCTCCGCCACCGCCGTGACCGCACCCAATACGTTTGTGAGCTGATAATGCTGCTTC
>JAYWIJ010000198.1:0-8913 GCA_043788935.1 Gemmatimonadaceae bacterium | reverse complement strand
GTGCCGCTGCTGTTGCTGCCGGTCACGAAGTCGCTCACGGTGATTGCCGCGACGTTGTGCGTCGTACGCGTGTGGGCGTGGTGGCGCTATGCAACGCTGGCTCGCGTCGAGCTTCCGAGACACGCAGGCGACGCTGGTGCACGCGTCCATCTGCGCCTGCTCTTGCGAGCTGGCGCGTGGATGACGGTCAGCAACGTCCTCAGTCCGCTGATGGTGTTCGCCGACCGTTTCCTCATCGGCTCCGTCGTCTCGGTCAGCGCCATCGCCTTGTACGCGGTGCCATGGGAAGCGGTCACGAAACTCTGGATCGTGCCGGGCGCGCTGACGATGGTACTGTTTCCTGCGCTCGTGCGCGTCTCTGCGAGCGCACCCGAGCAGGTTGCCGTGCTGCACAGCGCAAGCGTCCGGCTGATGACGGTGCTGGTGGTCCCGGTCTGCGCCATCGCGTGTCTGCTTGCGCCGATGCTGTTGCAATTCGCAGGCGGCGTCGAATACCAGAGCGCAAGCGTGATGGTGCTCCGGATTCTGGCCGTGGGTGTCGCGGCCAACTGCATCGTCGCGGTGCCCTTCACGCTCCTGCAGGCCAGCGGGAATGCGAAGACGACGGCGGCCCTGCACCTGATCGAGATTCTTCCGTTCATCGTGCTGCTCTGGTTCGCCGTGACACGCTACGGCATCGTCGGTGCCGCGATCGCGTGGACGACACGTGCCCTCGTCGATGCGGCACTGATGGCCTGGCGCGCACAGTCGGTCGCGCCGCTGACGCCGGCCACGCTGGCGTTCTGCGTGAGCGGCGTCGGCATGGTGGGCGTAGCGGGGTGGCTTGGCGCCACGGCTGACCCATCCAGCAACGTGCCGCTGATCGCGGCATGCGTGATAGGGCTCGCGATTCCGGCAGCACTGTGGAGCCAGCGCGAGAGCGCCGAGCGACTCGTGTTGTCACGCGCCGGTGGCGCGACGTGAGTGGCACGTTGGCCGTGGTCATTCTGCAGTACGCCGGGTGGCGCGACACCGCGGCCTGCCTCCAGAGTCTCGTGCCGGCAGTGCGGGCGGGCGGCGTGCGCGTGATCGTGGTGGACAATGCGTCGCCTGACGACAGCGTGGCGCGCCTCGAGGCGTGGATCAGCGGGCAGCTTGCGTCCACCGTCGCGCAACCCGAGCTAGACAGTCTCTCCGCGCACTGGTGGCCACTGCGCGGCGCCGACGCCGTGTGGCAGACTTCTGACGGCGGGCGACACGCATCGGCCTGGATGCTGGTTCGTGCAACACAGAATCGCGGGTTTGCGGCAGGCATGAACGCGGGAACGCGCGAGGCGCTCCGTGATCCCGCGGTGGACGCGGTGTGGCTGCTGAACAACGATACCGTCGTCGCTCCCGATGCCGTGGCGGCCATCCGACATGCGCTCGACACCCTGCCGTCGTCCGTCGGGCAACTTGGCACGACGATCTGCTATTACGATCGACCGACGACGGTGCAGTCTGTCGGATGGTGTCGCTGGAACCCGTGGCTGGCCACGTCTGCGCGCGTCCACGATGGCGCGCGGCTCGGGCAGCCACTCACCTGCGCACCGACAGGGATCGGCTATGTCTGTGGCGCGTCGTGGATCCTGCGCGCTGCGGCGCTGCGGGACGTCGGGCTGCTCTCCGAGGACGGCTTCCTGTACGGCGAAGAGCTCGACTGGTCGTGCCGAGCCGCCCGTGGATGGAGGACGGCGCTGGTCGCGGACGCGCTCGTCTGGCATCGCGAAGGTGGAACGACTCACGCCGGGGCGCACGATGTGAGCGCCCGGAGCGAGCTGGTCGACCTGTGTGCGATTTCCGCTCGGCTGAGACTCACGCGACACTTCTTCCCGCGGTATCTGCCGGTCGTGTACGCTAGTTTGATGGGCGCAGCGCTGAATCGCCTCCGGCGTGGCGATGCCGGCCGCGCGGCCGCCGTCGCCAGACTGGTGCTCGCCGGCGGCGATCCCGCGCCCCGTCCCGTCGCCGTCCCTCACGCCACCCTGCCGCTGTGACTTCGGAATTGCGGTACTCCACTGCGGCGCCCGCGCCGCTGCCGGTCGAGGAATTTTCGATCGTCGAGCTCCGCCGCGGCGTCGCGCGTCGGTGGCGGTGGCTCGTGGCGATTCCCCTTGCTGCCGGTGCGCTCGGCGCCGGTGCTGCCGTGCTGTGGCCGAAGACGTGGACGGCGACGACCAGTTTCGTGCTGGAAGCCACGCTCGGATCGAACAACACCGCAATCCTGAGTTCGCTCGGTGGCATCGGCTCGCTGCTGGGAGAGGCTGGCGGTGTGAGTGCGCTGTCGAGACTGAAGGATGGGCCCTCCACCGATTTTTTCGCGGATGTGCTCAAGAGTAACGAGCTGCTCAGCGCCACCCTGCGCACGCCGTTCGATGTTCCCGATGCCAACGCCCCGAAGCGCCCGCTGCTCGACTTGTTGGATGTGAGCGGATCCACTCCCGAGCGGCGGTTCGGCAATGCACTGCGGAAGTTCGAGCAGCAGGTCGTCGTCGACGTCAACCGCAAGAGCGGCATCGTGAAGCTCAACGTGACGCTGCACGATCCGACCCTGTCCGCCGCGGTCGCGCAGCGGATGTTCGCGCTGTTGAATCAGTTCAATCTCGAGCGGCGTCAGCGCTCCTCGACGGAGCAGCGTCGCTTTGCCGAGGCGCGTCTGCTCACGGCGCAACGCGAGCTCGACTCCACGGAGAATGCGAGGCTCGCATTTCTGGAGTCGAACCGGAACTATTTCGAGTCGGCCCGCTTGCTGGCGAGGTACGATCAGCTCGACCGCAGCGTCCGGGTGAAGGAAGGCATTCTGATCGGACTCACCAAGACGTACGAGGAGAGCCGGGTTGCGGAGGTCCGTGACACGCCGCTGCTGACGGTGGTGGATGTCGCGATGCCTCCGGATCGTCCGGCGCAGCGTCCGGTGCTCTGGGGCGCAATCGCCATCGGCGTCGGTTTCATGGTGGCGCTGCTGGCCGTGGCGATCGCGTCCATCGCCACACTCCGCGCAGTCGCGTCAGCGCCTCGCGTCGCCCCCATCGATGCGCCGCGGCGCGTCACGTCCTGAGTCCACGTGCAGGCGATCGCGGTCACGCCGCGTCTCCTCGTTCGCGGCAGCACATCCGTTCGCGAGCTCGCCACTCTCGTCATCGTCGCGACGCTTCCGCTGACGTATGCGATGACGCTGCGGATCGTGTACCCGATCAAGATCTACGATCTGGTGCTCGTGTTGCTGGCGGGAGTCGTGGTGTGGGAGGGACGCATAATCGTCGCGCCGGGACTGTCGCGATTCTTCACGCCGATTGTACTGCTGCTGGGCTGGTCGATTGCCGTGCTGTCCTTCCGGTTTGCCGTGCCGCTGGAGTCGTTCAGCACCGAGGGATTCTCCACGCGCATCGGACCGGTCGGCGATGCGGTGGTGAAGCTCGTGCAGTGGTTGCTGTCGCTGCTGACGTTCGCCTTGGTGGCGACCGCGACCTACGAAGATGAGCGGCGCATCGGACGCTGGTGGTGCATCGGCGCCATCGTCGCCGCGGTCTACGGGTGGATCCTGACGCTCTCGTCGGTCTTCAACCTCCCGGCGCCGTTGCTGCCAGGCATGATTGCGCCGCATGTGGTCAACATCGCGGGTCACCTCATCTATCGGGGCGGCACGTTCGAGGAAGGGAATTTTTTCGGCTTGTACCTGCTGACGTCTCTGGCGATGGCACTCTGGATGCGGTGGCGGTGGACGGCCGTGCTGATGGCATTCACCGTGTTCATCACCTTCTCGACGGCCAGTGTCTTCGCGCTGTTCGTCTGCGGCGGCATGTACGCGTGGGGCCTTGGCTCGGCGACGCGCAACACCCGCGTCAGGGTGTATACCCTGCTCGGTTACGTCGCCGTGCTTTTCGCCGCCGTCACGGTCCTCGCCGTCACCGGCTACCTGCGGGAGTTTTTCTTCGAGAAGCTGGCGACGGAAGAGTATGGCTCGAAGCTCGACCGCGCGAATCTCGTCATCGCGGGGCTGCGGATGGCAGCGGAACATCCGCTGCTGGGCGTCGGCCTTTCGCATTACGGGTTCAACTGGCAGCAGTATCAGCTGGCCGATCTCATGGACATCGTCCGCGCGGATGGAAAGGCGATCGCAAATTCGCCGTGGATCGAGTTGGTCGCGGAAACGGGACTCGTCGGCCTCGCGCTCGTGCTCACCTTCTCGCGACGCGTCTGGGCCTTCGCTTCGGGAGCCGATGGGCTGGCATTCCGGATCGGGCTTTTTGCGATCGGACTTGGTCTTCTCACGTTCCCTGCGTTCACCGTCGTGTTTCTGTGGGCGTTTTGTGGTGTGGTCGTTGGTGTGCGCCTTCGGCGTGTTCAGGACGCGGGCCAGCGTACGACCCTGCTGACGTGATGCGGGACACCGGCGTGCGGCGGTTCGACGGAACTGATGGTTCCGCGTACGTGACAGTCCGCTCCTGCCACCGCAGGGCACACTGATGTCGCAGGTGGTCACGCATGCTGCGCAGCGGATCGTCATCGTGAATGATTTCGGCGCGGTGAACGGGGGAACGGCTCAGGTTGCGATCGGATCGGCCATCGAACTCGCACGGCGTGGCGTGCAGATCGATTTCCTGTGCGCCGTCGGGCCGGTCGATTCGCGCCTTTCGGCAGCGGGAGTGACGGTCACCTGCCTCGAGCAGCACGACATCCTCTCGGACCCATCCCGGATAGGCGCGGCGGTGAGGGGCGTCTGGAACCCCGCCGCTGCTCGCGCGCTGCGGCGCCTGCTGTCGCAAGCGGACCCGGCATCCACGATCGTTCACGTGCATGGGTGGACGAAGGCGTTGTCGGCCAGTGTCTTCCGCGTGGCTCAGCAAATGGGTGTACGCGTCGTGGTGACCCTCCATGACTACTTCTCCGCCTGTCCCGCGGGCGGGTTCTTCGACCACCGTGCCGGGACGATCTGTGAACGGCGAGCGATGGGTGTCCGCTGTGTGGCGGCGCAGTGCGATTCCCGGAGCCGTGCGCACAAGCTGTGGCGTGTCGCCCGGCAAGGCGTCGCGACGGCGCTGACAGACGTGCACGGACGCCTCGCGGACGTGATTTACGTCTCCGAACTGTCATGTTCGGTGCTGGCTCCGTACTTTTCACCGGCTACGCGCTGGCACTACGTGCCAAATCCAATCGACGTCGAGCATGGCGCCCGCGTGGCGGCGGAGCATGAACAGCCGTTCGTCTTCGTGGGTCGTCTGTCGGTGGAAAAGGGGTGTCACCTGTTCGGCGAGGCGGTGACCACCGCGCGGGTGCAGGGTGTGGTCATCGGGGATGGTCCCGATATGGTCGAGATCCGGAAGCGCTGGCCTCATCTGCACATGGCCGGGTGGCTGGACCGGGCCGGTGTGCACGACATCCTGCGCCACGCTCGGGCGGTGGTGGTGCCATCACTCGGGTATGAAACGCAGGGTCTGGTAGTCCCCGAGGCACTGTCGTTCGGTGTGCCAGTGATCGTGGCGTCCCGGACGGCGGCCCGGGAAGCTGTCGTCCCGGGGACGAACGGGTTGGTGTTCGAACACGGAAGCGTGGACGCATTGGTTCACGCAATCGACAGTCTTCAGTCGAATGACATGGTGCGCAATCTGAGTGAGAACGCATATGACGGATTCTGGCAGGCGCCGCCGACGTTGCGTGCCCATGGGGACGCGCTCCTCACGACGTATGCGAACATGATGGAGGGCGTTCGATGATGAGCGTCAGGCACAGACGGTCCTCGCGGCCTTGCGGTGGGCACCGCTTCCGAGTGCGTTGCGACCGGTCGGTATCGGCTGATCCGTCGGCGCGACCTGCACCGGCGGCAATGCCGTGCAGGGTGCGATCCTGATGCGTGTCGCCATCATTCACGACTGGCTGACGACGTGGGCCGGCGCCGAGTGTGTGCTGGAGCGACTGCTGACTCTGTTGCCGCAGGCCGATCTGTACTCGGTCATCGACACGCTGCCGGCAGAATATCGTGGTGGGCTGCTGGGACGGACACCGCGCACGACGTATCTGCAACATGCGCCGAAGCTCGCGGAGAACTACCGCATGCTGCTGCCGCTGATGCCGACGGCGATCAAGTCGTGGGACTTCAGCGGCTACGACCTGATCGTATCGAGTTCGCACGCCGTGGCAAAGGGCGTGACGGTGCCGCTCGGCGTACGGCATGTGTGCTACTGCCACACGCCGATGCGCTATGCGTGGGACCTGGAGAACGCCTATCTCAACACCAGCGGCTTCACCGGACCGAAAGCGTGGGCTGCGCGGCAGGTGCTGTCGCAACTGCGTGACTGGGATCGTCGCAGCAGCGCCGGCGTCACCGAGTTCATCGCGAACTCCGCCTACATCTCGGCGCGCATCAAGCGATGCTACGACCGCGAGAGCGTCGTCGTGCATCCGCCGGTGGACACGAACGTCTTCACGCTCAACAACGCGCCGCGCGCGACGAACTTCGTCACGGCGGGACGCATCGTACAGTACAAGCGGATCGACCTGCTCGTCGAAGCGTTCCGCATGCGACCGAATGAGCGGCTGATCGTGATCGGCGACGGGCCGGGACGGGCCGCGATCGCCGCCGGGGCACCGCCGAACGTGCACTTCACCGGACGCCTGCCGCTGCCCGAGCTGCGGGCGCACATGCAGTCGGCGCGGGCCTTCCTGTTCGCCGCCGAGGAGGATTTCGGCATCACGCCACTCGAGGCGCAGTCGTGCGGGACACCGGTGATCGCCTTCGGACGCGGTGCGGCCACGGAGACGATCCGTGGTCTCGATCACGCCACACCGACGGGCGTGTTCTTCGGCGCCCAGACACCGAATGCCGTGGTCCGCGCGCTGGACGACTTCTACGCGCACGAAGGCGCGATCACGGCGGAAGCCTGCCGCAGCAATGCACTGCGCTTCGCGACACCACGCTTCGACGACGGAATGCGCGACGTGCTGGGTCTGGCCCCAGCGCCACTGGTGGCCGACGACTTCGCGGTGCGCTGATTGCCTCCTGTGAGTACGACGGTATGCAATGGCCTCGCCGGTTGGGCACGGCGGGGCCATTTCCGTCCGTGTGAGCGCTCGCGTCGTCCGTCAGTGGAGCGCGGTGCCGTTTCCGAGCGATGACGTGTTGCAGTCGGCGCCGCGATTGAGACACTCGCGCACCATCGTGCGCATCGTCAGCGCGTTCCAGCCGTTGATCCAGTGGGCATGCGCGGAGAGGCCGCCACGCAGTTCCGTGCCGTAGGCATCGGTGCTCAGCCGCCAGTTGGTGAGCGATGCGCCGGCCCGCACGTTGTACTGCACGACCTGACTGATCATGGGCAGCGTCACGGGATGCGTTGGTGGGCATGCACTGCGGTCCGCACCCTGGCGCACGACGGAATACGCCATGTGCGCGCGGTGATCGCGGGAGTCGAGGTTGCGGCCGTCCCAGCACTGCGGAAAGTGCACCCAGAGCTGCACCTGATCGCCGACGGCGCAATCGGGGATCATGCCGGTATTGGTGACGAACTTGTCCCGGCAGAGCCATTCCACGGCGCGCTGCTGCACACCGCGCGCATTGCGGTCGCCGGCCATCATCACGAGACCGGCGGGTATCGGCTGAATCGTCACCGGTTCCATGTTGTACCCGGTGCGATAGTACATCACGCCATCGGCAGGCACCTGCACCTCGCCGTTACGCGCGTCGAGCACAGCCGGCATGTAGTACGCCGACCGATCGAGCACACCGCCGCGACAGGTGGAGTTGCCACCGCCCGCGACGGTCGCGGCTGTACTCCGTGCACCGACGGCGGTGTTGCCGAAGTACACATGCAGCGGTGACGCGTTCGCACGTCGTGGGTTGCCGAGCGGGTCATCGAAGCGGAGACCGGCGGGATCACAGCGTGTCCGGAAGGTACCCGTGCCGTCACTCGTCAGACTGCTGGCCGCAATGGGCCGCATGCGCGCTTCGCCCGTGCCTGGCGCGGTCGCGGGAACGACGGTGGTGGCACCCATGCCAAATGTTTCCGGCATCGGATTGACCAGCACGCGACGCCGGATCGGTCCGTACTCGCAGCGGAGGGCGCGTCCGGCCTCCGGATTGGGATCGCCGAATCCATCCACGCTGCAACTCACCCGACCGTAGGCCACCTGCTTCACCGTGTACCCGCTGGCGAAGATCAGCCGCACATCGCGCAAACCGAGAAATTCACAGTTCGATCCGATACCGGCGCAAAAGGTCCACGGACCGCTGCCCGGTGCCGCGTCGGTGGCCGCCAGCAGATCGTCGTCAGTGTCCGATGCGTCGACCGAGCGGCCGCGACGAGCACGCACCGTGATGGCGCGTGCTCCCTCGATGCTCCCGATCCGAACGCGGATTCGTACGGTGCCTTCGCGGCGCCCGGCGACCACGATGCCCGCGTCAGAGACCGCCGCGATCAAGGTGTCCGAGCTGCTCCACGACAACGCCTGTTCCTGCACCGTATCGCCTGTGCCGTCCTGCGCCTGTGCGCCGAGTTGCATGACCTCGCCGAATGCAATCGTATCGCGCGCCGGCAGTGCCGTGATCAGCACGGCCGATATGCGACGTGCGGCCAATGCACTGGTGGCACCGTTCGCGGGTTGTGGCGGTGTATCGGAGCACGCCGAGAGCGCCCACGCCGCAACCACCAACCCGCAGGCAGCGTGCAGCAGTGAAAGGCGCATGGCGACGTTTCAGGGGAAAGAAACCGCGTTTGGAGTTCCGACGGCGCGATGGTCGGATGCGCGACCGATGGTGAGCCTCGTGACACTGCATCGCCGACGTCAGTCGTCGGCGATGCCTGACCCATCCACATGCCGATGAGACAGCCGTTCGCGGTTCGGGTGCATGGGGATCGAGCCCGGTTCCAAGTATCGGCGCCACGGCCGACTCCTTTGAGGACG
>JAYWIJ010000197.1:0-8914 GCA_043788935.1 Gemmatimonadaceae bacterium | reverse complement strand
CATTCCTCGAGGCGATCGCCGACCGGCGCATTGCCGTCGAGCCGCTGATCACCAATCGATACACGCTCGATGACGCACCCGAGGCGTATCGGAGCATCATCGAGGCACCGGCCAGGACACTCGCGGTGGTGGTGCAGTATCCGGAGATCGCCGATGCCGATGGCGACCACAGCCAACTGCTTCGGACTGCCGTGCCGGTCGTCGGTGCCGCTGCGGCGCCCGTCATCGCCGGCGTCCAGTCGGTCCGGCTGGCACTGGTCGGCGCGGGCAACATCGCGAAGTGGGCGCACCTGCCGGTCATCAAGAAAGTCCCCGGTGCCTCGCTGCATGCCGTGCAATCGGGAACGGCGGCGCGGACGGTGTCCTACGCCCGACGCTTCAACGCGAAGTACGCGACGTCCAGCTTTCAGGAAGTGCTGGACGATCCCGAAATCGACGCCATCCTGATCACGAGCCGCAATCCGCAGCATGCCTCGCAGGCCGTGGCGTCGCTGAATGCCGGCAAGCACTGCTTCGTGGAAAAGCCGGTGGCGCTCACGAAGGAGGAGTGCGACGCGCTGCGCACGGCGGCCGCTGCGAGCGGTCGCGTCGCGGTGACGGGATTCAACCGTCGCTTCGCGCCGGATTACGTGAACCTTCGTAAGGCGGCACAGCGCTCGTCCGGCCCGCTCGCCATTCAGTGCACCGTCACGTCTCCGGGCATCAGCGGCGAGTACTGGATGGCCGACCCTGCCATCGGCGGTGCGATCCTGGGCGAAGCGTGCCACTTCGTCGACCTGATCGCCTGGATTGGTGGCGCACGCGTCCGCAGCGTGTCGGCGATCTCATTGCCGCAGGAAGCCGTCGGTGGTCAGGGCTCGAACACACTGTCGGCCACGCTCAAGCTCGAAAACGGCAACGTCGGCTCGCTGCTCTACACCACGCTCGGCAACGCGGCGGAGACCGGGGAAAAGACCATCGTGCTCGGATCGGGACTGCGTGCGGAAACCGAAGATTTCCGGTCGCTGTGGGTGCGCGGCGCAGGGCAGCGCGTGAGCACGAAGCGCTTCTTCGCCGACAAGGGATACAAGGAGCAGTTGGAAGCCTTCGTGGCGGCGATTCGTGGCACCACGGCGCCCGCCGTGACCACGCAGGAGGGCATCGACGCCACGCTGGTCTGCCTCGCCATGATCGAGTCCGCGAAGCAGGACGGCGCGACGCAGCTGCTCGACTGATCGGACGTGACGGCAACAGATCGCCAGCCTCGCGTCGCGCTGCTCGGACCGTGGCCACCGCCATTCGGCGGCGTGCAGACGCACCTCGTCGCGTTGCGTGACGGGCTGCGTGCGGCGGGTGCCACGGTCGGCGTCTTCAACATCACGCGCCATCGTGGCACGCCGGGTGATGACGTGCATTTCCCTGCGGGACCGGCCGCTCTGCTGAAGCAGATGCGCGGCTTCCGGCCCGACGTCGTGCACGTCCATCTCGGTGGTGACCTGACGCCGCGCCTGCTGGCACTGCTGGTCGCCTGTCGCGCGGTGTTCGGCGCACGCGTCGTCGTCACGATCCATTCGGGGGGCTACCCGCGCTCGGAACGCGCACGGGCGCTCACGGCACGTTCGGCGGAAGGCTTCGTCTTCAGAAGCCTGGCACACATCATCGTCGTGAACCAGGAGCTCAAGCAGCTCTTCGAGCGGATCGGCTGCAGGCCGGAGCGCGTGACCGAACTCATTCCCACGCTCGGCGTTCCGGAGCCGGCGAAGTCGCTGCCGAGTGAGCTGGCAACCTTCGTCGCCGACGCGCAGCCACTACTCGTGACGGTCGGGCTGCTGGAGGATGAATACCTGCTTCCGCTGCAGCTCGAGGCATTCGGCCGTTTCGTCGCTGAGTATACACAGGCGCGTTTCGTGATCGTCGGTAGCGGATCGCGCCGCGACGCCATTCAGGGCGCCATCCGTGCGATGCCGGCGGGCGCACAGGTGTTGCTGAACGGCGATACGCCGCACGCGGTCACCGTGGCGCTGGTGAAGCAGGCGAGCATGTTGTGGCGGATCACGGCGTTCGACGGTGACAGCGTATCGGTGCGGGAGGCAATCGCCATCGGCACGCCGGTCGTGGCGACCGACAATGGCATGCGACCGCCCGAGGTCCATCTCGTGGCCGCCGACGCTGCGGCAATCGCCGCGCGTGCGACTGCGGTGCATCAGCGCGAGACACCGGGAGAACGGACCGATGCTGCAGCGGCGAGCCGGTACGAAGCGATCCTGTACAGCCACTTGCAGATCGTGCTTGGCGCGGTGAGCGGTACGAAGTAGCGGTGGCGCAACTGCTTCCGCAGCGTGCGTGATCGTCAGGCGGTGCCGGTGGCAGCGTGCGCGTACGCCGCCCGCAGTGCGCTGATCGAGCTGTCCTCAGAATAGCGCGCGAGGGCGAAGCGCCGGCCGTCGCTGCCGGTCACGCGGCGCCGCTCAGCATCACCGACGAACGCGGCGATGGCCGCGGCTGCGGCCGGTATGTCGCCGACATCGACGGCGATGCCGTTCCGGCCCCCATCGAGAATCTCGTTCGTGCCGCCGGTTCGTGACGCGATCACGGGAAGTCCGCACATGAGTGCTTCGACGAGGGAGTTCGGGAAACCCTCGTTCTCCGACATGAGAATCGCGATGTCGCCGAGCTGCTGCGGCAGAGGCGTCGCGCTCAGATGGCCGGCGAATGTCGTGGCGTCGCCGATGCCGATCGATGCAACCAGTTCGCGCAGTGCCGATTCCGACGGGCCATCGCCGACCAGCAGCAGGTGCAGGTCCGGGTGATCGGCTCGTGCCGTCGCAAATGCGTGAATCAGGTCAGCGTGGCGCTTGACGGGCGCGAGTCGCGCCACGCAGACGACGACGGTGGCGTCGGTCGGCACGCCCAGCCGGAGGCGCCATGCGGTGCGTTCGGCTGCGGAGAGTTGCACCGCCGCCGCGGGCGAAATGAAATTCGGCCAGACGTGCACGCGTGATGCGGCGACACCTTCCGTCCGGAGCAGGGGCACCAGCTCCATGGAGTTGGCAACGACGGCGCGGCTCAGGCGGTGCGCCATCGCGTTCACCGGCATCAGGATCGCTCGTGGTACCGAATGCGCCCAGCGACGGCTCGTCACGAGTGGCATTCGTGGGAAGGCCGTCCGTGCGGCCGCGCAGTAGATGTTGGCGTAGACGTCGTGTGCATGGACGACGTCCGGTCGCAGTTCGCGCAGCAGGTGTCCGAGCTGCCACGCGCGCACCAGCGCACGTGGACTGCTGAACGGAACCACCGGATAGTTGATGATGCGAAGCCCCAGTGCCGCATACCGACCGAGCAGGGGGCCATCAGGCTGAAAGTGCACCAGTGTCGGCGTGATCCCGCGGGAGACCAGCGCTTCGGCGGTACGGACTGCGTTCAGTTCCGTACCGCCGATTGTCAGGGTGTCAGCAACGAAGACGACGTGCAACTAGCTGCCACCCGTGTGCATGGACTTACTGTTCCACGCCGGAGAGCGCGGCGCGCAGTGCGGCGCCATCGATGCCGATCCGGGCACCACCGCTGCTGGCGGGCACCGTGGACGTTCCGATGAGCGTGAAGTCACTCGTGAACGAGGACGCACTCAGCGACGCCGGGAAGAAGTTTCCGGTCGGATACAGGCGCTCGGTACGAGCGGTCACGACATTCCCGCGGAACGTCGTGGTACCGGCGCCGAAGAACGTGATGGCCTGCTGCCCTTCGCCCTGCCCGGAGCCGAACACACCATACTCGCTCTGCGGGAACACGTTGTTGGCAATCAGCAGACGGCGTGATGGGTTGCCATCGAAGATCGCCGCACTGGCCGGCAACCCAGACGACAGCGTGAACGTGTTCTGCACGATCGACACGTCTTCGTGATCATTCAGCAACTGCATGACGCGTGCGTTCGCCGAGGTCGCGGGATCACGCCCGACGTTCTGGAAGAGGTTGTTCTGCACGAGAATCCGCTTCGACGGCTCGGTCGGCATGACGCCGTTCGTCCCGTACGCCACGCGCGACAGCAGGTTCAGGACACCGGTGGAATTCCGCACGATGTTATTGACCACCGTGATGTCGTGCACCTTCGTCCAGGGAGTCGTGTTGTTGTCGGACAAGGCCTGGAACAGGATCGCAAAGCCGGTCTGCGCATCCGCCCAGTGATTCTCGATGACGTTCGACTCGAACAGCACCCGCTGTGCGTGCTTCAGCTCGAAGGCCGCCTTCACTGACCACACGCCGTTTGCCCATGACATCGGCTTGTAGATGTGATTGCGTCGGATCGTGATGTCGGAGGGCGTCATGTTCGCGATCCTGACGTCCGCGCCGCCGAACATGATGCCCTGGCCCGATCCCTCGATGTGGTTGTTCTCGATCAGGAACGGCCCTGCACCAGTCCAGCCTCCGATTCCCTGTGTGTCGAAACCCTTGCTGTGACAATCGGCCAGCCAGGAATTCACAACGGCAAGCGCGTTCCCATTGAAGCCGACACAGCGGCGGGTATGGTTCGTCGCACCGGCGCTCACGTACATCCGATCGAGCACGATGTTACGGACCAGGCTGTCCACCGAAGGCTCGGCGCCCGTGCCAAGTCGCACGATGCCGTAATTCAGGACGGTGCCCATGTTGGCCTGCTGCACCTGCAGGCCGATCAGACGCCATGCCGCTGCACCGGCAGCCGTGCCGATCGCCGCATCCACGTTCGGCGTGATGATACGCGCGAAGTTGCTCGCCGTGGACGGCGTCACGCGCGTGCCAGGCACCACTCCGACTGTCTCACTGCGGAGCGTCACGGGCGCCGAACCGGAGTGCACCGGAAGAATGAAGTTGCCCGTGAACGTGCTGCCATTGGGCAGGAGGATCTCATCTCCACCAACGGCGCTGGCAAGCGCCGCCTTGAGTCCGTTGGCATCACCCGCGGCGACACGGATCGTGCGACCGGTCACAGCGGGCACTCGCACATCCACGATCGAGGTCGGGCGCGTCGGTGCCGTGAATGCCGGCAACGAACCATCCGTCGGCGGCGGTGTCACCGGTGCCGGCTCGCTGGGCGCCGGTGCGGGTGCCGCAACGGCGGTCACGGTTACCGGCACGACGGCGGACACGCCATCGGTGGACGCCACGGTGATCGAGTCGGTGCCCACTTCCTTTGGCGGCACGTACGTCCAGCCGCGGAACGTGCCGCGGCGGGCCGACGGGACCAGATCGGAGAGGGCGACCGAGGTGCCATCACGACGGACGGCCGAGACCTTGAGGACGACCGTGTCGGCGGCAGTTGCCGTGATCGGCTGTGGCGTGACCGAGATGCTCGCCACGCGCGAACGTCCGACCTTCACCGCGACCCTGTCGCTCACCGCACCCGACGTGGCCATCACGTCGACCGTGCCTTCCTTACGCCCGCTGAACAGGCCCGCGTCGGTGATCCGTGCGATCGTCGTGTCGAGCGACGAGTACGTCACCGGTGCGTCGGGGACCACGGCGCCATCGGCGGTGCGCGCCGACGCCGCGAACTGCAGCGAGGTGCCCGCTTCGACGATCGGCGTGCTGGGTGTGATCTCGACCGTCACGATCGGATTGCTGACGGCGGTCTTCGGCAGGACCGAGAGGCGGACGCGCACTTCGGAGCGCCCCGAGCGGGCGCTGATGAAGGTGCGCCCTTCACGCAGACCGACCACCATGCCCGACGAACCCACCGTGGCGATTTCCGGGCTGGAGGACTGCCAGATCGCATCGGTCAGGCGAACCTGCGAGCCGTCGTCATAGACCGCAGCGACGGCGAACTGGAAGGACTGCTGGACCACGATGCGCGGTACCGCTTCCGAGAAGATCAGCGACTGCTGCTTCTTCGGTGCATTGGTCTTGGTGCTCGGCGAGGACCCCGCGCTGATCACACCAAGCGGCGCAGCGCGTGTAGCGTTCAGCGGGAACTGGGCGCTGGCCGCGATGGACCAGCCGAACATCAGGGGAAGGAGATACAGCCTGCGTGCGGCTTCCTTCGTCGAAAGCCCGCGCATCACTTCTCCCCCTCCGTGCTGCTGACGGTATCGGCCGGAAGTACGGTGACGAGGATGTCGGTGGCCTTTCCAGCCTCCGACACCGTCACCGTCGTTGACCCGACATTGCGTGCCGTGATGACACCGGCGTTGTCCACGTCTGCGATCGATGCGTCGTCGCTCGACCAGAGCAGGCGCGCGTTTGCCGGGCTAGCCCCGGGCAGATCGATCTCGACCTGATCCCCTGTCTTCAGCGTGACCAGGTCCGAGGCCACCATGAGGCGCGCCACGGATGGACCAGTGCCGGCGGCAGATGCCGCGACAGGCGCGATGCTCGTCTGGTCGTCGCACGCGACGGCAACGAACAGCAGCAGGGCCGCGGCGCTACGCCGCGCATACGAACTGTGCCTTGCGTTCTTCATTCCAGAATACTCCCGATCGGATGACTCGTTCGGTAACCCGGCTGGCGTAGCAGAACTTCTGCGTTAGCTCCGTGGCTTTGCGGCCTCGTCTTTCGACGAGTGTGCCCTTGTCGCGACCCCCGAGTGGATCGCCCACGTCATTGAGACGTCTGACCTGCACCAGCGTCACAGGCGCTCAGATGCATCCCCACCGTCGCTGGATCAGGGGACACACATGCGCTGCTGTGAGAGACTCGAAATCACCAGATATTCATACCGTGCGCGGCAGTACTGGCAGTCCGAGCCGGGCGCAGCCAGTCTTTGCATCTTCAGTGCCAACAGTTGCACTCGGCAAACTTTGCTGATGAGTTTGCTTCAATCGGCAAGTTGTGACGGGCGCAACAATTCGGCGCGCGAAAATTCTCGCGCATCGCCGACTGCATGCGACAGCCTGAGGCTGGTACGCGACGTAACACCAAGGACATATGTGTCCTCGACGCACCATGCCGTGCTTGCACCACGCTCACGGTGCGTGCAGCTGGTGGCACGGCGACGCCGGGCTGTCGGGCGTGCATGGCGGACAGCCCATGCACGGGTCAGCAGCGCGTTACCTGAAGGTTACGCCGCGCTGCTCCGACCGAACCTGCCCCGCTGAAAGGGGCTGCCGCGCATCGCGATCCCGGAGGACGGATTGGCGGGCGTCAGGGCGCCGCCGGAGCCGAGCGACAGGAAGAGATTCTGGTAAATCGTCGCGGCCGACCAGATGATCGCGAGATACAGGTACAGGAACGAGACCCGATGCAGCGTCCCGAAAATGGCGGCGATCAGGTAGGCCACCATCCCGAACCTGAGGATCCGCAGCTGCTCCGCCTCGACGGGCAGCACTCCGCGAATCTGCCGTTCCACGCGTGCCGCGTGGCGGAGCGTACTGGCCAGCATGGCCAGAAACAGCAACGCGCCCGGAATGCCTGTCTCCGCGACGAGATTCAGATACATGTTGTGCGTGTCGCGATTGCCGCGACCGAACTGCCACTCGGTCCGTTCCTCGGCGTACAGTCCGTGCGCATCGGGATACGCACCCAGACCTACGCCTTTCAGCAGATTCGACTTGGCAACGCTCATGCCGACTTGCAGCAGCACGTACCGCTGCTCCGCAGAGGAGTCGGATTCAGCGAGCGTCTCGGAACTGAACAGGTATTTCATGCGTGAGATACGCTCCCACACCGCACCGGGGGCAAAAAGCATCACGGCCAGCGACGCGAGCACGCCGAATCGAATCAGCTTCCCACGCATCCGGCTTCGCAGCAGCATGAACACGAACGCGATCGCCAGCGCAAGGTACGCCCCGCGAGACTGCGTCAGCATCACCAGCAAGGTGAGCGAGCCAGCGCCGAGGAACGCAAAGACGCGGACCCACTTCTCGTAGCGACCCGCCAGCAGGAATGCCGACAGCGCGAGCACGAGGATCGCGTAGGCCGCCAGGTCGTTGTAGTTGCTGAACGAGAAATTCCAGCCGTACCGCCCGACCTGGTTGATGCCGGCGAAGAAGTTCAGGTACGTGCCACGGAGCGGAAAGAGGCCAAACATCAACACCCACGTGCCGATGAACACCGCAAGCTGCGAGCGCGTCTTCGCGGCGTTGATGGCCACGAAAAAAATCAGGAAGATCTTCAGGTAGTCGATGAAGACGGTGATCACGGTCCCGCGGAACTGCGAGACCACACCCGTCACTCCACACCACACCAGCCACGCGGCGAGCCACGCGACCGGGGCGGGGAACGTCATCTCGTTCGAGCGCGCGAGAACACCGAGCACGCCAATGGCGATACCCAGCGACGCGATGGGCAGCTTGAAACTGTGGACGCAGAACAGATAGATGAAGAGACCGAAGAGCGTCATCGTCATCTGCTGCATGTTCACCTGCGTGAGCGCACCGGTAAACGTCGAGGTGTAGCCCGACGTCGCGGGTGTGAGCGAGGCGTTACGCACGCGTGTTCACCGTGCCGTGGGTGACAGTGCCGGCGCGATCCTGCGGTACGCTGCGACGCTCTCGCTGGCGGACTGGCGCGGCGTCGTGTGCATGGATCAGTGGGCGCCCTTGCGCCCGATCATCACCGGCAGCGTGTTCGCCATGATCTTCACGTCCATCCAGATCGAGCGGTTCTGGATGTACACGAGATCCAGCGCGACCTTGTTCTTCACGTCTTCGACGGTGCTGTCGTACGCCTGATTGATCTGCGCCCAGCCCGTGATACCGGGCTTCACACGCTGACGCAGATGATAATTCTCCACCTGATTGCGCAGCGAGAGAAAGATGCTTGGGCGTTCGGGACGTGGTCCGACCACGTTCATCTCACCACGGACGACATTCCACAGCTGCGGCAGTTCATCGAGCCGCGTCTTGCGGATGAAGGCGCCGATGGCGGTGATACGCGGATCGTCCTTCGAAGCCCACACGGCCTGACCCGGCACCTCGGCGTCGACGCGCATCGAGCGGAATTTCCAGATCGTGAAGACGCGGCC
>JAYWIJ010000196.1:0-2539 GCA_043788935.1 Gemmatimonadaceae bacterium | reverse complement strand
CCGAGCACCGCGAGACGGTGGTTCAGCGCCCAGCCGAGCCCCTTCGGATAGCGATCGGCGACGCGCTCGAACCAGTCGTTGAACGCGAAGGCGATGCGTCGGATCGGGTTCCGCGAGGCGCGCAGCGTCGCCTGGTTGGCGTGGTCCACTTCCGGGTCGGGCCAGATGCTCGAGAGCATCGGGTCGAGCGTGAAGCTGACGAGCAGCGACACCAGCACGGCGAACGCCACGGTGACGCCGAACTGGAAGAAGATCTTGCCGATCATGCCGCCCATGAAGGCGACGGGGAAGAACACGGCCACCACCGCCATCGTCGTGGCGAAGACCGCCAGACCGATCTCGCTGGTGCCTTCCGATGCGGCGCGTTCGTGATCCTTCCCCATTTCGAGGTGGCGCACGATGTTCTCGCGCACCACGATCGCGTCGTCGATCAGCAGACCGATGGCCAGTGACAGCGCCAGCAGCGTCATCGTGTTGAGCGTGAAGTTGAACGCCCACATCACGAAGAACGACGAGATCAGCGAGATCGGCAGTGCGAGGCCGGTGATGATCGTCGAGCGCCACGAGTTCAGGAAGAAGTAGATGATCACGATGCAGAGGATCGCACCGAGGATCAGCTCGTGCTGCACGCTGTCGAGCGAGTCGCGGATGCGCTGCGAGTCGTCGCGGATCACCTTGAGCTGCACGTCGGCGGGGAGCGTCTTCATCAGCTCCGCCACTTCGCCGCGCACGCGATCGGCCACTTCCACCGTGTTGCTGCCGGCGATCTTCTGCACCTCGATCGACACGGCCGGCGTGCGACCGATGAATGCGGCGCTGCGCTGCTCTGCACTGCCGTCCACCACCGTCGCCACGTCGCTGATGCGCACCGGGGCGCCGTTGCGCACGGCCAGCGTGATGTCGGCAAACCGCTGCGGGTCGACCACACGGCCCGTCACGCGGATGAGCTGCTCGCGTCCGTTGCGGCGCACGCGTCCGGCTGGCACTTCGCGGTTCTCGCGCTCGAGCGCGGCGATCACGACCGGCGGCGCGATGTTGTACGCCCGCATGGCGTCGGGATCGAGCTGGATCTGGATCTGCCGCGTGGCGGCACCGGTGATGTTGGCGCCACCGACACCGGGGATCGATTCGAAGCGCGTCTTGATCACTTCCTGCGCGATGTCGCTCAGCTCACGCAGCGGACGCTCGGCGCTGGTCATTGCGACGCTGATGATCGGCCGGTCGTTCGGATCGAAGCGGAGGACGATCGGGTCCTCGATGTTGGGCGGCAGCTGGCGGCGGATGCGCGACACCTTGGCGCTGACTTCCTGCTGTGCCGCGATCACGTCCACGTCGAGATTGAACTGCAGGCGTACCGTGGAGCTGCCTTCGAGCGAGGTCGAGGTGACTTCCTTGATGCCCTGCACCGTGTTGAGCGCTTCCTCGATCGGCTTCGACACTTCACGCATCACCACTTCCGGCGACGCGCCGGGATATGTGGTCTGTGCGACCACGGTGGGATAGGTGATGTCGGGGTACTCGTCGATCGCGAGCCGTGAATAGCCGACCATGCCAAGCACGACCAGCGCCACCATGATCATGGTGGCGAAGACCGGCCGCTTGATCGAGACATCCGAGATGATCATGACTTCCCGCCTGCGATGGTGACCTTGGCGCCATTGCCGAGTGCGCCCACGTTGCCCACGATGACACGGTCACCGGCGGCGAGACCTTCCTTCACTTCCGCGACCCCGCTGGCGTCGTCCACCACGCCGAGCGTCACGTTCCGTCGTTCGAGCGCTCCGCCGGCGATCCGCCAGACGAACGGCGCGGACTCCGTGCCCGGTGCCTGACGAATGGCCGACGTCGGTATGAGCAGCGCATCGCCGCGACGGTCGCCGATGATGCGGCCGCTGACGAAGGTGTTGCCCTTGATCGCACGATTCGCGTTTGGCACGCGCACGTACACCGTCACGCTGCGCGAGACCGGATCGACGGTCGGGCTGACGCGTGCCACCGTCGATTCCACGGCGCGGTCGTCCACGCTGAGACGCACGGTCTGGCCCGGCTGCACCAGATTGGCCATGCGGGACGGCACGTTGGCGGCGAGTTCGAGCGTCTCGTTGCGGACCAGCGTGAAGAGCGGCGTGCTGACGGAGACGCGCTCGCCCGGCTGCACCGTGCGGCGATCGATGATGCCGCTGGACGGTGCCAGAACACGCGTGTCGCTGGAGACGGCGCTGGCGGTGCGAAGCCGCGCCTCGGATGCGGCGACGGAGGCACGAGCAGCCACCACCGCCTGCTGCGCGGCGCGGTTTTCCTGCTCGGCGATGGCCCCGGCCTTGAAAAGGGCTGCCGACTGCTCCGCCGCCCACTGCGCGGTCTGCAGCTGCGAGCGCGCCGCTTCCCGATCGGCCTCGGCACCACGACGGCCGCTTTCCTGCTGACTGGACTCGAAGCGCGCCAGCACCTGCCCGGCACTCACCCGCTCGCCTTCCTGCACGAACACGCCCTGAATGTCGCCATTCAGCCGGCTGCGGATTTCGATCGTTTCGATGGG
>JAYWIJ010000195.1:0-8993 GCA_043788935.1 Gemmatimonadaceae bacterium | reverse complement strand
GACCGAAAGCGGGTTGCGCTGGTCGGGATCTCCATGGGTGCATTCCTTGCTTATCATGCCGTCGCGTGTGCGGTGCCGCTGCGATCGGTGGTTGCACTGCTTGGCTCTCCGGAGTGGCCCGATGAGCGCAGCCCGCACGCGCGACTCGAGGCCTTCCGGCACGTGTCGCTCCTGAGCATCACCGCGGAGCACGACACGCACGTTCCTGGCGCTCCGGTGCACCGCTTGCACCTGAACCTCGCCATCCGCCATCCAACGTCGATACATCGGTATCACGTGTTGCGAGGCGCAGGGCATCTGACCAGCGGCGCCGAATGGGATGACGCGATGCACGCGACTCTGGCGTGGCTGGTGCAGACCATCTGATCGCCGCAGGCGAGCATTGACGCGTCTGCTCTGGCGGAGGACCGGTGCGGCATCGCACCTTGTGAAGACATGCAGCCCACTCCTCCCTGGGGCACCGATCTGCCGTTCGTCGGGCGCCGCGCTGATCTCGATGCGTTGCGCTGCCATCTCGACGCGGCGATCGCCGGACGCGGCCACTGCGTCTTGCTGACCGGGGAGGCGGGTATCGGCAAGTCGCGACTGCTGTCGATGCTCGCGCGCGAAGCGACGGCGCGCGGCGTCCTGATTGCATCGGGCAGCGCCTTCGCGACGGAGGCCGGCGTTGCGTTCGGCGCGGTGGCCGACGCACTGTCGCGGCCATTGCGCGCGATGGAGCCGTCGGCCGTCACCGTGCTCGCGCGCGGCGCCGAGGATGATCTGCGCGCAGTCGTGCCGGGGTTGCCGGGCGTCGCAGGCGCGCCACGTCCCATCGATCCCGATGGCAGCAGCCGCGCACGATTGCTCTGGAACGTGACGCAATTTCTCACGCGGCTCGCGGCTCGGCAGCCGGTTGTGCTGGTGCTCGACAATGCGCACGACGGCGACGCCTCGTCGCTGGAACTGCTGCATTTCATCGCACGCCAGGTGAGTGGTGCGCGGATTCTCGTGGTGCTGTCGTTTCTGGACGAGGGACGCGAGTCGAACCCGGTGTTGCGCGGGCTGGTGCGATCGCTGCTGGCGGCGGGTGAAGCCACGCTCCACACGCTGACGAGCATCACGGAGCCTGACCTCACGGAGTTGCTGGAGCGAAGCTTCACGCTTGCGCCAAATGACGCGCGACGCCACGCGGGTGTGCTCTGGTCGCACACACGCGGCAATCCGTTTTTCGTCGAGGAGTCGCTCAAGGCCTTGATCGACGCAGGCCGGATTCGTCACGCCGCCAGCGGCTGGATCGTGGAAGACGCGCGGCCCGACACGTTGCCGCCGTCACTCCGCGACGCGGTGCTGGCGCGACTGGATGCCCTCGATGACGGCGCGCGGCGCGTCGCGGACATCGCATCGGTGGTGGACGGGCGCGCGCCGCTCGAAGTGCTGGAGCGTGTGGCGCACATCGATGCCGGTGCCTTCGCCGACGCCATCGACGCCCTGTGCCATCGGCGGATCCTCGTGGAGCATCGCGCGTCCGGCGGCGCGCACTACGAGTTCGCGCATCCGATCATCCAGTCCACCGTGCTTGGCGCCATGACGGCCGCCCGTGAACGTGCCCTGCACGCTGCCGTGGCGACGGCGCTCGAGGCGATTCACGGTCTGGCTTCCACCGAGCATGCGCTGGCCATGGCACACCATCTGGTGCGAGGGCAGGTGCTCGGTGACGATGCGCGCACGTTGCGCTATCTGTCCGCGGCAGGACGTGATGCCCTGTCGCGCCGTGCCGATCAGGAAGCGGTCCGCTGGCTGGCCGACGCGCTGCAGGTCGCGGAGCGTGTCGACGATCCGCAGGCGATCGCGACCTTGCTCGAGGATCTGGCCACGGCGCAGGTGCGTCTCGGCCTCGGCGACGAGGCGCTGCGCGCACTCGAGCGCGCGCTGTCGCTCGCACTCGCACGCGGGGACGAACTCGCACAGGTGAGACTGCACCATCACCTCGGTCAGGAACTGTCGCGATCCGGCAGAACTACGGAGGGGCTCACGCATCTCGCTACCGCGCGTCAGTTGGCTGACCGCCTTGGCCACGCCGATCTCGCCATACGTGCGTTGCTGGCCAGTGCCAACATCCTGCAGACACTCGGCCGACACGAGCTCGCGATCGCGGCCGTGGCTGATGCACTGACGCTGGCCGAATCGCACGGCGATGCCGGGATGCTGGCACATGCACATCAGACCGCGCTGCAACTGTATGCGTGGACCGGCCCCGCGTCGAAAGCGCGTGAACATGGCGCGATGGCGCTGTCACTCGCAGCCGCCAGTGGCGATCGCGACGTGGAGTGGTCGGCGCATTGGGCCATGGCGATGCTCGAGGGCTTCAGTGGCAACGCCGCCGGCGTGGAACGACATGTGCGCCACGCCACGACGCTCGCCGACGCACTGGCTTCGCCCTTCTGCCAGGCCATGACCGCGGAGATCGCGATCGAACATGCGTCCGGCGTGGGCAAGTGGGATGAAGCACTGGCGATCGCGGATCGCACCATTCCTCTCGCACGCGCCATCATGCGCCGTACGCTGCTGCCACGTCTGCTGGTGTGGACCGGGCTGATCGTGCTGGAGCGGGACGACAGCGAACGGGCACGCGCGTTGTTCGAGGAAGCGTGGCAGCTGAGCGGTGCCGACCGCGCCGCCGCCATGTCGGAACAGGACATGAGCAATGTCCACAACGTGATTCTCGCGCATACGGGGATGGGCATGTATCACCTGTCGCGCGGCGACTGGGTGCGTGCCACGGAGTTCGGTGAGCGTGGGCTCGCGCTGGCCGATCGCGCGCAGTACGTGGCGTGGGCCATCCATCGACTCATCCCGATGCTGGTCGAGGCAGGCCTGCGCCTCGAGGCGTACGACCGCGTCGAGGAACTCACCGCCCGATTGCATCGCGATTCGCTCGCGCTGAATCACACGCTCGGTCTCGCGTGGGCCGCCGCCGGCGAGGCCCTCGTCGCGCGTGTGCAGTTCAAGGCACCCGATGCGGCCGCACGGCTGCTGTCGGCCGCCGACGATCTGGATGCGGTGCCATTCATCTTTCACGCAGCCAGGCTGCGCCGGAATGCCGCGCAGGTGCTGGAGGCCGACGGCGATGTCGAGGGGGCGACGCGTGAATTGCGACGTGCGCACGATGTGTTCGCGCGACTCGGCGCCGAATTCGAGCTGCGCTCGTTGCGAGGACAACTGCGTGCACTGGGAGCGCGGCTTCCGCCTCGCGCGGTCGCGCACGGCGCGGGCGCCCTCACCGGTCGTGAGCTCGAGATCGCGCGTGCCGTGGCGCGTCGGCTGTCGAACAAGGAGATCGGTGCCACGCTCGACATCTCCGCTCGCACCGTGAGCACGCATCTGTCGAACATCTTCGAGAAGCTGGGTGTGGACTCGCGCGGCGCGCTGGCCGATGTCGTCCGCGCCGATCCGGTGTTGTCGGGACAGTGAGGCATCGGGAGCACCGCGTCGCGCAGTTCGCATCGTCGCTTCGCTACACCGTCGACGATGCACAGCGCGCGATTGGAGCATGGCGGCCGCGCGTGACGGTATTCGCAGGACGTGGATCGTCAGGGACGAGCCGGCTCGAGCCCCTCGATCGGGACCGTGAACAACGTGCCTCCGGGCACGCGCTTCCCGTCTGACGGATCGTGCGCGGTCGTCACGTACAAGGCGCCGGCGCCGATCGCGACCGACGTCACGTTCCTCACCGGCATCGTGAGTACCTGACGCACGGTGCCATCGGCAGCAAAGCAGGTCACGCGCCCACCGGCGTAATGCGCCAGCCACACGTTGCCGGTCGCGTCGACCGTGATGCCATCGGGAAATCCGTCCGTTTCCGCGAGCGTGATGAACGGCTCCGGTGCCGCACACGTCGTGCTTTCCACTGCAGGCACGGGGAATCGCAGCACGCATCGACGCGTGGTATCGCAGACGTAGCCAACGGTGCCCGTCGCATCGAACGCGGGACCATTCAGAACCGGTGCGCCTTCGAGGATGGTCATCCATTCACCATCGCGCCCCAGTCGCAGCAGGCGTCCCAACGGCTGTTCTCCGCCGACGTGCATCGTCGTTACCCACAGGCAACCTGACGCGTCGAAGCACAAGTCGTTGGTGCGTTCATTCGGGTGGTGGTGTGGCAGGTCCGCACACGGTGTCAGCACCGCGGAGTGCACATCGAAGCGCGCGAGTGTACCCCTGCACCCGATGATTAGCGAATCATCATCTCGGAGCGCGAGACCGGCAGACATTGCACCAACCGTCCACATCTTGACCGTGCGGGTCGAAATGCTGTACGATCGAAGTGTTCCGCTCGGTACGTCGAGCCAGAACAGGGAGCTCGATCGCGCTGCCCACACTGGGCATTCACCAAAGCTGGACGCACCCGACCAGACCGCGCGTGGACGCATCGCCATCGCTTGCCCGCCGGAGCCGAAGAACCGTCGCACGCGCGCCAGAAAGTTTCGTTGCAAGCAGCCCCCCCTCGAACACTGTGATACGACCGATGCAGCACTACCGACTCAATGCACCGCTGGCCGTTGCCGAAGTGATCGATGGCGAAGCCGTCATCATGAATATGGATTCCGGCCACTACTTCAGCGCCCGTGGACTGGCCGGAGTGCTGTGGGAGTGGACCATCGGCGGCCATACGGTTGCGGATATGTCAGCGGTGGTCGCTGCAAAATGGCCGATCGATGGGGTACATGAAGCCGTCGCGTCGTTCGTGGAGTCTCTCGCTGCGCACAACCTCGTCGTGTCGGCGGAGGCGGTCACACCAGCCACGCCGCTCGATCCGGCAGCGCTGAACATGCCATACACGCCGCCTTCGCTCGATGTGTTCACCGACATGAAAGACCTGCTGCTCCTCGATCCGATTCACGACGTGGGCGACGCAGGCTGGCCGATGCCCCTGCAGCCCGGCGCAGCAGGGCCGGCGTAGTGGACCACCGCACGGCGACGCAGCCAGCGGAAACGCTCACTACCAGCGTGATCGTGATTGCACGCAACGCCGAACGGCACATCGCCGAAGCGCTTGGCAGCATTGCGGCATCCACACTGCGCCCCGACGAGGTGGTCGTCGTGGACGGCGATTCCACCGATGCGACACGCGAGATCGCGGCGCGATTCGATTTCGTGCGCATCGTACGCCAGCAGTCGAAGGGCATTTCGCACGCGTATAACGAGGGTATCGCCAGCACGACGGGCACACTGATCGCATTCCTGTCTGCGGACGACCGATGGATGCCCGACAAGCACGAGCGGCAGGTGGCGGCATTCCGCGGCGATCCCACACTCGACATGGTCGCCTGTCACGTGCAGCATGTCCTGGAGCCCGGGTGTGAGATCCCGCCGGGCTTCCGTGCGTCACTGCTGGATGCGCCTGTGCCCGCATTCATCATGGAGACCGTCCTGATCCGGCGTGAGGCGTTCAGCCGCGTCGGCGTCTTCGATCCGGCGCTCGGCGTGAGCGGCGATACCGACTGGTTCGCGCGAGCACGCGATGCCGGTCTGCACTCGTCGGTGTTGCCCGAGACGCTCGTCTGGAAGCGCGTGCATGATCGCAACAGTTCGCTCAACGAGTCCGACATCAACACGCTGTTGCTCCGCGCGATGCGTGGCTCGCTGGCGCGCAAGCGCACCGCGATCCCTGGGAGTGAATGATCATGGCGTCCATTTCAGTGATCATTCCGTGCTACAACGCCGCCGCGTACGTGGGTGCGGCACTGCGCTCCGTGTTGACGCAACGTCCAGCGCCGCATCACGTTCACGAGGTGATTCTCGTGGATGACGGCTGCACCGATGACAGTGTCACCGCAGCCCTGACCGTCGACGCCTCTGTGCATGTGATCCGGCAGCCGAACGGCGGGATCAGCGTAGCCCGGAATACCGGCGTGCTCGCTGCGACGGGTGACTGGATCGCGTTCCTCGATGCTGACGATCTGTGGACTCCCGGCAGTCTGTCGTCGCGGGCGACGCTGCTGGGCGGTCGTGAGGATCTGTCCGGCGCCGCCGGTGCGATCGAACAGTTCATCAGCCCCGATGTGCCCGAAGCCGAGCGGGCGGCCATTCAAGCGCCGCCCCCGACCATGCCCGGTCGACTGGCCGGTGCCTTGCTGTTGCGGCGCGAGCTGTTCACGACCGTAGGGCTGTTCTCGACGGATCTGCAGGTGGGTGAGACGATCGACTGGGTCGCACGGGCAGAGACTGCGGGACACCAGATCGGCTTCGTGCCAAACGTGGTGCTGCAGCGGCGCATCCATCGCAACAACTCCGTGCAGAAGAGCGAGCGACTGAAGGCTGATTACCTGCAAGTGCTGCGGCAGACCATCCACGCGCGGCGCGGAAGTGGCGCGATCCCGACGGCGCCGGTGTCCTGATGCGCGACGCACCGGTGGCACACGATCCAACGCTTGGTTTTCTGTGGCCCACGGGTCCGCAGCTGCAACTGCTCGACGCGGCCCTGCACGGTGGCGACCGGTCGCGCGCCGCGTTCCGGGAATGGCGCAAGAGTGTCGACATCGCCGAGGAATTCGGGTGGACGGTGCTCCGGCTGCTGCCGTTGGTGCACGCCACGCTGAGTGACGCGGGCGAAGGTGATCCGCTGATGGGTCGTCTCAAGGGTGTCGCCCGGCTGACGTGGTACGAGACCCAGCGGTTGCTGCATCGGGTGCGGCCGGTGGTGGCAGCGCTGGCCGAGGCGCAGGTGCCGGTGTTGCTGCTCAAGGGTGCGCCGATGGTCCTGTCGTACTACGTGTCGCAGGCCATGCGCCCCATGAGCGATGTGGATCTGTGCGTCCGAGAACGCGATGTGCCGCGGGCGATGGCGTTGCTGGAGCACGCGGGATGGCAGCAGACCTCCGACTACACCGACGATTTCGGCCGCTTCCGGCACGCCATGCAGTACCGGCATCCCGACGGCGGCGAGCTCGATCTGCACTGGCACGTGATGTACGAAGCCATGCTGCCCGCCGCCGCGAGCTGGGGGTGGGACGACACCGAGCCCCTCGATTTCCTTGGTGTGCCGGCGTTGCAGCTGCGGCCGGGCTCCATGCTGCTGCATCACGTGGTACATGGTGTGCGCTGGAACCTGGAGACGCCGATCCGCTGGATTCCCGACGCCGTGACGGTGCTGCGCACTCGCGGCGCCGACGTGGACTGGTCACGCCTCGTGGCAGATGCCCGGCGCCTGCGCGTCACCATGCGGCTCCGGCTCGGGCTGGGATGGCTGCAGTCACGCTACGGTGTGAAGATTCCGCCGGCCGTGATGGCAGACCTGCAGCACGCGGCACCCACGCTGCTGGAACGCATCGAGGCGCGTGTCTATCTCAGTGATCACCGTCGCTACCTGCATACGGCAGCAGGAAATCAGATGGTGATCTTCGCGGACCTCTGTCGCATCATCGACCCCGCCGATGTCGTCGCGTTCGTGAGCACGCTGCCGCACTACCTCCGGTTTCGCTGGAATCTGGGCGGACGACGCGAGATCGTGCCGGCGCTCTGGCGCGCCATGTGTCATCGGCTGAGCGGCCGCGCCGGCGTGCTCGAGCCCTCGCGATGACCTCGGGCGTGCGCGAACAGTTCCGTGGTGTGCTGGACCGCGATGCGTTGCAGTTTCTCTGGCGCTACATCGGCCGCAGTCGCGGCACGCTGCTCCTCTCGATCACCGGTACCATCGTGCAGTCGCTGCTAATGCTGCCGGTGCTCTGGCTGGTGCGCCACGCATTCGACGTGGTCATCCCGGCGGGCGACGTACGCACGTTGGTGCTGACCGGAGCGGCGATCTTTGGCACTCGTCTCATCGGCAGCCTGCTGTCGCTTGGGCTCCGACGACAGATGCTGCGGATGGTGAAGGGCGCCGTCACCGAGCTGCGCGCCGATCTCGTCTCAGCACTGCTGCACCAGTCGCGCGAACAGGCCGACCGCCTGAACATTCCGCAGGCGCACACGCGTGTCGTGCAGGAAACCGAGCGCATCGATCGCGTCGCCACCGCCCTCCTCTCCGGCCTGGTACCGTCGCTCGTCGCGGCGCTCGGCATCGGTATCGTGCTGCTGATACTCGACGTGCGCATGGTGGCACTCGGCCTGGTGGTGCTGCCGCTGGTCTGGTTCGTGAGTCGTCGCCTGACCGGTCGCGTCGACAGTGATGTCCGGCACTTTCAGCGGAGCTTTGAGCACTTCAGCAGCGGCGTGAACTTCGTGCTGCGGCAACTGGACATGGTGCGCCTGTCGGCCTCCGAAACGCGCGAGGCGGCACGGCAGCACACCCATGCGACGGCGCTGCGCGACCAAGGCGTTCGCATGGCGATGACGGCAGCGGTCCACAGTCAGGTGCAGCGCACGCTGATCGGCCTCGCCGGCATCAGCATCCTGGTCGTTGGTGGCATCGGAGTCGCATCCGGCAAGCTCTCGCTCGGCGGATTCATCACGTTCTACGTCGCCGCGGGATTGCTCAACGGACACGTCGACAACGTGCTGGCGTCGCTGCCCGAGATCGTCGCGGGCAACGTGTCGCTGCGTACGCTGCGCGGCATGCTGGACGGCGCCACGCCCGAGCCATATCAGGGTACCCGCGTGGTGCGCTGTACGGGCGCGCTCACGCTGCACGACGTCCACTTCTCGTATGGCGATCGCGTGGTGCTGCAGGGCGTCTCGCTGCAAATCGAGCCGGGTGACAGCATCGCGATCGTGGGAGAGAATGGCGCCGGCAAGAGCACGATCGGTCGCCTGATCGCCGGCCTGTACCGCCCCGACGTCGGCATGCTGCGGTGGAGCGGCGTGCCGTACGACGAGGTGCACATGCCGTCGTTTCGCCGAGAGCTTGGCGTGGTGCAGCAGCACGCGGCCTTCTTCGCCGGGACCATTGCCGAGAATCTGCGGTACGGGCATGACGATGTGTCGGACGCGGCGCTCGCGAATGCACTCATGCTGTCCACCGCCGATGCCGTGATCGCCCGCCTGCCGCTCGGCCTCCAGACACCCACCGGTGAACT
>JAYWIJ010000194.1:0-37712 GCA_043788935.1 Gemmatimonadaceae bacterium | reverse complement strand
GTAACCACTGCCGCTCCGCTGCCGCCATGCCTGCTCGATCGACGAGGTGCTCAGGCTCGTGTTGGTGCGCCGGGTATTTGTTTAAAAGTCTTTCGTTCTCTATCTAGATCATGGAATGGTGTATAGTTTTTATGGATTGTATATGCACATTCCGAGGGATGTGCATAGGTTTTCGAGATCATTCCGTGCCGTCCCCCACCTTCATGGAGCATCGTCGATGCATTCTCTCCAGGGGCTGACCCGGCTGCGGTCTGAGGCTTTCGAAAGCACTGCGCTTCTCAAAAGCGCTGCAACGGCCGCGCGCCAGCTTGCCGAACTGAAGGGCGTCGCACGCTCGATTCCGAATCAGGCGATCCTGATCAATACGCTCGGCCTGCAGGAGGCCAAGGACAGTTCAGCGATCGAGAACATCGTCACCACGCACGATGAGCTGTTCCGGGCTGCCACCCAGCCCGAGCAGTTTGCGAGTCCGGCGGCGAAGGAAGTCCGGCACTATGTGCAAGCGCTGCGCACTGGCTACGACCTGGTGCGGACCACCGGCCTGCTCACGACCAATCACATACTGGCCGTGCAGGCCGAGCTCGAGCGCAACAACGCCGACATCCGGAAACTGCCCGGGACGACGCTCAAGACCGGGCGCGGCGTGGTCGTCTACACGCCGCCGCAGGACGAAGGACAGATCGTCAGCCTGATGACGGATCTGGAGCGCTTCATCAACGATGACGCGGTCTTCGATGCGGACCCGCTCGTGAAGATGGCGATCGTCCACCATCAGTTCGAGAGCATCCATCCGTTCTATGACGGAAATGGCCGCACGGGACGCATCCTGAACGTGCTCTATCTGGTGAACAAGGGGCTGCTTGACATACCCGTGCTGTACCTCAGCAACCAGATCGTGCGCACGAAGCCCGATTATTACCGCCTGCTGCAGCAGATCAGGGAACAGGAGGATTCAGACGCGGCGTGGCAGGCCTGGGTGGAGTATGTGCTGCGCGCGGTCGAGGTGACGGCGGCTGACACGATCCAGACGGTGACGGACATTCAGGCCGCTCTGATGGACTACAAGCACCGGATCCGTGCAGCGTTCCGGTTCTACAGTCAAGACCTGATCAACAACCTGTTCATGCACCCGTACACGAAGATCGATTTCGTGGAGCGGGACCTCGGCGTGTCGCGGCTGACGGCGACGAAGTACCTCGACGCGCTGGCCGCCGGTGGATTCGTGCAGAAGATCAGGGTGGGGCGGTCCAACTACTACGTGAACACCGCGTTGGGCGAGATCCTGACGCGGCCGCGGTTGGTGGGGTGAGATCATCGCTCACACCACGCTCCACCACGGCGCCGCGATCACACCGCCACGAATCTCACGTACCTGGGGGTCATTGCTGAGCAGCAGCGCATGGACCACACCCGACACTGTGCCGATGAACGTGCGCAGGTGCCTGGCATCGCCGTCATCAGCGTGTGCCGTTGCCTTCACTTCCACCGACAGCAGACGGGTGTGCTGCTGGACGACGAAATCCACTTCCTGACCGCTGCCCAAGCGCCAGAGCGAGACGAGCCGTCCTGCGGCCGCATCGCGCCATCGAAGCAGGTCGCTGGCGATGAGTGGCATCTCTCCGCGTGAGTATCGGCATATGCTCCTCGGCACCGCGACACCGAGGTACAGGGTCTGCGAGACGATACTCGCTCCACCGCACATCGCGGAAGCCGACATGCGGTAGCACGGGAGCCGCGTGCGCGCATTGTTACGCCGAGTGTCGCACGTCAGGATGCTGGAATCTCTGGACGCAAAGCACGCGGTAGCGGGCCCAGAGTTCGTCCGGAGACGGAAACTGGTCGAGTGTGAGGACGGTCTCCATGTCACCGGTAGCGGTACCGCTGCGGTCATGGAACACGAACCCATCGCCGTTACTCGTGAAGGCGAATGGCACGTCAAGCGATTCGGCGTAGTCCAGGGCCTGCTGCATCCCTTCGCCCGGCCCGTGGGTGTTGTCCTTAGCCTCGATGACGGCGATGGGGCGATTTGCGCTGTGATAGAGCACGAAATCCGCGCGCCGCGCCTTGCCCCCGTGTGTGCAGCGTGCCGCGAACGATCACCCGGCCCTTCCTGAACGTCACCTCTTCGCGGACCTGCGCTTGGATGTCCCAGCCGGCGGATTGCAGGGCGGGGACGATCAGCTTGGTGCAGATGTCCCTTTCGGAGAGGGATTTCTTGTCCAACGGGTGTCAGCAGGCGTGAATCGGGGAGGCCGCGTCGCCCGAAATCATGCAGTCGGGCTCGGCAATGACACTTAAATATAAGCGCGTGGAGTGACGAAGCCTCAGCTGCCGAGCCTGACCGTCAGGCACCCACAAGCTCCGTGACCCCGGGATGCCGATCAGAGTAGCGACAAGACGATTCCTGCACGTCGCGGAGGACCAGCACACTATCGCCGACAGTAAGGAACGTGACCCGACACTTGCTCCGTATCGACAGCCTCGCCGGTTTGTTTGCCGGCACCGCGATGCTCGGCCTGTCCGGCTGGCTCAGCGCGCTCTATGCACTGCCTCGTCCCGTGCTCATCGCCATGGGCATCGCGAACATGGCCTATGGCACCTGCTCCGGCTTCCTGTCTCGCCGGCAACGTCGCCCGTATGCGATGATCGTCGCGCTCGTCGTGGCCAACGGTGCGTGGGCGGTGTCGTGTCTCGTGGCGGGGTGGCACTACCGCGACACGGCGTCGGTGTTCGGGCTCGCAGGTCTCATCGGCGAAGCGATGATCGTCGGCGGCATGGCGGCGCTGGAGTGGAGACTTCGCGCGCGGCTGCTCGTGAAGGAATCGTGAACTTCGTGCGTGTGACGACACGCGCCCGCCAGCATGTGCCGACGGGCGCGTCAGACGAGGAATGCTGCCCCACGCAGCCCCGCGTCAGCTCACCCGCGCACTGAACCGCGTCCCCACCCCCGCCCGGTCCACCTTCGCCGGCATCACCCGCTGCGCCTGCGTGTACGCACCCGGCGGCATCATCGCGCGCCCCGCGTTCTCGCTCGACGGCTGACGCACTGCGGCCTTGGTCGCCGCCTGCGCTGCGGCCGTCGGCTTCGCGGCACTCTTCGGCGCTGCGGCCGCCATCATCATCGACACACCGTCGCGCGACAACCCGCTCTTTCGCGCGATCTCCATCGGATCGGCACTCGCCCTGATCAGCTTCGCCGTCACCTTCGACACCGGCGTCAGCACCCGGATCGTCGTGTGCGCACCGCTCTTCCGTTTGGGTCGCGCCACGATCGCCGTCTGCTCCGCCGTCACCGACTTCGTGCCGCGCGGTGTGAGCCAGCGCATCATGCCCGTGGAATTCGTCGGCGACGGTGCCGCCTTCGCCGCACGCACACGGTTGCGCCAGATCGAGCCCAGTGACAGCGCCACGATCGCCAGCAGGAGCGCGCCGCTGATCAGCAGGTCCAGATTCTCGCCGGCCATGATGCCCTGCATGATGCCCTGCATGATGACCTCGGCCTGCGCGCGCACGGCCTCGATGTCGATGCCTTGCATCACGCCACTTCCTCCCGCAACGGACGCAGTTCGATGCGCAGCTTCTGCAACGCCTTGCTCCGGATCTGCGACACGCGGCTCTCGGTGAGCTGCAGGATGTCGGCGATCTCGTGCAGCTTGAGCTCCTCGAAGTAGTAGAGGCTCAGCACCGTGCGCTCCTGCTCCTTGAGGCGCAGGATGGCGTCGCGGAGGTGGTGCACTTCCTGCTCGCGCGTGATCATGTCGTCCACCGAGTCGTTCGCCTCGTCGGCGAGGGTCTCGATCGGCGTCGGCGCCAGCGTTTCCGTCTCGCTCGGGCTGCGGTCGAGCGGCACGTGATGCGCGCCTTCGACATCGGAACGCCACTTCCACAGCGTCTGCAGATCCACGCCCAGGTGGTCGGCCACTTCACGGTCGCTTGGCGAGCGGCCCATCACGCGACCGAGCGCTTCGCGAGCCTGGCTGATCTCGCGCGTCTTGCGCCGGATGGAGCGGGGCACATGATCCTGTCGGCGCAGCTCGTCGAGGATGGCGCCGCGGATGCGCGGTGCGGCGAAGGTGCTGAAAGCGAGTCCGCGATCCACGTCAAATGCTTCCAGCGCCGACATCAACCCGATCGAACCGGAGCTCACCAGCTCATCGAAGTCGGCCTTCACGGCCAGCGTCTTCGACATCTGACGGGCCACGTGATGCACGAGACCCAGGTGTTCCTTCAGGAGCTGCACGCGGGCGGCCGGATCGCCGGAAGCCATCGCGCGCCAGAGCGAAACCTGCGGGTCCATCGTGGGCTCCTTGCGCGTGGTCGGCGCGGCGCTGCTGCGGGTGGTGGTCGTCAGCGTGGCGCGCGATGAGCGTGCGGCGACGGGTGGAGTCACGAGCATGGGCACCACGGTGGCAGACGCGCTGGCAGCCTTGCGAGAAACCAGCGGACGACGGGGAGATGCGGAGTTCGTCATGAAGCCACCTGTACGGCCACGAGGCCGAGTGCTGCGAGAATGCGCTGTGATGCGGGCTTGAGATCAGCGGGAACGTCCAGTCCGTCGGTCAGCCAGCGCGTGGGAAGTGCGATCAGTGCGGCGAGATCTGCGATCCCGGTGTCGTTCGGGACGTCGTCGAGCTTGGAGAGCAGCAGATGCGTGGGCTTCATGGCGAGGTGCGCGTCGTGCGCCACCGACGCGATGTCAGGACGAAGCCCGGCCGGCACCACCAGATGGATTTCGTCAGGACGCATCGCGCGGAGCATCGGCCACCATTCCTCTTCACGCGCACCGGCCTTCGGACTGCGACCGGGCGTGTCGATCAGCAGCACGTCGCATCCACCCAGCGACTCCACCGCGCGCATCGCATCGGCCGCGTCATACGCGACCTCCAGCGGACAGCCAGTGATCTCGGCGTACGTGGCGATCTGCTCGAGACCCGCCACGCGATAGGTGTCGAGCGTGACCATGCCGACCTTCCAGGTGCCGAACGCATTGACGTTGGCGGCGAGCTTGGCGATGGTCGTCGTCTTGCCGGCGCCGGTGGGCCCGACCAGGGCGATCACGTAGGGGCGACCGTTGCGGCGTGCCGCGGGGAGCGGCAGGTGTGCCGGCGTCAGCATCTCGCGGAAGGCATCGACGTCGTCGGCGGCGGCGGCAACCACTTCCACCACCTGCTCGCCGTTGTCACGCACGGTGCGCGTCTGCAGCACGATGGCGTCATCGCCGAAGAGGGCTTCGGCATTGCGCGCGACCGAACTGAGGTCACGGGCGCGGAAAGTCTCAAGCCGCATGCGGCAACTCCCAGGTGGCGACGGAGGTGAGGTTCACGGACGCCGGCAGTTCGGCGAGGCTGATGACAGGCACGTTCGGGAGCACCGGTTCGATGAGGCGACGCACGCCGACGCGCAGCGTGGGCGGCGTGATCAGCGGCAGCGGACGACCTTCCACCGCATGCATCGTCGCGATGTTGTTGAGCTCACGCAGCAGCGTGGCCAGCGTGTCGGGATTAAGCAGCGACATGCCCTGCTGCGTACCGCGCGGGCTGAACAGCCCGTTCAGTGCATTCTCGAGACGCGCACCGATCGTCACGCCGCGCACACTGCCCGTCATATCGAGGAAGAGGCGGCTGATCGGATTGGCCAGCGCACGCCGCACCACTTCGGTGAGCTGCTCGGGATCCTTGGTCTGATCGGCGGCATCACCCAGCGCTTCGAGGATCGAGACGAGGTCGCGGATCGGCACACGCTCACGCAGCAGGCGCTGCAGCACCCGATGCAGCGTGCCAAGCGTGATGCGGCCCGGAATGATCTCTTCGACGAGTGCGGGATGACTCTTCTTCAGCGCATCCACCATCTCCTGCACATCCTGTCGGCCGAGCAGGTCGGCGGCGTGCATCTTGAGCGTTTCCATCAGATGCGTCGCGATCACGGTACTCGGCTCGACCACCACCCATCCGGCGGCTTCGGCTTCGATGCGGGCCTGCGTCGTGATCCACTTGGCCGGCATGCCGAAGCTGGGATCGACGGTGTCCATGCCGTCGATCTCCTGCATCACGCCACCGGTGTTGAGTGCGAGCAGGAAGCGCGGCATCACTTCGGCGCGTGACACTTCGGCGCCGCGGATCTTGACGATGTATTCGTTGGCGGGCAGGCGGATGTCGTCGCGGATGCGGATCGCCGGCACCAGGATGCCGAGTTCCTGTGCGCCCTGCTTGCGGAGCAGCGAGATGCGCTCGAGGAGATCGCCGCCCTGCTTCTCGTCGATCAGCGGAATCACGGCGTAGCCGACTTCCAGCTCGATGGGATCGATCTGCAGCAGGTCCTGCATCGGATCGGTGGTGGCGGGCAGCTGCGGCACCGGGGCATCGGCGATCAGTGCGGCCGCTTCGACACGCTCTTCGAGTGCCGTGGCCGAGCGGGCGATGAACGCCATCGTGCCGGCCAGTGCGAGGAATGGGAATGCCGGGAGACCCGGCATCAGCGCGAAGCTGCCCATCACACCGGCAGCGATCCACATCGCGCGCGGCTGGCGAGCCAGCTGCCCGCTGATCACGTCGCCCATGCCCACGCCGTTGCTGGCGGAGTTGGTGACCATCAGGCCGGCGGCGACGGAGATGATCAGTGCCGGCACCTGGCTCACGAGGCCTTCACCGACGGTGAGCATCACGTACTTGTTCGCGGCAGCCGCCAGCGGCATGCCCTTCTGCATCACGCCGATGACGATGCCACCGATGATGTTGATGCCGGTGATGAGCAGCGCCGCGATGGCGTCGCCCTTCACGAATTTCGATGCGCCGTCCATGCTGCCGAAGAAGTCGGCCTGCTGCGACACACGTTCGCGGCGCACACGGGCGGCGGCTTCGTCGATCATGCCGGCCGCGAGATCGGCGTCGATCGCCATCTGCTTGCCGGGCATGGCGTCCAGCGTGAAACGCGCCGCCACTTCGGCCACACGTCCGGCACCCTTCGTGATCACCACGAAATTGATCGCCAGCAGGATCAGGAAGACCACGATGCCGACGACGTAGTTGCCGCGGAGGATGAACGTGCCGAACGCCTGGATGATGTTGCCGGCGTGGCCGTCGCCGAGGATGAGGCGCGTGGAGCTGACGTTCAGGCCGAGGCGGAAGAGCGTCAGGATGAACAGCACGGCGGGGAACGACGAGAACTCGAGCGGATCCTTGGCGCTCAGCGCGACGAGCAGCACCATCAGTGCGCTGGCGATGCTGGCCGCCAGCAGCAGGTCGAGTACGATCGCGGGCAGCGGGACGACGAGCAGGGCGATGATGCCGACGACGCCGATGGCGAGCGCGATTTCCGCCGCACGCGCAGGGCGCGCGGCACCGGCAGGCAACGTGGCGGTGGCCACGCTCATGCGCCGGTCTCCGTGACGCGGCGGGGCGCGGGAGCGCTGTAGGTGGTGCCGATGTGCGACGACGGGGCGCGGTAGGTGGTGCGGCGTGACGCCGGGACGTCGAGGCGCGAGGTGGCGCCGCTGGTCGGTGCGTCGTAGCGGCTCACACCGCGTGCAGCGGGCGCGTCATAGCGGCGGACATGTCCGTCGGCCGGCTGGATGCCGTAGCCGGAACGGAGCATTGCGCGGGAAGAGGCGGCCATGGGTCGGTCCTCAGGCCGCGAACTGGGGGAGTCCACGAAACAGCTCGGTCGTGAACTTCACGAGCAGCTGAACCATCCAAGGCAGCGCGACCAAAAAGATCGCCGAGACGCCGACGAGCTTGGGCAGGAAGGCGAGGGTCTGTTCCTGGATCTGCGTGACGCTCTGGAAAATCGAGACCACCAAGCCGATACCGAGGGAGACGGCCAGCATGGGGGCCGAGACCAGCAGCGAGAGCAGGATGGCGTTGCGGGCGAGGTCGACGATCTGCGCGTGAGACATGAGCCGTGGAGTTGGTGTGGAGTACGGCTCCATGTAGAAGCACGGCAGGTGCCAATGGTCGGGGCTGGATTAGACAGCGTTCAAGTCGTTGTATCTGAACGGCTTGCGATGCTTTGAGCGGCGTGCGATTGGAGGGCAGTTCAGGCCCTGCGGCACATCTTGCCGGGCGATCGGTCGGCGGTTCGTGCCGTCTGGTGATCTGCCCGTTGCCCCATGACACCGCTGCGGGGAGCCGCCACGACGTCACCGTGCTGGCGCCAGTGACGGCCCGGCGACGCGGGCGTGCACGCCCCCACCCCCGGGCTCACGTCGCTGAAACCGAGCGCGCGCCATGCCCGTACCCGGCTCATGAGAAGCAGCCGTGCATCCGTTGAGGACGCTCGCTGCGAAGGCCTGCCGTCTCGCTCGCAGCATGAACCCCGACCGACGCACCGATGCGCAATGTCAGGCTGGCTCTTCGCATGTTGCTCAAGACGCCGATCGTCACCACGATCGCCGTGCTGTCGCTGGCACTCGGCATCGGCGCCAACGCCGCCATCTTCTCGCTGTTCGAGCAGCTGCTCTGGCGGAAACTCCCGGTCACCGCGCCCGAGCGGCTGGCGAACTTCAAGAACCCGGGTCCCACCCCCGGCGCCAACTCCTGCAATCAGGCTGGCGGCTGCGATGAAGTCTTCAGCTACGCCATGTTCCGCGACCTGGAGAAAGCGCCGTCCGCATTCTCGGGCATTGCCGCACACCGCCTGACGAGCGTCTCGCTGAGCATTCGCAATGAACCGCGGACGGGCGAAGCGCTCTTGGTCAGTGGCAGCTACTTCCCCGTGCTCGGGCTCCGGGCCGCAGTGGGGCGACTCCTGACGCCGGACGACGACAAGGTCATCGGCGCGAACTTCGTCGCCGTGCTGAGCTACGCGTTCTGGAAGAACGCACTTGGCGGTGATCCCGCAGCCGTGGGGCAGTCCATCGTCGTCAACGGAAAGTCGTACGCGGTCATCGGCGTCGCTCCCGAGGGCTTCGAGGGCACGACCTCGGGCGCGCGGCCGGTGCTCTACGTGCCGATCTCGATGCAGAACGTGCTCGACGATTATAATCGGCTGGAGAGCCGGCGGAACTACTGGATCTACCTCTTCGGGCGGATGAAGCCGGAGGCCACGCTGGTGTCGGCCGCCACGTCGATCAATGCCATCTACTCGCCGATCATCAATGACGTCGAGGCGCCGCTGCAGGAGGGCATGAGCGACAAGACGATGGAAAGTTTCCGTAAGAAGCGCATCGAGCTCGCCTCTGGCGCGCGGGGTCAGAGCAGCATCGACCGCGAAGCGAAGACACCCATCATGCTGCTGTTCTCGGTGACGTTCGTGGTGCTGCTCATCGCCTGTGCCAACATTGCCAATCTGTTGCTCGCACGCGGTGCACGCCGGGCGACGGAAATGGGTGTCCGACTCGCACTCGGTGCCACGCGTGGCCATCTGGTGGCGCAATTGCTCACCGAGAGTGTGCTGCTGGCGATGGCTGGCGGGCTGGCGTCGCTGCTGGTGGCGCAGTGGACGCTGAACTTCGTCATGTCGATCCTGCCACCAGAGGCGGCCAGCACGATGAGCTTCGGCATCAGCACGCCAGTGATTTTCTTCTCGGCGCTGCTCAGTGTGGGAACGGGATTGTTCTTCGGGCTCTTCCCGGCGTTGCACAGCACGCGTGGTGACCTGATCAGCACCATTCGCGCCGGTGCCGGTCAGATCGCCGGCGGGCGCGCTGCCACGCGCTTCCGGACGGCGCTGGTGACGGCGCAGATCGCGTTGTCGATGGGACTGCTGATCATGAGCGCCCTCTTTCTCAAGAGCCTCGTGAACGTCAGTCGCGTGGATCTGGGCGTGAAGGTCAGCAACATCGCCACCTTTCAGATCGTGCCGGAGCGTGTGGGATACGACAGCGCACGCAGCGCGATTCTGTTCACCCGCGTCGAGCAGGAGTTGCGTGCCATTCCCGGCGTCACCGGCGTCACCAGTGGCGTCGTGCCCCTGCTCAGTGGCGACAACTGGGGCGAGGACGCGCACGTGCAGGGATATCCCTGCGGACCGGATGTCGATTGCGGATCACGATTCAATTCGATCGGCAGCGACTACTTCCGGTCTCTCGGCGTGCAGCTCACCGCCGGACGTGAATTCACGGCGGCTGACCGAGTGGGCGCGCAGCGCGTCGCGGTGGTGAACGAGGCATTTGCCAGGAAGTTCAAGCTGGGCAACGATGCTGTCGGAAAGTTCATGGGAACGCAAAGCGACGATTCGCTCAACATTCAGATCGTCGGACTGGTACCGGACGTCAAGTACAGCGATGTGAAGGACACGGTGCCGCCGGTGTTCTATCTGCCGTGGCGCCAGAACGCGCGTGCCGGGGCGCTGTACTTCTATGTCAAGTCGTCACTGCCGCCGGAACAGATCCTCGGCACACTGCGCGCGACGATCAAACGGATCGACCCGGCGCTTCCGGTCGAATCGCTGAAGACGATGCCGCAGCAGGTGCGCGAGAACATCTTTCTCGAACGCATGATCTCGATCCTCTCGTCCGGCTTTGCGCTGCTGGCCACCCTCCTTGCCGGCGTCGGTTTGTACGGGATGCTGGCATTCTCTGTTCAGCAGCGGACACGCGAAATCGGGGTGCGCATGGCACTCGGTGCCGAGGGTGGTCACATTCGCACGATGGTGATGAAGCAGGTTGGCCTGATGATGCTCGTTGGCGGTGGCGTTGGAGTCGCTGCCGCGCTGGCCCTTGGCCGCGTCGCGCAATCACAGCTCTACGATCTCAAGGGCCATGATCCCGTGGCGATCGTCGGTGCCGTGGTGTTGTTGACGCTCGTCGCCTTTGCGGCGGCGTTGGTTCCCGCGCGGCGCGCCTCGCGCGTCGACCCGATGCTCGCCCTTCGCTACGACTGAACGCACTGATTGTGGACATCGCAAGAACTCCTCCAACCAAGACCCGCCGCAACCTGATCATCGGGGGCGCGGTGGTGGCCACGGCAGCGCTCACCATCTGGCTGCTGCGCCTCGAACCGGCGGCGCAGACCATCGAGCGCTCGGCGGTGCTGATCGACAGCGTGCGTCAGGGCAACGTCGTGCGTGAGGTGCGCGGACCCGGCACACTGGTGCCCGAGCAGATCCGCTTCATCACGGCACAGGCCAGTGCACGCGTGGAACGGTTGGCGTCGGAATCCGGCACGAAGGTGGCAGCCGGTGATGTGCTGCTCGAGTTGAGCAATCCCGACCTGCAGATCCAGACCATGCAGGCCGAGCAGCAGGTACGGCAGGCGCAGATCGAACTGCTCAACATCCGCACCAATCTGCGAAGTCAGGTTCTCACGCAGCGCGGTGTGGTGGCCACGATCCGCACGCAACACATGGGAGCCCTGCAGGAAGCGGCGGCAGCGGATTCGCTGGCCAAGCGCAACCTGATGTCGGTATTCGAAGTGAACACGAAGCGGGCGCAGGCCGAGGAGTTCACCACGCGGCTGGGCGTCGAGCGGGATCGATTGCAGCTGATGGAGGAAGCGATCGAATCGCAGATCTCCACGCAGGCCAGTCAGGTGGAGCAGTTGAAGGCCATCGCCGCCAACCAGCGGAGTCGGCTGCAAGCGCTGCAGGTTCGTGCGCCGGATGCGGGTGTGTTGCAGGAACTGACACTGCAACTGGGGCAGTGGGTTCCGGAGGGCACCACGCTGGCGAAGGTGGTGCAGCCGGGCCGCCTGAAGGCAGTCTTGCGGATTCCCGAAAGTCAGGCGAAGGACGTGACGGTCGGTCAGAAGGCGAGTATCGACACCCGCAACGGACTCGTTGCAGGACACGTCAGCCGGAAGGACCCGTCGGCGCTCGGCGGCAGCGTGACGGTGGACGTCACGATCGATGGTCCGTTGCCGAGTGGTGCCGTGCCGGACCTGAGTGTGGATGGCACGATCGTGATCGAAACGCTCAGCAACGTGCGCTACACCGGGCGTCCGGCGTTCAGTGCAGGGTCGGGGAGCGTGTCGCTGTTCCGACTGGTCGACGGCGGAGCCTACGCCGATCGGGTCCCGGTGGATCTGGGGCGCAGTTCGGTGAACGTGATCGAGATCGTGCGCGGGCTGGAGGTGGGTGACAGGATCATCGTGTCGGACATGTCGACGTACGCCAACGTGGCTCGCGTACGAATCAAGTAACGCTGAACACCGGAGACTGCAGCATGGCAACGAGCGTGGACGGTAACGCAATCATTGCGCTGAGCGGCATCAGCAAGGTGTTCCTCACCGACAAGGTGGAGACACACGCGCTGGCCGGCATCGATTTCGCGATCGGGAAGGGTGAGTACGTCGCCATCAGCGGACCGTCGGGCTGTGGCAAGACGACACTGCTCTCGATACTCGGGTTGCTCGACACGTCCAGCAGCGGTGACTATGTGCTTGCCGGGCAAAATGTGTCGCGGCTCTCACCGGCCGAGCGCGCACGGGTCCGCAACCGGCAGATCGGCTTCATTTTTCAGGCGTTCAACCTGATCGGTGATCTGACCGTCTCCGAGAATGTCGAATTGCCGCTGACCTATCGGGACATGCCGGCCAGTGAACGCACGCGTCGGGTCGAGGAGGCCCTGGAGCGTGTGGGGATGTCACATCGTGCGGGACACTTTCCCGCACAGCTGTCGGGTGGGCAGCAGCAGCGCGTGGCCGTGGCGCGCGCCGTGGCCGGCGATCCGGCGATCCTGCTGGCGGACGAACCCACGGGGAATCTCGATTCGAAGAACGGCGAGTCGGTGATGGAGTTGCTGCGCGAGTTGAATGGCAATGGTGCGACGATCTGCATGGTGACGCACGATACGCGGTATGCGCAGCACGCCGACCGGGAAGTGCAGTTGTTCGACGGGCGGGTGCATCAGGCGGCGGTGGTATAGGCGAGAAGCTGCACGCGGCACGTTCGGTCTGCTCGACCTCCCGCTTCGTGTGGATGTCGCGCGAGTGCTCGAGCCCAATGCCCGGACGCGCGTGGACTTCTACGCGCCGATCCGGTGCTGACAGTCGAGGGCGACGCAGCAACGCGACGCAGCATCGTCGTGTGTATCGGCGGCGGGTGCGGTGCATTGCCCGTGCCGGTACCGGCCACCTCAGATACTGCGATTTGATCTCGCCTCCGAGTGCCTGATCGCGGAGTGTGTGTTCACGGATTCCGGCGCGACTCGATGATCTGTTCCGGCGTAAATCCTTCCCACGTCCACGGCACGTCGTCGGTGCCGAGCAGCACGTTGACCAGCTCGCGGAAGGCGAACTCGCCGTTGTCGCTGTTGGCCAGCAGCACCACGCAGCTGCGCTGGCGCGGGAAGCAGAGCAGGTACGTCTGCGCGCCGTCGCCATGGCCTTCCTTGAAGAACGCTGGGCCGTGGCTGGTGCTCGTCAGCAGTCCCCAGCCCATGCCGTAGGCGAGACCGACCCGCGCTGCTTCGTCACCGTCAGTCGATAGGCTGCCCGGACCAAACTGTGTCCGCGCTGTGATCCGGACCTGAGGCCGCAGCATCTCGGCGCGTGTCGATGCGCGCAAGATGCGATTGTCCATCAGCGCCACCGCAAACGCAGCGAGATCCTCGGCGGTTGACGTCATGGAGCCGGCCGCACGTGCCGGTGAGCGCCGCGTCCTGGCGAGGAACTGCCCCTCGGCGCCAAAGCGGTCGGCGATGTCGGCTGCGAAGTCCGACCGGAACGTGAGGCTCGTGCGCGGCATGCCGAGTGGGGTGAAAAGTGCCGCGTGCATCAGTGAATCCACCGGCTTGCCGAGCCGCTGCTCGATCACGAACTGGAGGAGGTTGATGCCCTCGCCGGAGTAGCGGTACCGGGTGCCCGGCAGGTCATGCAGGCGCATCCGACCCTCGGGCTCCATCGTGGCAAAGTTCAGGAGACCGGCCGTGTGCGACAGCAGCATGCGCGGCGTCACATGCTGCCAGAGCGTGTCCTTGACGATGAGCTCGGCCTTCTGCCGATACGGCGCATAGGTGTCCAGCGGCTCCGGCAGCTGGTGCACGATCGGGAGATCGAGGTCGAAACGACCCTGCTCCACGAGTTGCATGACGTACGTACCGAAGACCGCCTTGGTGATCGACGCGGCCCACGTGGTGGTGGATCGCTGCATTGGGAGGTCGGGGCCGACGGGCGCAGAACCGGTGCCGTCGCCACGCGCGCGAACGCCGTATGCCGCGCTCCATGCCAGTCGCCCCTCGTTCACCACCGCCACCTGCAATCCGGTGATGGCATGCTGCTGCACCAGTCGCTGCACGGTCGAGTCGGCGGTCGGAACGCTGATCGTGGTGCCGTCGAGACGTCGGATCATCGAGGCAGCCTGGTGCTGTGGAGGGCGGGACTGTGCAGGCAGCGTCGTCGCACCGGTCAGCGTGGCGACGGCAAGCAGTGGCAGGGCATCGATGCAGATCCGGTATGGGCGCATGTCTGCCCTACCATGACACGCTGGCGGAGGTTTCGCGAATCCGGCAGCGTGACGAATGCGTCACGGCCGTCAGTCGTCGATGGTATGCGTACCCATCCACCCGCCGCCGAACTTCGCCTTCTGCCGCATCACGAACGCCAGCACCTCGGCCACCGCCACGTACAGCTCGATCGGGATCTGCGTCCCCGGCTGCGCCTTGCTGGCAAGGAGCGCACGGGCCACCGGAATGTTCTCGATGATCGGCACTCCCGCCTCGAACGCCAGCTTCTTGATCTTCTCGGCCAGCATGCGCTGACCGATCGCCACGATCACCGGGGCGGGCGCGACGAACGGGTCGTACTTGATCGCGACCGCGATGTGCACCGGGTTCACGATCACCACGTCGGCGGTGGACACGTCGGCCATCATGCGCTTGCGGGCGAGCGCGCGCTGCGCGCTGCGGATGCGCGACTTGATCATCGGGTCGCCGTCCGACGACTTCGCCTCATCCTTCACTTCCTGCTTGCTCATCATCAGCCCCTTGTGCCAGCGCCACCACTGAAAGCCGTAGTCGGCGCCGGCCAGGGCAATGAACGCGAGCCCGGTCTTGCGCAGCAGCATCGTGGCATGCAGCTGGAAGAGCGTCGCAACGCCCATTGGACCATGCTGCGCCACGCTCATCACGTCGCGCCAGACGTCGTCCACCACGCTGTAGACCACACTGCCGATGATGAGCAGTTTGAGGAGGCTCTTGGCGAGGTCGGCGAGACCCTGCGTGCCGAACACGCGCTTCAGGTTCGTGAGCGGATTCATCCGCTCGAACGACGGCTGCAGTGTCTTGGTGCTGAGGATGCCGCGCGCCTGCAGTGCCGTGGCGATGAAGGTGATGGCCGCGAACGATCCGAGCAGCAGCGACAGCTGTGCGAGCGTGCGCCACCCGAGCCCGATCATGCCGAGTACCAGGTCCTGCGGCTCGCGGAGGTCGGCGCCGGCGTTGTAGAGGCTCGTCGTCATCACCTCGCGCAGGTACCGTCCCATCTGCGGCGCGACGGTGGTGAAGATCACGGCTGACCCGAAGAGCATCGCCGCCGTCGTCAATTCGGCGGTGCGTGGGATGTTGCCCTTCTCGCGCGCCTCCTCGAGGCGTTTGCCAGTGGGCTCTTCGGTTTTGTCTTCGGCGCCGCCTGACATGGTGCTACTTCACGCCCGAGAGCATGGGGCCGAGGATCGTGTTCAGCAGCCCGTCGTGATAGCTCGTCCAGCCGGTGAACCAGACGGCGGTGAGTCCAAGCGCGGCAGCGAGCGTGAACAGGCCGGCGACGATCTGCAGCGGGAAGGCGACGGTGATGATCTGCAGCTGCGGTGCGGCGCGCGTGAGAATCGCCAGTGCCACGTTGGTCACCATCGTGGCGAGCATCACCGGTGCGGCGAACATCACGCCGAGTGACACGAGCATGCCGCCCATCTTCGACATCGCGAGGACACCGGCGCTCAGGTCGGGCACGGTGCCCACCGGAATCACGTCGAGCGAGGTGCCGAGGCCGTCGATCATCACCAGATGGCCACCGCTCGAGAAGAGCAGCAGCGTGGCGAACGCGGTCATGAACTGTCCGAGCACCGGCACCTGGATGTTCGTCATCGGATCGAGCACGCTGGCGCCGGCGAGTCCCATCTGCACCGACATCATGTCGCCGCCGGCCGATGCCGCGCCGAGCACCAGCGCGGTGCCAAGGCCCAGACCGAAGCCGATGATGGTCTCGCTGATCATGGTGAGCGGCGTGATCGCGGGAATGCCCGCGACATGCGCGCGCGCCACCGGCACCAGCACGATCGCGAAGACGATCAGGATCACGGTGCGCAGCTTCACCGGCACCGATTTCGACGAGAACACCGGCGCGATCAGGATCATGCCGCCGATGCGCGCGGCGAGCAGCACGAACGTGGACATGCCTCCGGTGGTGAGCAGGTCGGACATCGCCGCCGGCTCGAGGGCCATCAGCGGAAGCTCTGCACGAGCCCTGTGACCACCAGGCCCCAGCCGTCGACGAGTACGAACAGCAGCAGCTTGAACGGCATCGAGATCATCGCGGGCGGCAGCATCACCATGCCCATGCTCATCAGCACCGATCCCACGACCACGTCGATCACGATGAAGGGCAGGAAGAGCGCGAAGCCGATCTGAAAGGCGGTGCGCAGTTCGCTGGTGACGAAGGCACTCATGAGGATCGTCAGCGGCGCGTCCTCGCGCGATTCGGGCTGCTTGATCTCTGCGAGATCCACGAACGTCTGCAGGTCCTGATCGCGCACCTGTCGCAGCATGAACGCCTTGAACGGCACCACGGCGCGCGACATCATCTCGACCTGCTCGATCCTGCCGTCCATCCACGGCTCGAGCGCGTTGGTGTTCACGTCCTTGAGCGTCGGGCCCATCACGAACGCGCTGAGCAGCAGCGACATCGCGGCCAGCAACTGTCCGGGTGGCGCCGACTGCGTGCCGAGTGCCTGCTTGAGGAAATGCAGCGTGATGAGGATGCGCGTGAAGCCGGTCATCATCAGGATCAGCACGGGCAGCATCGACAACAGGCCCATCATGATCACGACACCGACGGTGCCGCTCATGCGAAGCCCTTCGCCATCGACCTTGCCGCCGACCTTCAGTTCCATCTGCGGCGCCAGCTTCGAAATCAGACTGTCGGCGCGCCCTGCGATGCGTTGCGCCTCGGCGGTGGTCAGCGGTGCGGCGCCCTGCGCCTGCTGCTGCATCGCCGCGATGTCACGCGCCTTCGCGGCGGGGAGCAGCGGCGGAAATTCGGCGACGCCACCACTCTTCGATGCAGTGGCGGCGGGCTTCGACGGACGTGGTGGCGTGGCCGATGGATCGGCGCGCTTGGGGAGATCGCGAGGGCCGGGCTGCGCGGCGGCAGGTGGCAACGTGCGCAGGCCAGGCTGCTGCTGTACGGCGGCCAGCGTCTGCGCGGGCTGTGCCGTCGCTGGCGTCGGCGTGGCGGGTGCCGGGCGTGCGGGTGCCACGGGCTGCGCGGACACGACGGTGCTGCCGATCAGATGCAGTGTTGCGGCGAGCAGCAGCGCACCCACGGCGCGTCCGCGCATCGCGGCCGTCAGCACCTTGCGGAAGCTGTCACCGAAGCCGATGTCGTGCGGCGTGAGCGCGTTGGCGTCAAACTGTGTGTTGGCGGCGATCGGATGCGCGAGTGCGATGTCTGCGATCGATCGGATGTCACTGCCGCGGCGCACCGGCTCGGCGACACCGTCAGCCGACACGACTGACGTTGCACCTGCGGCGTCGTTCTGCAGCGTGAAGAGCGTACGCACGCCGCCTTCACCGACGCTCACGCCGATCAGCAGATCGCCGCGCTGTACGATCGCGATGCCCTGTCGCTGACCGAGTGGCAGGCGCTGCACAACGGTGAACGCGTTGTTGCCTGCGGCCTGCACCGCGCCGGGCAGAAAGCGTTTCGCCAGCTTCGCCACCAGCAGCACGAGGCCCAGCACGAACGCCAGCGTGGCCAGCATGCCGGCGTACCCCGCAAACGTCATCCGACGAGCTCCGAACCCGTCATGCGGCTCACGATACGCGTGACGCGCACACCGAAGTTTTCGCCGAGTACCACCACTTCGCCTTCTGCGAAGCGACGGTCTCCGACGTAGATGTCGATCGGTTCACCAGCCAGTCGTTCGAGCTGCACCACCGAGCCGCGTCCGAGCTGCAGAATTTCCTGCACCGACATCGTCGTGCGACCCAGTTCGATCGCGACCGGCAGCGTCAGGTCCATGAGCATGCTCATCGGCACCTCACCGCTCTGGCCGATGGCCGGGTCCAGCTCCGAATAGTCACTCGGGTAGTCGTCGCCACCGGCAGGTGCCGTGTCCTGCAGCGGCAGGCCGGCGTTCTTGGCAGCGATCAGCGCTGCAATCTCATCCTGGTTCATGGCGTGTCCGTATCGGAGAGCGTGAGGGTGCCGATGATGCGATTGTCCGCGATGCGGCCATCCGCGATGCGCGCCGCGAGCTTGCCTCCCGTACGACCTGCCGTGGCCACGAGCCGCGGCTGTCCGGCGACGGTGATCGAGAGCAGCGAGTTTGTACTGAGACCGGTGTTGATCACCGACCCGGGCGTGAGTGCCGCGAGATCCTTCATGGTGAGACGGAACTCGGGAAGCCGAGCCGCCACCGGAACGTTCGTGTGGCGGAGCGAGCTTTCCGTCTGGCGACGCTGCGCACGCAATTCGTCCTTGCTGCGCGCCGTGCTGGAGACGCGGCGGGTGTCGGCGGTCGTGAAGTATTCCTCGAGCGATGCGAATGGCAGGCAGATCATGATCAGCGACGAGATGTTCGTCGCCGAGATCTCGATGTTCGCCACCAGCACGGGATCTTCACGTGCGCAGACCTGCAGAATCTCCGGTGCCGCTTCGAACCCGGTGACGGTCAGCTCGATCGGCATCACTTCCGCCCACACATCGCGCACGATGCTGGCGGTGCGGTCGGCGATCAGGCGCACCGCGTCCTGTTCGAGCGCGGTCAGCGGGCGGTTCATCACGGTCGGGGCACTGCCGCCACCGAAGAGCCGGTCCACGAGGAAGAAGGCGAAGTCTGTGCCGAAGTCCACCACGCCCTGCAGACCGTTCTTGCCGTTGATGTCCATCACGTAGCTGCAGCATGGCGTCGGCAGCGACAGCGTGAACTCGCCGAAGCTGAACTGTTCCACACTCTGCAGGCGCACTTCCACCTGGCCTCGCACGCGCGACATCAGGTACGACTCCATGTTCTTCACCATGCGCTCGTACATCGCCTCGATCGTGCGCAGGCGTTCCTTCGAGATGCGGTGCGGACGGCGGAAGTCGTAACGCTGCACTTCCTGCTGTGCCGCTGACGGACGACGCCCGCTGACGGCCATGTCGAGCGCACCGCCGCCGGCACTGCCGAGCAGCCGGTCGATCTCGCTTTGGTTGAGGGTATCGTTGGCCATCGTCAGCGCATCACTGAATGACGAACTGCGGAAAGCTGACGCGCTTGATGACCTTCTTCCTCTTCATCACCTTGTTGACGAGATCCTTGATCTCGACCTTGAGCGGCTCGCGCGCAGCCACATCCGAGAGCTGTTCCACCGTCTTCGCGCCGACCAGTGCCAGCACGGCGTCCTTGATCTCGGCGTCGCGCAGCTTGATCGCTTCCGCCGAGGCGGAATCCTTCATGTCGAAGGCCACCGACAGCATGAGGAAGCGCGTGCCGCCCGAGCCAGCCGGGTTGAGCACCAGGTCAGCGATGGTGTAGGACGGCGGCGGGGTGGCGGGACCGTGCTCGCCTTCCTTGGCGGCTTCCGCATGTTCGCCGTCCTCGCCCTCTTCGCCTTCCGCGCCGTCCTCGCCCTCGGCGTGTTCCTCACCGTCTTCCGACGCCGCCTTCTTCTTCTTGCCGGCGTGGGCGTTGACGTCGTCGAGCGTCAGGTTCTTGACGATGCCCGTCGTGAGCTTGGGTCCGACGACCTTGGCACCGACGAACCCGCCGCTGCCAAGGCCGACCAGGGCCATCACGAGCGGAATGACGAATGGGGGGAGTCCCTTCTTCTTCGGTTCAGCGCCTTCGGGGGCGGCTGCTTCTTCGGCCATGGTGCGATCCTGATGAACGGGGATGACGGAGTGCGTCCGATCCTGTTCAAAGCAGTGGCCATGCCAACTGGCTCAGCGGTACGACGCGAGGGCTAAACCGTTTCGGAACATGCGGTTACGTGAGCCCGTCCAGTTGTCGGCGAGATGCTCGGCACGGCATGTCGGCAAAGGCTGCCGGGCTTGGTCTGCCGGTTGTTGCCGGGTGCTCGGCGTTCCGGGCGTCCGCGCCGATCGAAGGGTCAGACCCCATGGTCGGCGAACGGACCGATCGAAGGGTCAGACCCCTGATCGGCGAACGGACCGATCAAAGGGTCAGACACCATGGTCGGCGACACCTTGGTCGCCGTATCCATGGCCTCTGACCCCACCCACGCCTCACGCGGTCACGCCGCGGTCAGCGCTTCAGGTTGACCAGCTCTTCCAGCATCGAGTCCGACGTCGTGATCATCCGGCTGTTCGCCTGGAAGCCGCGCTGCGCCACGATCAGGTTCGTGAATTCCTGCGCCAGGTCGACGTTCGACATTTCGAGCGCGCCGCTCGTGAGGAAGCTCTGGCTCCCCTCGAGCGCATAGCCGAGCACCGCACCACCCGAGTTGCCGCTGGTGGCGTACATGTTGTCGCCGGTGCGCAGCAGGCCGGCAGGGTTGTTGAAGTCGGCGAGCACGATCTGGCCCAGCGTCTGGTTCACACCGTTCGTGAACGCGCCACTGATCACACCGATGCGGTCCACGCTGAAGTTCTGCAGCTGGCCGCTGGTGTAGCCGTCCTGGTCGCGCAGCACAGCGGTGCCGTTGCCGGCAAATTGCGTCAGGCCGCCGAGCGTACCGAGGACGCCGGTGCCCGCCACCTCGGCGCCGAGGTTCATCGTGACCGACATCTGCGCACCGCCAGGTCCATTGATCGTGATCGTCGGCTGGGAGATCGCCGTGCCGGCGTTCGGCCCGCCGATGATCTCCGACTGCGTGAGCAACGCGGTGGCGGGATCGAAGTTGAAGCGGCCCTGCGTCGTCGTACCACCACCGAGGTCGGCGCCCGGCGTGCCGGTGCCCAGCGTGTAGCCGGCCGGCAGCGACGTCTCGTCGATCTGCCAGTCCCACTGATTCTGCGCCGTCTTCCACATCCACATCTTCACGTCGACCTTGTTGCCGAGCGCGTCGAACATGCCGATGGTGCCGTTGGTGAACGTGCCGTTGTTGGCGACCACGGCACGCGTGTCGGGACCGAAACCGCCGGTCAGCGGACCGGTGCCATCGGGGTCAGACGCGTTGAAGATGCCCGCCGACGAGTTGAGGTTGCCGGCCACCGTGACTTTCGATGTCGCGCGCGCCGCCACCTTCTGACCGAACGGCAACGTGATGTCGGTGATGGCGTCGCTCAGCACACCATCGGTGGCCATGCGGCCCTGCACGATGAAGCCGTTGGTCGGCGACACCATGCGCCCTTCGGCGTCGAGCTGGAAGTTGCCCGAGCGCGTGTAGTACGTCTCGGTGCCCTTGCGGACGACGAAGAACGCATCGCCCTGCATGGCCATGTCGGTGTTCACGCCGGTCGTTTCCACGTTGCCCTGCGTGAAGAGCTGGTCCACGGAGCCGATCAGCGAGCCGAGGCCGATCTGCACGGGGTTCACACCGCCCTGGTCACCAGGCGGACGGCTGGCACCCTGCAGCAACTGGGCAAAGCCTTCCTTGAACGTGACGCGGCCACTCTTGAAGCCCACGGTGTTCACGTTGGCGATGTTGTTGCCGATGACGTCCATGCGGAACTGATGATTCCGCAGACCGGAGACACCGGCGAAGAGAGAGCGAAGCATGAGTGAGGTGGGGAGAAGTGTTGAACTGCAGCCTGCGTGTGATCCTGCGGGAGCGCGCGAATCGCGCGCGACGTCTGATGCCGGCGCCGGTGCAGGCGCACGGTCGATTTACGTTGCGACTATTTCGTGCTGATCGACGTGATCGTGTTGAGCGGCACACGCAGCCGGCCCAGCGCGTACTGCAGACCGTTGCTGGTGTTCTCCACGCCGGTGACGACACCGCGCACCGCGGTCTTCCATTTGGTGGGGTCCTTCGTGTCGACGTTCGTCACCTGCACGCGATACACACCCGGCGGCAGCGTGCTCAGTGCACGCCCGATCACGATCTCCGACGAGCCGGCTGCCAGTGAGCCCATGTCCTTCGACGTGATGATCGAACCGGTGTTCGCGTCGTAGACGTTGAGCTTCGCCGGACCACCGTTGCCCGTGACCACGAGTGTCTCGCTACCACTGCCATCGAGCTCCACGAGATCGCTGTCGGCCGTGACCATCTTGCCGATCGTGTTCACGGCCGTGCCCGCAGACACTTCGTTCAGCAGTGACGCGGCCGACGCGGTCTGACTGCTCAGCGTCTGCGAAATGTTGGTGAGCTGCTCGACACTCGTGAACTGCGCCAGCTGCGCAGCCATCTGTGCGCTGTCGGCGGGGTCCTGCGGATCCTGATTCTTCAGCTGCGCGATCAGCAGCTTCAGGAAGTCATCCTTGCCGAGCGCCTGGTTCTTCTTGTTCACCTCGGCCAGGGCCGCCGCACTCTTGGCGGCGTTGGCCGCTGACGTGGCGCTCGCTTCAGTCTGCAGGATCGGTGCGATGGTACTCATTGACGGGTCTCCGGCTGCTCGCGACGCGAGCGGTTGCGCGCATCGTCGGACGACGAACGCGGGGTGGGACGCTCCTGCTCACGGGCGAGCGCCTCGCGATGCTGCTGTTCACGCGACGCCTGATCGCGCGGGTTGCCCTGAGACTGCGCCTGTGCATCGGCGCCGGCCCGCAAGGCGGCCGCTTCGCTGCCCGGTGCCGTCATGCGCGAGAAGTTCACGCTATCGGTGGCGCGCGGTGCGGCTTGCACCCGTACGCCGTCGGCCGTCAGGCCGCGACGCTCGAGTGCCTCGCGCAGTTCGCTCACGCGGCTGCTGAGTTCCGCCGCCTGCTGGGTCGTGCCAAGCCCGAGCTGCGCATCCACCGACGTCCCGCGCGTGTCGATGCGGATCTGATCCTCGATGCCGTTCGCGTTGTCCATGCGCAGCAGCACGCTGTTGAGCGGCTTCGCGCTCTGCGTGGCCTGCAGGTCCATGAGGTGGCTGATGCGATCGGCCATGTTGACGGCGCTGACCGGCGCTGCCAGTCGTGACGACGCATCGGTCATGACCTGCGGCTGCGGTGCGCTCACGGCAAGCGGGGACACCGCATCGCTGCTGCCCTGCTCACTGCGCGCAGCGCTTGCACCAGGGCGCGCGACTGACGCCACGCGCGACACGTTGGCCACCTGCGACACTCGCGCCACCTGCGCCACGTCTGCCACACGCGCCATTGCGCCGGCGTTCTGCTCGCGACCGTTGAGCTCCACGTCAGCGCGCACCTTCCGCGCCGAGTCACCCGCGTCGCCGGCGAGATCACCGAGCAGCGTGCCGAGTGTCTCCGGCGAGACGGAGCCATCCGCCGGCAACTCCACGTGGCCGGGGTCGCGAGCGCCAAGCGTGCGCAGCCCTTCCTGCTTTGCGATCTGCGCCAGATGCGCGTAGCCAGCCGGGTTCTCCCACTGGCCATCCACCATCAGGTCGGCGGCCAGTCCCTTCGAGTGCTTCGAGTTGCGCGTCCACGTCACCACCTGACCGGGCGTGGTGCGACCCTGTGCGAACAGCGCGGCCTGGCGTGCTGACGAGCGCACCGTCTCCACCACGGTCACGTCGTGTCCGAACTCCTGCTTCATGCGCTCCATCACCTTCTGCAGTCGGTCGCGGAACTCCGGTGCGAGCTGCTCGACGCCGCGTTCCACGCCACGCATATTGTTGTGGAGCGGCTTGGCCGTGGCGACGGGTGCTGTCGTCTCCGTCGCAGCACGCGCTGTCCCGGTGACGGTGATCGTGACCGGTTCCCGCACGACGTCGCGCAGCGTGCCGGCGATCAGTGCCGGCGTGACGGGTATGGACGTCGTCACGGCAGGCGCATCGAAGTGATCTTCGACCAGCAACCCCTGCGCTACTGCGGACTCCATTCCAGCGATTCGGTCGCTCCATGCCGCGTTCGCCGCGCCGCTCGCGATGTCGGTGTGTGCTGGAGCAGTCGATTCAGCAGCCACGTCACTTACCGTCGCTTCCGCGACGATCGGCAACGTCGTGACGAGTTGCATCGCGGCCGAAGTCGCGGCGGCACTCATCGACGCGTCGGGCGTCACAGGCTCGCCGACATTGGCATACGACACGTCAACCCGCTCATCCGAATCCGGTGACCCGGTGGGCGGCAGCAATCGCGCGATCGTCGACGCGGCCTTCGGCGTGCCCACGGTTACGTCGCCACGCGTCAACGCTGCCCCGAGTGCGACCTGCTCGTCCATCTCGCTCACATCCTGCTCACCGTCTGCCGTCGCCTGCGTTTGCGTCAGCGCGGCGGCATCGGCAGCGGACGTCAGCGTGCCGGCAACCATCACGGGTGCATCGTTGCTGCGCGTGGCGGCGAATTTCATCGCGCCGCTCAGCATCAGCGCCTGTACCTGCGATCGGCTGCGCACCGTGGATACCGCCGAATCATCCGACGATCGTGCGTCGCTGCGGGCGTCGTCGCGTGCAGCAGCGCGCATCTCGGCCGCACGCGCCTGCATGGCGGCGCTGCGATCGACACCGCGTACCGAGGCCAGCGAGCGCGCGAAGTTCATGCCGCTCGGCTCCGGTGCGCGACGCTCGGGAGCGGGTGTCGGCGCGACGGGTTCGGCGCGCGTACGCGACGGCGTGAAGAGTGACGGCAGGTCGGTCATTCGCTGCCTCCGCCACGGCGCGGCTGCATCTGGCTGAGCGTCGCCGCGCGCGGGGCCGGCAGGTTGGTGAGGATCGCGGCAGCCTGGCGGTCACCCAGCAGGTTGAGGATCACGCTGACGTCGTGGTCGGTCATCTGGCTCAGCACGCGCGCTGCATCCTTGGCGCCCATGGTCGAGAAGATCTTCGCCAGCCGACGCTGGTGTGCCGCAGTTTCCGCCTCGGTTGGCGCGGAGGTGGGCGGCGCGGTCTCCGGCTTGGCTGCTGCGCCAACGACCGGCGGAGCTGCCGTAGGCGTTTCGGGCGTGTGTGCGGTATCGGCCGCAGGTGTGGCTGCTGCAGCGGCATTGTCGCCGGCCGACGAATCGTGTGCGGCAGCTTCGGCACCATGCGACGCACTGTCGGCGCCGGTGCTGTCATGCTTCGCAGCACTGTCCGGCTTCAGCCCGTTCTTTTTTGCATCGTCCACGGCCGTCTGGTGCTGCGATGACACCTGATAGACGGAGAAGAATCCACCGCCGCTCAGGCCGAGCAGGAAGCCGATCAGAATCGGCGTGATGAGCTTACCCATGGGTCGTGCGCTCCGGATCGGTTGGAGAAGTGTCCGCGTTGTGGAACCGGGTGAGTGCGATTTCGTCCATCAGCGCGCGGTCGGCTCCCTGTTCCGCGGCGCGATGCGCCTCGGCCTGCTTTTCCCGCAGCGTATCCAGCGCATGGCGCGCCTGGAATGCACTGCGCAACTCGTCCTGCGCACGTCGCACGAGACTGTCTGCCGTCATTACGCTGCTGTCGGCGAGCTGCAGTCGCACGTCGAGCGCGCCGAGTACGTACTGCATCTGCTGCAGCGCACCGACGGTGCTGCCGGTGTTGCTCGCCTGCGTCAGCGACTGCTGGTTCGCATGGCGTGCGACGGTAATCGCCTCGCGCGCATCGCGTGCGGCAGCGGCATGCCCCTGCGCATCCGCCAGCGCCACCGCGCGCGCACGCTCGGCTTCCGCGCGCAGCTCCAGCACGCGCTGCAGGCGGAACTTGAAGCGGCGGTTCATACGGCCGTCACCCGCTGACCCATCAGGTGCTCGTAACGCATCTGCAGCTGGCGCAGCCGGTTGATCGTGTCATCCATGCCGGTGCTTTCGCTCGGCGGCTGGCGCAGGAACGACAGCAGCGCATCGCGCAATCCGATCGCGGCGTCCACCAGCGGGTCGCTGCCCTTCTGGTACGCGCCCACGAGAATCAGGTCTTCCTTTTCGCGCCACGACGCCTCGAGCTGCAGCAGCAGGTTGGCGGCGTGACGGTGCTGATCGGTGATCAGCAGGTCACGCACGCGGCTCTTCGAGTCGAGCACGTCGATCGCCGGGAAATGCCCGGCGGCGGCGAGCTTGCGCGTCAGCACGATGTGTCCATCCAGAATCGAGCGCGCAGCGTCGGCGATCGGCTCGTTGAAGTCGTCGCCATCCACCAGCACGGTGTACACACCCGTGATGCCGCCGACGCGACCGTTGCCGGCGCGCTCCAGCAGACGCGGCAACGCGGCAAACACCGAAGGCGGATAGCCCTTCGTGGTCGGCGGTTCGCCCACCGCCAGTCCGATTTCACGCCATGCCATCGCGACACGGGTGATCGAATCCACCATCAGCAGCACCTGCTTGCCCTGATCGCGGAAGTATTCGGCGATCGCGGTGGCGACGAGTGCGCCGCGCGCACGGATCAGCGCAGCCTGGTCGCCGGTGGCCACGATGATCACGCTGCGCTTCAGCCCTTCCTCACCCAGCGAGTTCTCGATGAACTCGCGCACTTCACGACCACGCTCACCCAGCAGCGCGATCACGTTCACCTCGGCCTGCGCCTGACGCGCCACCATGCCGAGCAGCGTGCTCTTGCCCACGCCGCTGCCGGCGAAGATGCCGATGCGCTGTCCATGTCCGATGGTCAGCAGGCCGTCGATGGCACGCACACCGGTCATCATCGTCGTGTCGATCACTTCGCGATGCAGCGGATTGGGCGGCTCGGCCTGCAGCGGCGCGCGCTCTTCCACATCCAGCTTGCCCTTGTCGTCGATCGGATGGCCCAGACCATTCAGGATGCGACCCAGCAGGCCCGGGCCCACGTCCACGCCGAACGAACGGCCCAGCGCCACCACGCTCGCACCCGGCGCGATGCCGTCCAGCTCACCCAGTGGCATCAGCAGACAGCCGTTCTGATGAAAGCCGACCACTTCGGCCAGCACCGAGCGTGCATCGTTCGTGTTGGTGATGCGCGCCAGTTCGCCGAGACCCATCTCGAGGCCACTGACCTCGATGGCCAGACCGACGATGCGCGCCACGCGCCCGAACGTCTGCAGGCGCGGCACCTCGGCAATCCGGCGCATCATTTCGCGCGCGACGAGTGTTTCAGGCATTGGTATACGTCAGTCGGCGGTACAGGCGCTCGAGGCCCGTGTCCACGCGTCCGTCCACGATGCGTTCACGACCTTCCACCACGCAGCCACCCGGCTCGATGCGCGCGTCGCTCACCCAACGCACTTCACGGCCCTTCGTGACCGCGACCATCGCGTCACCGTCGCCGCGCTCGGCACTCTGCAGCGACTCCAGGTCACCCGGATTGACGCGCAGCGAGAGCGGCTGGTCGAGCCCGAATTCCAGCACGGCACGCGTCACGATGCCGAGCACCACGTCATTGGTGCTGGACACTTCACGTGTCACGACCTGATGCGCCACCGCCACCGACAGTGCAGCGATGTTCTCCTCGAGATTCGCCAGCCAGCGGGCTTCGCCGGCGCGCAGGTCGTCGAGCGCACTTTCGGCGGCCATCATCGCACCGCGCAGCCGCGCTCTCTCGCCTTGCTCGCCCTGCTCGCGGCCCTCGTTCAGGCCGCGCAGGTAGGCCGCGTCGATGTCGACCTGCCGTGCTTCGGCCGCCGCCACCAGCTCCGCCTCGCGATGCGCCGTGACGGCCGCCTCGGCATCGGCTGCGGCATCGGCCTGCGCCTCGGTGAACTCCACCGAAAAGATCGAGAGCTCCGGCCGCACGGCCAGGGTGACCTGCGCGGGCATCCAGGCCGTTGCCGCACGGACGATCGGCGACACACGCGGTGTGATCCGTGCGCGACCCGGTGCGCCGAAGATCGGCTCAAACGAGGACATCGTCTCCACCCTTTCCACCGACCACGATCTCGCCCATTTCCTCGAGGCGACGGACCTGCGAGACGAACGCCGTCTGTGCCGCCTCGACGTCCTTCATGCGCGCCGGACCCATCATCTCCATCTCTTCCTGCAGCGCCGCCACGGCACGCTGCGACATGCAGCCGAGGATCTTCGCCTTGAGTTCCGGGCTGGCTGCCTTGAGCGCCAGCGCCAGACTCTTCGCTTCCACCTCGCGCAGCACGCGCTGGATCGCCTTGTCGTCCAGCGAGATCAGGTCCTCGAAGACGAACATCAGGTTCTTGATCACTTCGCAGAGCTCCGGGTCGCGTTCCTCCACGCCCTCCAGCAGCTCCTTCTCCAATGCGCCCGAGATGAAGTTCATCACTTCGGCCACGGCCTTCGGTCCGCCCGACGCGGTGCCCTCGGCCATCATCGACGTGGTCTCCGAGCCGATGTGCTTCTCGATCAGCATCAGCATCTCGGGCTGCACCTTCTCCATGCCCGCCATGCGATACACCACTTCGCCGCCCTTCGACGACGGAATTTCCTTCAGGATGGCCGCGGTCTGCTGCGGATCCAGATGCGCGAGCACCAGTGCGATGGTCTGCGGATGTTCGTTGCGCAACGTGTTGCCGAGCTGCTGTGGATCGGCGCGACGCAGACGCGTCAGGCCGGCCGTATCAGCGAGCTGACCCTGCACGCGGCGCAGGATGCTCGCCGCCTTGCCGGGGCCGAACGCCTTCTCGAGCACTTCCTTCGCGTATTCCACGCCGCCGTTGGAGAGCGAGCCGATGCCGATCGCCGACTCGATCCACTCCTCGAGCACCTTGTCGATGACCTCACCGGCCACCTCGTCCATGCGCGCAATTTCGAACGAGAGCATGTCCACCTCGTCGGTGGACAGCTTCTGCGTGACCTTCGCAGCCGCGTCCGTGCCCAGCGCCAGGCAGAGCAGCGCGGCCTTCTGTCGCCCGTTGAGCGACTCGAATGTGACTTCCCGTGTGCGGACCATGCTAGGCACTGCGCATCCAGTTCCTGAGGATCTTTGCCGAGACGTCGGGATACGCCTCGGCGGTGGCGACGACACGTTCCTTGAGCGGATTGATCGGCATGGTCAGCGCCTCGTACGTGGTCGGCGGCTGCTGTTCGTCCGATCCGTCGGTGAGCTGGTTCTGCGCCGGTGCAGCGCCCGCGATCTGCTGCTGCCTGGCGGCCGCCAGCGCCATCGTGCGCGCATCGGCCGACTGCGCTTTCAGGTTCTTCATCATCATCATCGCGACGACCAGCGCGATCACGAATCCGAACACGCCAAGCGCCGGACGCTGTATCTGCTGCGCGGTGCGCAGCAGCTTCTCGCCGGTGGTCTCGGGCGGAATGGCGGTCACCCCTTCGAAGGCGGTGCTGACCACCTTCACCATGTCACCACGTGTGCTGTCGAAGCCGACCGCGTTGCGCACCAGTGCCTCGATCTGTGTCAGCTCCGGCGCGGGACGCGGGACGCTGACACCCTTCGCATCGACGCGGTCCTTCACCAGCACCGACACCGTCAGCCGCTTCACCACGCCCGTGGCCGACTTGATCGTCTCCACGGTGCGCGAGTTGTCGTAGCTCGCGGCCACGTTCGTCGAGCCGGCACCACCATCGGTGCCCGGCGTGATCTCGGCCTTCTGCTCGGTGCTCAGCGCCTGCTTCTCCGGGTCCACCACCTGCGACATGCGCTCGACCTGATCGAAGCTGAGGTCCGCTGCCACACTCACCGTCGCGTTGCCATTGCCCACGATCTGGTTCACCATCGCCGAGGCCTTCTCGGCGAGATGATCCTCCACCGCGCGCTGCTGCTCGAGCTGTGCGTTGCTCAGCGACGTCGGATCGTTGGCGTCGAGCATGCGCGAGAGCAGGCGGCCACCGTCGTCCAGCACGGCCACGCGCTGCGCTTCGAGATTGTCGATGCTGCTGGCGACGAGCTGCGAGATGCCGCGCACCACATCGGCTTCCGGACGCTGTCCGTTGCGCAGCTTCACCACCACGCTGGCTTCGGCGGGTGCATCACTGGCGCGACGGAAGGCCTGCGTCTCCTTGATCGCGAGATGCACCTGCGCCCGCTCGATGCCCTTCATCGTGCTGATCGTGCGTTCCAGCTCTCCTTCCAGCGCGCGACGATAGTTGATCTTCTGTGCGAAGTCGGTCATGCCCCAGCTGGGCTGATCGAACAGTTCCATGCCGGGACGGGTCTGCGACGTGGAGCCAGCCAGCCCCGCCGAAGCGAGGACCACGCGGGCGCGAGCCAGATCGGTGGCCGCCACCATGACGTCGGTGCCGCCGCGCTCCAGTTCGTACTGCACGCCGGCGGCGTCCAGCGCCTCGGTCATCTTGCCGACATTCTCCAGCGGCACACCACTGAAGGCGGGCACGAGTTCGGGCCTGGTGGCCCAGCGTGACACGCCGAAGATCGCCAGCAGTGCGATCACGCCCACGCCGACGATGCCGACGCGTCGCGCACCGCCAAGCCTTTCGAAGAGTTGCTCGATTGCGGGAGGCATCCGATCAGCTCTGCATGGACATCAGTGTCCGGTAGGCATCGACGACCTTGTTGCGCAACTCGATCATCGTGTCGAGCGCGATGCCGGCTTCGGCCGATGCGGCCATCACCTGGTGCAGCTCGACCTGTTCGCCGTCGAGAAACCGGCGCGTGGTTTCACCGCTCACGTCCTGCGCTGCGCTGACTTCGTTCACGGCGCGAGTGAGCGCATCACCGAAGCCGCCACCGTTGCCGGGCTCGGGCATGACGGGCACCGACTTGCCGCCTTCTCCCGGCAATCCGAATTCCGCCACACGCTGTGCAAAGGCACCGAATCGATCGATCGTCATTGTGTTCAGCCTCGAACGTCGAGATGAGCGCCACGCATGCCGATCGGTGCAGCAGCGGGTGCAGCGGCCGGCGACATGCTCCGGCCATAGGTCAGCGGACCGAGTGCAGCGCGACGCGCCAGCAGTCGGCTGGTGTCGTCGGTGGTGCGCGTCGCCAGGGCGCGCTGCTCGTCCGACTGTGCGGCAGTGGCCGCGGTGTTGGTGCCGGTGGCGCCAGCGGCGTCGTCGGTGCGTGCGGGTGCATTCTCCGGCCTCCGAAAGAGGTCGGGCAGCACACCGGGCAGCTGCGCCGTGAGCGCATTCATCGCCATGCTCACAGCTCCAGCGACTTGCGGAGGATCTGCTTCGCCGACTGGAACACGGTCGCGTTGGCCTCGAAGACTCGACGCGCATCGAGCAGGTCCACCAGCTCATTCGTCCGCGAGACGTTCGACATCGTCACGTAGCCCTCGGCATCCGCATCGGGATGCCCGGGCATGTGCACCCTGGCGCCGGCCGTCGTGTCTTCCTGAATGCTGTCGACCGTCACGCCGTAGTTCGGGTCTTCCACCGTGGCGGGCATCGACGACGCGGCACCAGCGGGCACGTCGAACTGCGGTGTGCCGAACGGCGCCTGCGTGAACGGCAGCTGATTCGGAAAGCGGAAGCTTGCCTCGCGCTCGTCGCTGGTGGCGGGACGGAGCTGGACGATGCGTCGGTTGTAGGCCTTGCCGTCGACGCCACGCGTGACGTCAGCGTTGGCGATGTTGCTGGCCGCGACTTCGATGCGTGTGCGCTGCGCCGACATGCCGCTCGCGGCGATACCGAGCGCCCGGAACATGGGGCGGATCGCAGGACCACCGACGAGTGGCAGGAGACCGGGAAGCTTCGGCATGCTCAGCGATCCCGGATGGCGCGACGGATCGAGTCGTACGTGCCCTTCAGTCGCGTCGCGGCGGTCTCGAAGTAGAGCTGTTCGTTGGCAAGTGCCGCCATTTCCTGTTCGGTGTCCACCACTCCGCGCTCGCCTGAGACGGCGGCGGCGGCGGTGCTGCCGGGCGGAAGGGCAAAGCCGTCCTTGTTCACCAGTGTCGCATTCGCGACGCGGTCGGCGATCTGCCGGTGCCGCTGGGCGCTCGCATCCATGGCGGCCACGAGAGAGCCGGCGGAGGAGACCCGATTGACGAAGTTGAAGAGCGCCATGATCCGGAGCAGTGAGGAGGAGACGACACGCGTCGGAGTCATGGAAAAGCACGGCCGGTGCCAGTCGCGTCTGGCTGCGTTCCGGTGTCAGTCTCTACTGTTCAAGTAGTTGCGCGGGAAGCATTTACGTCTGTGTAGTCGCGACGATTGGCATCCTGTCGAGACACCCCGCACACGGCAGAGCCCGGGCTCACGGCAGATTATGCCGAGCCGCACAGGGCGAGAATTGCCGCTGTGACGGTGGCGTGGTGATGGAACGGTCGTGCGTGCCGGTGGTTGTACGTCAGGCGTGTGCGCTGCGTAGCTTCGGCCCCAACGTGACGAGACCTGCAGGTGTCACGTCCACGGTGACTGGAACATCAGCCGTCCTCCTTTTCCGTCGAACTGCCTGCGCCGCCGCAGGGATGCATCTATGGCTACTGACATTCTGTCGCAGAGCGATCTGCTGACGTCGCTGGACCCACGCGTGGCCGATCTGGCTGCTCGGCTCACCGAACGTCCCGAGTTGGCGGGCGTCATCGAACAGCTGCTGCGCATGGACGGTCCGGCGCTGGCGCGGGCCAAACGCTCGATCACGAAAGCCAAGGTGGCGGCCCCGGCCGCTCCCGAGATCGACGTCGACTTTCTCCGGTTGCTGCGTGATCTCCCGGCGTCGGTCGAGTCGGCCAGGCTGCGCGCCCGCGAGTTCATGGATCGCGAGGTCGAGCCGATCGCCAACGACTACTGGGAGCGGGCGGAGTTCCCGTATCACCTGATCCCGCAGTTCGCCTCGCTCGACCTGCTCGCGTCGATCTTTCCTGTGGCCGAGGACGGTTCGGTGAGCCATGATTCGGTGGCGGAAGGGGTGCTGACGATGGAGCTGGCGCGTGTCGATTGCTCCTTCGCGACTTTCCTTGGCGTGCACGGCGGCCTGGCCTTCGGGTCAATCATGCTCTGCGGCAGCAAGGAGCAGCAGGAGGAGTGGCTGCCTCGGATGCGGAAGTGGGAGGTGATCGGCGCATTCGGACTGACCGAGCCTGACGTCGGATCAGGTGTTGCTGGCGGTATAACGACCACATGCCGGCGCGATGGTGATGCGTGGATCATCAGTGGTGAGAAGCGCTGGATCGGCAATTCCACGTTTGGCGACTTCGTCGTGCTGTGGGCGCGCGACGTGGCTGACCAGCAGGTCAAGGGCTTCATCGTCGAGACGTCGCTGCCTGGCTACTCGGTCAGGAAGATGGACGGCAAGATCGCGCAGCGGACGCTGCAGAACGGTCACATCACGCTCGATCACGTTCGTGTCACCGAGCACAACCGGCTGCAGCGCGCCAAGGGTTTCAAGGACGTCGCCCGTGTGCTGGGCATGACTCGTGTTGGTGTGGCGTGGATTGCGGTCGGCTGCGCGGCCGGTGCGTATGAGCGAGCATTGGCCTACACGCAGCGCCGCACGCAGTTCGGCCGACCGCTGGGCAGTTTCCAGCTGATCCAGTCGATGCTCGCCAGGATGGTCGGCAAGCTCGCCTCGATGCAGGCGCTGGCCTTGCAGGTCAGCCGACTTCAGAACGCTGGCCAGTGCGAGGAGCATCATTCGGCGCTCGCCAAGCAGTTCTGCGCGGCGCAGTGTCGTGAGGTGGTGGCCCTTGCCCGTGAATCGATGGGTGGCAACGGCATTCTGCTCGATCATTCCGTGGCGCGGTTTTTCGCCGATGCCGAGGCCATCTATTCGTACGAAGGGTCGAACGAGATCAACACGCTGATCGTCGGGCGTGCGCTGACGGGGCACGGCGCGTTCGTCTGATCTCTACTTTTCTGGAAGAAAGACAGCGAGGGCTCACACGGGGGGACCAAGGGGACCGGGGGCATCCTCGCATTGCCGCCACGAAGGAGGCTCTGGGAGATATGCAGCGAGGGAGGCGCCGAATTGCGCGATGCACTCCCCGGTCCCCCCGTTACCCCCGTGTGAGCCTTCGCCGTTCAGCCGTCGCACCATGTCAGCCGTCGCACCATGTCAGCCGTCGCCGTGCACACCCGGGCTGTTCCGCGGCAAGGCTGGGTTGTGTGACATCGGCCCGGAAGCTGCACAGATTGGCCGCAGCGCAGGTCGCCCCGATGTCGGGAGCGCGCGCCGTCTCGCTGATTCGGGCACATGTCGCCGTCGCCATACGATCCGTTTGCACGCTCCGTCCGCCTGATCGCCCTCAGCGGGCTGTTCCTTGGCGCCTGCAAGTCGGCGGGCCGCGCGGGAACTGAGACCGAGATCAGCGAGTCGAGCCGGATTCGATCGGCTCCGGCCGAACTGCCGCGCGGAGACAGAACACCTGTTGCGCTCGGTACACCATCCAGCGGTGACACGCTCGAATACAGCGTGTTGATGGCCGGCCGGTTGGCGGGTCGGCTCCGCCAGTGGCCCGACACGTCGGGGACGACGACCACCACGTTCAGCTACAACGATCGCGGACGCGGGCCGTCGCTCACGCAGACGCTCAAGGTCGACAAGGCCGGAATTCCGGTCGCCATGCAGCTCGCCGGCACCAGCTACCTGCACGCCGGTGTGCGCGAGTCGATCCAGCCGGGCCCGGGCCCGCTGATCACCTGGCGCAATGAAAACGCCGCGGGGCGCGTCACGCCTGGCAGCGGGTTCTACCTGCCGCTCGAGACCATGCCGACCGACGTGGCCGTGCTGGCACGCGTGCTGGCATCGTCCAGGTCGAAGACGGTGCCGCTGTTGCCCGAAGGTGTCGCCAGGCTGACCGCCGGAACCGCGCGAGTCGTCAGCACCGGCGACCGGAGCCTGCGCGTGACGCCGTATGAAATCACGGGCCTTGGCCTGACGCCCGAGACGGTCTGGCTCGACGCCGAGCAGCGGCTGTTCGCCAGCGGCAGCACATGGATGATGACCGTGCGACGCGGATTCGAGTCGGTGGCGCCGTCGCTGGTGGAAGCGCAGACCGCCGCCTCGCAGGCGCGTTCCGGCGCATTGGCGCGTCGTCTGGCACGGCGTCCGCGCGGACCGGTCGCCTTCGTGCACGTCAATCTCTTCGACGCCGTCGCGAAGAAGATGCTGCCCGCACAGACGCTGGTGGTGCAGGGCGACCGCATCATCGCCTCGGGCGCCGATGGCAGCGTCGCGATCCCGTCGGGCGCTGAAATCATCGATGGCACGGGCAGGTCGCTGCTGCCCGGGCTGTGGGACATGCATGTGCACGTGCAGGACGACGATGGACTGATGCACCTGGCGGCCGGCGTCACCACGGTGCGCGATCTCGCCAACGACACCGATGAGCTGCTCGACCGCCGCCGGAAGTTCGATGAGGGCACGCTGCTCGGTCCGCGCGTGATCCTCGCCGGCTTCATGGATGGTCCCGGTCCGTTCGCCGGCCCCACCAAGGTGCTCGTCGCGTCGCGTGACGCGGCGAAGGCGGCCGTTGATGCGTATGCCGATCGCGGCTACGAGCAGGTCAAGGTGTACTCGTCACTCGATCCGCAGCTCTTTTCGACCGTCGTGCGCACCGCGCATCAGCGCGGACTGCGCGTGAGCGGCCATGTGCCGTTCGGCATGACCGCCGAACAGATGGTGCGGGCGGGCGCCGATGAACTGCAGCACGCGAACTTTCTCTTCCTGAACTTCCTCACCGACTCCGCCATCGACACGCGCACCCCGGCACGCTTCAGCGAAGTAGCGAAGAAGGCGGGCGCGATCGACGTGCGCAGTGAGCGCGTGATCCGGTTCATTCAGCTCCTCAAGGAGCGCAACGTCGCGGTGGACCCGACGCTGAACGTGTTCGAGGAGATGTTCACGTTTCGCCAGGGCACCCTGAACGACGCCACGCTGCCGGTGGCGCAGCGCATGCCGGCCGTGGCACGACGCGGCCTGCTCGCCGGCGGACTGCCCGTCACGCCGGTGCTGGAGCCGCTCTACAAGGCGAGCTTCATCAACATGGAGCGACTGGTGCGCCGCCTGCATGAAGCGGGTGTGCCGATCATCGCCGGCACCGACGCCATGGCAGGCTTCTCGCTCCATCGCGAGCTGGAGCTCTACTCCGAAGCGAACATCCCCAACCTCGACATCCTCCACATCGCCACGCTGGGAGCGGCGAAGGTGATGAAGAAGGATGCTGAGCGTGGAAGCCTGGAGGTGGGACGCGTCGCCGACCTGGTGCTGGTGGACGGCGATCCGTCGCAACGCATGCGCGATCTTCGCCGCATGGAGCTGGTGATGAAGGGAGGCGTGCTCTACGTCCCCGATTCACTCTACGCCGCCGTCGGCGTCAAGCCCGCACCGCGGAAGGGCGCCGTCCCGACGCGCGAAATACGCGCGCAGGACGTGGTCTGCCGAGGCGCAGCGGCCGTCACGAAGCGCGGCGAACCGGCTCCGCTCAACTGCTCCGTCGTCGACTCCGCCGGCGCCCGCAATCGCCGTCCACCCGTTCGTCGTGCGCGACGTCCGGCGCCTGCCACGAAGAAGCCATAAGCGCCGTCGACTGCTGCAACTGCACTGCAACAGCAGGATCAACGTCACGGCCGTAGAACGGCAACGGCAGCACAGCCAGCGGCAGCACAGCCAACGGCACAGGCAACTGCATGATCGCAAAACTGCACCGCCGCAAAACAGCGCAACAGCGAAAACAGCATTCCCGGACTTTCTGGCGTCGCGCGTCCACCTCGACGGCACGAAGCATCGCGCTGTGAGGGGAACTGCCCCCCGAGGGACGTTCCCCTCAGCATTGGATGTATCGCCCCGCCGCGAAGGTCGCGACGCGATAGTACGACCGTCAGCGCAGTTTTGCAGTCACGCTGTTTCGCGTCCGTGCCGTTTTGCGATCAAGCCGTTGCGGTTGCCGTTGCGGCTGCCGTTGCCATTCTGCGGCCGTGCGGTTCAGCGGCAGTGCAGTTCAGCGGCAGTGCAGTTCTGCGATGATGCAGTTGCAATTGCTGTTGCCGTTGCCGTTGCTGTTGCCGTTGCCGTTGCCGTTACGATCAAAGACAGAGCTCAGACGTCGACCTCGTCCTCGATTGCGTCCTGTTCGCCCGTGCGCCCGGGACCATTGAGCTTGTTGCGGAGCGTGCGCACGCTGATGCCAAGCAGCTCCGCAGCCTTCGTGCGGTTGTTGCCGGCCGCTTCGAGTGCGCGCTGGATGAGGGCCGTCTCGGCTTCGTTCACGTTCAGCGTCCCAAGCCACACGCCGTCGCCGGATGCGGCGGCGGGGACGGCGCCCGGGGTCACGCTGCGCACCGGCACGCCGGCGCGCGGAGTCGGGGACATCACGCTGCTCGCCACGTCGAGTCCGTAGCGCACCGCGTCGAAGGCGTTGGGCGTCAGCATCACTTCGTTGCTCAGGATCACCGCGCGCTCCACCGCGTGCTGCAACTCGCGCACGTTGCCCGGCCACGGATAGCGCTGCAGCATCTCGATCGCTTCCGGCGTAATGCCCTTCACATCCTTCTTGATGTCGGCCGCCGTGCGCATCACGAAGCGATACGCCAGCAGTGGAATGTCTTCGGGACGCTCCCGCAGCGGCGCGATCATGATCGGGATCGTGCTCAGGCGGTAATACAGGTCCTGACGGAAGGTGCCGTTCGCGGCATCCGCCTGCAGCTTCCGGTTGGTGGTGGCGATGATGCGCACGTCGACGCGGATCGGGCTCGAGCCACCCACGCGCTCGAACTCCTGCTCCTGCAGCACACGCAGCAGTTTGGCCTGGAGGTCGAGGCGCATTTCGCTCACTTCGTCCAGCAGGAGCGTGCCGCGATGCGCGCGCTCGAACGCCCCTTCCACGCGCTTGAGCGCCCCCGTGAAGGCGCCCTTCTCGTGGCCGAA
>JAYWIJ010000193.1:0-2584 GCA_043788935.1 Gemmatimonadaceae bacterium | reverse complement strand
GGACGCTCCTGCGCGATGCACGCGAGTTCAATCTCGCTCGCGTGCGGTACGACGCCGGCAACATGCGCGAGCTCAGTGCGTCACGCGCCGACCTGGAGGCCATGCAACTGGTGCTTCGCGGCACGATTCCTTTGGTGGTCAACGCGGATCGTGCGAGCGAGATCCTCAACATCATCGCACTCGGCCGGGAGTTCGGCATCCGCGTGGTGATCAACAGCGGCGCTGAAGCGTGGCAGGTGGCATCGCAACTGGCTGCCGCCAAGGTGCCGGTGATGACGGGCGCCATGAACAACATCCCCGATGGCTTCGCGACGCTTGGGCAGCGGCAGGAGAATCTCGGCCTGCTGCGTGCCGCAGGCGTGCAGGTGGCGATCGTCGGCAATGGTGCCGGTGGTGAGGACAACTACAACGTGCGCAATCTCCGTTACGAAGCTGGCAACGCCGTCGCGTACGGCATGACGTGGGACGACGCGCTGCGCGCGATCACGCTCGCGCCGGCGGAGATCCTCGGCGTCAGCGACAAGGTCGGCTCGCTCGGAGTCGGCAAGGCTGCTAACGTCGTGGTGTGGAGCGGCGATCCGTTCGAGTATGCCACGCAGCCGCTGCACGTGTTCGTCGGTGGTAGCGACGCGCGTGTCACCACTCGGCAGGAGATGCTGACGCAGCGGTATCGCACCTTGCCGGTCAAATACTGACTCGCGGTTTGACCAGTTGGAAAGACGCGACGGGGTCCACGGAGATGCATCCGTGGGCCCCGTCGCGTCAGGTCAGGCGCATGCGGAGTTCAACGAGCGATGCCGATGTCCATGCCGAAGTACCAGTTGCGCAGTGGCGCCGGCTCCAGCACGCGACCGAACGCGCCATTCACCGTCACCGCCCCGACGTACGCGTTGTTCTGCGCATTCAGCACGCCCACGAATGGCTCGACGCGATAGCCGTTCCACGAGCCGGTCCAGGCCGCGCGGATGTTCGTCACGCCCGTGCCCCACCCCGGTACGCGGATCGTGTTCAGGTCATCGGCGAAGAGCGCGCTGGTCCACGTCTGGTCGGCGTCGAGCGTGAGGCCGCGCACCGAACCGGATCGGAGACCGAGGCGAAGCTGCTGCGGCGGTACACCGGGCAGCTGCTTGCCGTCGAGTGTGTCCACGCGCGCGCCGGTCGTCTGACGGTAGTCAGCGAACTTCAAGTTGGACCACGTGTACGCGGCGTTCACGGACGCGACCCGGCCCAGGTTGACGCTCGCACCGGCTTCCACGCCGGTGTTGCGTGTGCGACCCGCGTTCTCGAAGAATGCGGTACCGTCGAGCACACGCGACTGCACGATCGCATTGCGCACATTGGCGCGGTACACCGCGACGTTCCAGCTGGCGATGGTCGTGATGGCGCCGCGTGCACCGACCTCGGCGCTCAGCGTGCGCTGCGGCCCGAGGTTGGGATTGAACCCACCCTGCCTGTCGGGCCTGACCTGCAGTTCGGTGGTGGTCGGCGTCTCGAAGCTCGTCGAGAGATTGGCGTACGGGGCAAACACTGTCGAGCCGGTGATGGTGACACCTGCGTGACCGCTGACGGCCGACAGCGTTTGTCCGCCGCTGTTGTCGCCGCCATTCACGCCACCGTCACCGGTGAAGTCGTCGCGCACCGAGAAGCGAAGGCGATCGTACCGGCCACCGGCGCTCAGCAACATGCGTGATGACGGCGTCCACTGCGCCTGCACGAACGGTGCGACGCTGGTCACGGTCTCGAACTGGTTGAGAATGATCGTATCCGTCACCGCGACGGGCCGGCCACCCGTGGATCGCCGGTTGATGCGGACGTCACGCATCTGCTGGACGTCCATGCCTGCCGACACGCTTGGCGCCGCGGCCGATTCACCGAGATCGTGTCGCGCACTGAGGCGAGTGCCGAAGAACCGGCGGTCGAGCGTGGCATAGAGGCCGTTCACCGCCGTCTGCGTGCCCGGCGGCGCAGTGGAGAGGGCGTTCCGTACGCCGCGCGAACTGATCCAGCTCGTCGCGACGAATTCCGTGCGCTGCGCCGCTGATCCATTGTGGTACGAGACGCTGAGCTGATCCTGCTTCACGCGCCGGTCGGCACCACGGCGGATGTTCGCGGCGCTGGCTGAATCGCGCTTGATCGCATACTCGGCGAAGGTCAGTGCGCCGGGATTCAGGGCGTTCGGCACCTCCGCCACCTGCGCACGCAGCTCCACGCGACTGTCGGCACCGAGCGAGTAGTCCACGGCCGCATTGATCTGACGGAACTCCGCCGCGTTGTTCTGACGGAAGCCGTCGTACGTGGTCCGCGCGAGCGAGAGTGATCCGATGGCGTTGCCCGAGCGGCCGACGGTGCGCAGCTGCGCCTTGCGCTGCCCATACGAGCCCACGAGCAAACGTGCCGACTGCGCGAACGGTGTCGGTGCGCGCAGGTCGTTGGAGAACGACAGCACACCGGCCGAGCCGTTGCCATACAATGACGCCGTGCTGCCGCGAAGCACCTCGACACGATCGATGTTGCCAAGCTCCACGTTCGTGAGTTGCGACTGTCCGTCGGGCAGCGTCTGTGGCACGCCATCGAGGAACACCTT
>JAYWIJ010000192.1:0-2588 GCA_043788935.1 Gemmatimonadaceae bacterium | reverse complement strand
TGAACATGCCCATGGACTCCACTGCACGAACACGAGGACGGATTCGCACGCGACTGCTGATGCCCGCAGTCATCGTGGCGGCCTGCGTGATCGGACTGGCAGGGTTTCGCAACCTGCAGCTGCGCAAGGCACAGCGTGATCTGGAGATGGAGAACGCGAAGCAGCTCGCCGAGACCGGCGCTCGTACACTCGATGCGGCCATTGCCGAGACACAGACGCTGCTGGTGAGCATGGGCGAATTGCTCGACCCGAATGCACCGCCCACACGCAACACCGCCGTGCTGCAGCGAATTTTCCGCGCAGCGCCGGTGCCGTACGCCAACCTCTGGATCTCCGACACGGCAGGGCTTTCGCTCGGGAGCGCCCGCGTGCCGCCCGACGGCAGTCGTTTCAACATCCGTGATCGCCAGTACTTCAAGGAGGCCGTGCGCAGCCGCGAGTTCACGGTCGGCGAAGCCGTGGCTTCGCGCACCCTTGCCGGCGCGCCACTGGTGATGACTTTCGCATTGCCCGTCGTCGACACCATCACGGGTGGTATCCGCGCTGTGGTTGGTGCCTCCATCGAGATCGATTCGCTGGAGGCGGTGCGCACGGCGCGCGCACTGCCGCAGGGATCCGTGCTCACGATCATGGACAGTTCGGGAACGGTGGTGTTCAGGACGCTCGATACGAAGGCGTGGATCGGCCGACGTTTCCCGATCGCGAAAGGTGAGGTCAACGACTTCAGCGTCGGCAGCGGTGTGGGTTCCGGGCCGTCCTCCGACGGGACGTTCCGCCTGACGGGGTACCAGCGTGCCTCGCGCGTGCCGTGGATGGTCTACATCGGCATTCCACTCCGCTACACGCTGGACGTGGTGAACAACCAGTTCCTGCGCGACATCCTGTTCGGCGCATTTCTGACGCTGATCGTGCTTGGCTTCGGCTACTGGTCGGCCCTGCGCGTGGTGACGCCGATCGAGTCGCTCACCACGGATGTACGCACCATCGCCGGCGGTGACATGGCGCGTCGGTCACGTGTCGATTCGGGTGATGAAATCGGCGAACTGGCGCGCGCCTTCAACCAGATGGCCGACACCGTCGTCGAACGGAATGCCGCCCTCAAGACGTCGCAGGAACAGTTGCTGCACATGCAGAAGATGGACGCACTCGGCTCCTTTGCCGGCGGCATCGCGCATGACTTCAACAACTATCTCGCCTCCATCGTCGCACACGCCGAACTCGCCGATCTCTCCCTCACCGATGGCGATCCGGCGCGGCAGGACATTGCCGAGGTGCTCGCCTCCGCCGCCCGAGCCGCCGACCTGACGCGACAGATTCTCGTGTTCAGCCGGAAGCAGATGGTGGAATTACGCACACTCGACCTGAACGACGTCGTGCGCGGCATCGAGCGCATGTTGCAGCGACTCGCGGGCGAGGATCGCCAGTTGCTGATCGAAACGGCAGCGCAGCCGGCGTTGGTGTACGCGGATCATGGCCAGCTCGAACAGGTCGTGGTGAACCTGGTGGCCAATGCGCGCGACGCGATGCCCGATGGTGGCCGGGTCCGCATCCGCGTCAGCGAAATCGACGCCGCACCCGGTGACCCACGGCTGCCGCACAATGCACAGGGCGGATTCGTGCTGCTGAGCGTCACCGATCACGGCACCGGTATCGCCGGCGAACATCTCGACCGCGTCTTCGACCCGTTCTTCAGCACTAAGGAGCGAGGCCGCGGCACCGGCATGGGTCTCGCGATTGCCTACAGCATCATCGAGCAGTCTGGGGGCAAGCTCTCGGTGGACAGCACGATCGGCGTCGGCACCACCTTCACCACGGCGCTGCCTGTTTCCGCCACGGCGCTCGACGCAGATGGCGCCGGGAGCGTCGGTGTCGGATTGCGCACCATGCGCCTCGGCAGCGGGCGTATCCTGCTTGCGGAGGACGAGCCGACCGTGCGCTCGAGCTGCGCGCGTATCCTGACGCGGGCTGGCTACACGGTGGTGGACGCGCCCGATGGTGCGACCGCGCTGGAACGCATGGCAGCATCACCCACGCCGTTCGACCTGCTGCTCTCCGACGTGGTGATGCCCGGGATGTCCGGATCGGAACTGGCGCGTCGCGTGAAGGAGCGGCAACCGGACATCGGCGTGCTGTTCATGAGCGGCTACGCCGATGATGTGATCGTGCACCATGAACTGGCGGCCAGCGCGGTCACCTGCGTGGCCAAACCGTTCACGGTACGCGAATTGAGTGAAGCGGTCGAACGTGCGATCACCGCACGTGCCACCGTTCACAGCGCCTGATCAGCGTGGGTGTACGACCGGCGGAACGGGGCGTGGATAGCGCGTTTCAACTGGCGTGAAATAGCGTACCATCATGTCCACCAGCGATGCACGGATCGCTGGACGCTCCCCTTCGGGCATCGACTGCGCATGATCGAGCGCGGCGTGCACCGTGACCACGCTGAGCACCGCGTGGACCCGCGCCTCCGGCTCAGGCATGCCGGGACAGCGCTGCTGCAGCAGCTCCTGCACCATCGCCTGCATGTGCTCTTCGGTCTGCAGTGAGACAGGACTCTTGCCGCCGCTGGCGCTGTCGGTCGCCCGGCA
>JAYWIJ010000191.1:0-9186 GCA_043788935.1 Gemmatimonadaceae bacterium | reverse complement strand
CACATCGTCGTCACCGCAGGCCCCACGCGCGAGGCGCTGGATCCCGTGCGCTACATCACGAATCACAGCAGCGGGCGCATGGGCGTGGCGATCGCGGCCGCGGCGTGGCGCCGCGGTGCACACGTCACGCTGATTCATGGTCCGCTGGAAGTGCCGCTTCCCGCCGGATGTGTGAGCGTCGGCGTGACGACGACGGCCGACATGCGCGACGCCGTCGAACGCGTGCTGCCAGCCGCCGACGCGCTCATCATGGCGGCGGCGCCTGCAGACTTCCGTGCCGCCGACATCCGTGCACAGAAAATCAAGAAGACCCACAGCGCGCCGGTGCTGCAACTCGAGCACACCGATGACATCCTCGCGAGCACCAGGACGCTGCGACGCGCAGGCGCCGTGGTGATGGGTTTCGCGCTGGAGACAACGAACGTCGAGGAGAACGCGGTGGCGAAGATGCACCGCAAGGGGCTCGACTTCATCGTGGCGAATGACGCGACGGAGGACGGCGCCGGGTTCGGCACCGACACGAACCGCGTCGTCATCGTCGCGGCCGACGGGTCGCGCGAGGCGCCGCCGCTGATGCCGAAGACCGAGCTCGCCGATCTGCTCCTCGATCGCCTGTTTCGGGCAATGGAGCAGCGCGCGTGAACCCGCGTGAGCGCCTGCGCGCGTATCTGGAGCAGCGTCGTGAGCTCGGTGAGTCCGAGATGCTGCTCGATGCGCTGGACGTCGACGACGTGATGAAGATGCTGGGCGCGCTGCAGCGCGGCGGCAGTGCCGCGGCCAGCCCGCCAGCGGCATCGTCGGCACCGGCGGCGCCTCGCCCGAATCGAGACGACGCGGCGCCACCGGCAGCAGCACCGCCACCGCCGGCATCGCCGCCGCGTGCCGTGGATCGATCGGAGCGCGTGCTCTTCAAGGGAGACGACGCGTTGCCGGCATCCGACGACTGGCGTGAGATGCTGCGCAAGGTGGACGGCGGTGCGCGTCCCACGCCGCCGGAGCCGGCCACGCCGCCGGCAACGCCCGCGACACCGGATATCCCATCAGACGTGCCAACGGCGCCGCAGAAAGCGGGCGTCCTGCGCATCGAAGGGCTCGTGGTGCCGCTCGGTCTCCGCGTGGAGCGTCCGGCGCTCTCCGGACTGCACGCAGGCGCGCAGTGGCACACACTCGCCGACGTGACGGCAGCGATCAGCGCCTGTCGCGGCTGCGAGCTGCACGCGACGGCGACGCAGCCGGTGCCCGGTGTCGGCAAGCCGGACGCCGACGTGATGGTGGTCGGCGAGGCGCCCGGTGAACGGGAGGATCTCACCGGCGAGCCGTTCGTGGGACCGGCCGGCGAACTGCTGAACAAGATCCTCGGCGCCATCCAGCTGTCACGCGAGACGGTGTACATCGCCAATGTGCTCAAGCACCGGCCGCCTGGGAACCGCAATCCGATGCCGGACGAGGTGCGGGCCTGCGCACCGTTCCTGCAGCGGCAGATCGATTTGGTGCAACCCCGGATCATCCTGGCGTTCGGGACGTTTGCCGCGCAGTCACTCCTCGGGACTAAACTTGCGATAGGCAAATTGCGACAGCAGGTCCACTGGTATCAGGGGATTCCGCTCGTCGCCACCTATCATCCAGCCGCGCTGCTCCGTAACGACGCGTGGAAGCGCCCAACGTGGGAAGATGTCAAGCTTGCTCGACGCGTTCTCGACGCGACCGTCCGCTCCTGATCCGTACCGCGACCGCCGACCACCACAGTCGGAGGACGCGGAGCAGTCGGTGCTGGCCGCGATGCTCATCGATGCCGAAGCGATCACCTTCGCGACGGAGATCGTGGATGATTCCATGTTCTTCCGCGAAGGCCATCGCCGGATTTTCCGTGCGATCATCTCGCTGGTGGAGCGGGGCAGCGGTATCGACGTCGTCACGCTGTCGGACGAACTGGAACGTCGCGGCGAGATGGATGCCTCGGGCGGTCGCGAGTACCTGAGCTTCCTTGCCGACGCCGTGCCGACGGCGGCGAACATCGCGCATCACTCGAAGATCGTGAAGGAGAAGGCGCTGCTGCGCCGCCTGATCGAGGTGTCCACGCAGATTGCGGGCGAAGCGTTCGAGGGTCGTCAGCCGGCGCGTGAATTGCTCGACTTCGCCGAGCAGCGCATTCTGCAGGTCAGTCAGGACAAGGGTGGCGCGGGGTTCACGCGCATCAAGGAATTGATGTACCCGGCGATGGAGCGCATCGAAACCATCGCCAAGGAAGGGCGATCGGTCACGGGCGTCGCCACCGGCTTCTCCGATCTGGATGAGCTGACGTCCGGCTTCCAGCCGTCCGACCTGATCATCGTCGCGGCGCGCCCGTCGATGGGCAAGACGGCGCTGACGCTGAACATCGCGCAGCACGTCGCCATCACCGAGGGTGTGGGCGTGGCGTTCTTCTCGCTCGAGATGAGCAAGGAGTCGCTCGTGCAGCGCATGATCACCAGCGAGGCGCGTCTCGATGCGCAGGCGATGCGCACCGGCCGGCTGCGCGACGATGACTGGCCGCGCCTGGCACGCGCCGTCGGCATCCTGTCGCAGGCGCCGATCTACATCGACGATGCGCCGGGCATCAGCGTGCTCGACATGCGCGCGAAGGCGCGGCGTCTCAAGGCCGACCCGGAGTCGAAGCTCGGTCTCATCATCGTGGACTACCTGCAGCTGATGACCGGCCCGAGCTCGGAAAACCGTCAGCAGGAAGTCAGCCAGATCAGCCGCGGGCTCAAGGCGCTGGCGAAGGAATTGCGCGTGCCCGTGGTGGCGCTGTCGCAGCTCTCGCGCGCACCGGAACAGCGCAGCGGCGACGAAAAAGGACGGCCGCAACTCAGCGACCTGCGTGAGTCGGGCGCCATCGAGCAGGACGCCGACCTGATCATGTTCATCTTCCGTCAGGAAGTGTACGCCGAGCGTGACGAGGCAGGTCGATTGAAGAACAGCGAGCTCGATGGCCGCGCCGAGATCATCATCGGCAAGCAGCGCAATGGTCCGATCGGCACGGTTCCGCTGTTCTTCCACAAGCACTACACGCGTTTCGAAAACTTCTCCAAGCGCGTACCGAACGAGTGAGCACGAAGACGAAGACGGCCTACCGGTGCACGCACTGCGGCGCGGAGTATCCCAAGTGGGGCGGCCGCTGCGACACGTGCGGGGAGTGGTCCACGCTCGTCGAGGAAATCGTCGAGAAGTCGCCGGCGAAGGTCGTCGGCCGCACGGCGGCACCGAGTCGCCGCGGCATGGTGTCAACACGCGCCGCAAAGCTCAGCCACGTCAGCGGTACGGAGTCCACGCGCCTCAAGACCGGACTCGTGGAGTTCGACTTCGTGCTCGGCGGCGGCATCGTGCCGGGCAGCATGGTGCTGGTTGGCGGTGAACCGGGCATCGGCAAGTCGACGCTGCTGCTGCAGGTCGTCGCGCGACTGCAGAACACCGGAAGCCCGGCGTTGTACGTCAGCGGCGAGGAGAGTGCGTTGCAGGTCAAGTTGCGCGCCGACCGACTCGGTGACGAAGCGGGCGACGTGGAGTTCCTGCCCGAGACGCACCTCGAGACGATCCTCGCGCATCTCGAAGCGACGCGGCCGGTCATCGCCGTCATCGACTCGATCCAGACGGTGCACACCGAGGAACTCGAAGGGGCACCGGGCAACGTGGGCCAGGTGCGCGAGTGCGCCGCGCGATTGATGCGCGCCGCGAAGGAGCTCGGCACCGCGATTTTCGTCGTCGGACACGTCACGAAAGGTGGCGGCATCGCCGGCCCCAAGACGCTCGAGCACATCGTCGATACGGTGTTGTATTTCGAGGGCGAGGGCAGTGCCGATTACCGCCTGCTGCGCGCCACGAAGAACCGCTTCGGCAGCGTGGATGAAATCGGTGTGTTTCGCATGGATGCCGAAGGGTTGCAGCCCGTTGCGAATCCCTCGGCGCTGTTCATGGGCGACCGCACGCAGTCGTCGAGTGGGAGTGCGCTGACAGCGCCGCTGGAGGGCACGCGGCCGCTGCTGGTCGAGATTCAGGGGCTTGCGGCCAAGGCGGGCTTCGGCACGCCGCAGCGCGTCACGACGGGCTACGATCCGCGGCGGCTCGCGCTGTTGCTCGCCGTGCTCGAGAAGCGCGCCGGACTCGGCTTCGCGCAACTCGATGCATTCGTGAACGTGGTCGGTGGGATGCGGCTGACGGAGCCGTCCGGTGATACGGCCGTCGCTGCAGCACTCGCCTCGTCGGTGTACGACCGGCCGCTGCCGCAAGACGCACTGTTTCTCGGTGAGATTGGGCTCGGCGGCGAGATCCGCGCCGTATCGCAGCTCGAGCGTCGGCTCGCTGAAGCGGCACGCCTCGGACTGACGCGAGCCTACGTTTCCAAGACGAGCACGAAGGTGAAGGCGCCCGCCGGATTGAAGGTGATCGGCGTGGCCAACGTGCGTGACCTGCTCGACACGATCTTCACATGACACACGAGTACGACCACGATCACGATCACGATCATTCACATGACGGCGCTGAACGCGCCGCCGGCAATCTCGATCGTGATACCAGGCCGGCCGAGTTGCGCGACGTCGCGCCCGTTGCGACACCGAACGTCGGCGTCGTGATCGTGGCGGGAGGAAGCGGCACACGCGTCGGCGGTACCGAGCTGAAACAGTTTCGATGGGTAGCAGGGAAGCCAATGGTGCTCCACAGCCTGCAGACTTTCCAACTCCGCCCTGATGTCGCTCTCGTCGTCGTCGTGCTGCCGCGCGACTACGCGGCCGATCCGCCGCCGTGGCTCTTCCAGTGCGACATCGACCGCATGCTGGTGAGTCAGGGCGGCCGTGACCGGATGCAATCGGTGTACAACGGGCTCGAGGACATGCCGGAGAACGTCGAGACGGTCGTGATTCACGACGCGGCGCGGCCACTCGCGAGCGGCACGGTGATCGACCGCGTCATTCGCGAAGCCCGCAATGGACATGGCGCCATCGCCGCACTGCCTGTGGTGGACACGCTGAAGGAAGTGGACGAGCGGGGTCGTATCGTACGCACGGTGGACCGCACGGCACTCTGGCGTGCGCAGACGCCGCAGGCGTTTCCGCGCGCGATGATCGACGAGGTGCACACGCGTGCCCGTCGCGACAAGCTGGCGGCCACAGACGACGCCGCCCTCTGCGAACACTACGGATTTCCTGTGGTGGTGGTGCGCGGCAGCGAGCGTGGCATGAAGGTCACGGAAGCGGGTGATTTCGACGTCGCCGAATCCCTCAGCATCTTGCCCGAGTGAGCTGGCGCAGCGTCGTACAGCCGTTCTGGTCGCCGGACGAAGTGCAGGCGGCACTGACGCCGGTGGTGATGCACCTGCAGGATCGCGGCGTGCTCGCCTATCCCACCGAGACGGTGTACGGCTTCGGCACCATGGTGGATTTCGAATCGGTGGAAAAGCTGGTGACGCTCAAGCGTCGGCCGCCCGCCAAACCGTTCCTGCTGCTGGTGTCGAACAGCACGATGCTTTCGCGCCTTGGCCTGAAAATGTCGGCGCAGGCGTCACACCTGGCGGCACGCCACTGGCCCGGGCCGCTGACGCTCGTGCTGCCCGGTGGCGAAGGGCAACTGCCGCCGCGCCTGCGCGGACCGGAGGGCGGCATCGCCGTGCGCTGGACGCCACATCCGGGATTGCAGCGCCTGATCACGGCACTGGGCTCGCCGCTCACATCGACATCGGCCAATCGACCGGGCGTGCCACCGGCGATGCGCGCCGGCGAGGTGGTCGAACAGTGGACCGCCGAGATCCATCGCGGGTTGTTGATGGTGCTCGACGGCGGCGCGCTGCCTCCCTCACCGCCGAGTACCGTGATAGACTGCACCGGACGACGATTGCGGGTAATTCGCCCTGGCGCGATCAGTGCGGCCACCCTGCGCGAGACTGTCCCTGACCTGCTTGGCGATGCCTGATTCCACCCTGCGCGTGCTGTTCGTCTGCACCGGGAACACCTGCCGCAGTCCGATGGCGGAAGTGATCGGTCGATCGATCGTCACCGAGCGCAAGCTGGCGGACGTTGCCGTCGCCAGCGCTGGCGTTGCCGCGGATGGCATCAGCGGTGCCTCCGAGGGATCGCTCCTGATCGCGATGGAGCATGGTCTCGATTTGTCACGCCACCGCTCGCGGCACGTGACGGCGGCGATGATCGACGAGGCGGACCTGATCCTGACCATGAGCCCGAGTCATCTGCTGGCCGTCGAAGGACTGGGAGGGCACGGCAAGACGCACCTGCTCAGCAGCTTCGCCACGCATGGCGAGAGCGCGCGTCCGGTAAGCGATCCGATCGGTGGCGACATCACCGTCTATCGCGACACGTACGACGAACTGCATTCGCTGATCGGCCGCGTCTTCGACCGGCTGGCGGCGGAACGGAACTCGCCGTCGCGCTGATGCGGCGCCCCGGGCGGCTGGTCCTCCTCGGCCAGCCCGTCTCGCAGTCACTCTCGCCCGTGTTCCAGAATGCCGCACTCGAGGCGGCAGGGCTCGACGTGCGCTACGAAGCATTCGACGTCAGCGTCGACGCGCTCGACACGACGCTGGCCTCGCTGGTGGCGGAGGGGGCGGCCGGCAACGTGACGATTCCGCACAAGGAACGCGTCGCCGAACGCTGCGACGAACTCACGCCGCTCGCGCGGCGACTCGGCGCCGTGAACACGTGGTGGGTGCAGGACGGTCGGCTGCACGGAGACAACACCGACGTGGGCGGATTCGATGACGCCGTCGTTGCACTGCTGGGTGAGATTCCGCGTGGAGCGAAGGTGGCGGTGCTGGGCGCCGGTGGTTCGGCCCGAGCGGTCGTCGCCGCGATCGCTTCGTGGCCGGACTGCGCCGTCGCCATCTGGGCGCGGACGCCGTCGCGTGCGGAGGCGCTGCAGTCGCTCGGACCACCCGGTGCAACGACCGTCGAGGAATTCATGGCGCAGGCAGTTCGTTCAGCGGACCTCGTGGTGAACACGACGCCGGTCGGCATGCGGGACGAGCAGGTGCCGGTCAATCCCGGTGTGCTGCGGCAGGGTGCCGCCTGCCTCGATCTCGTCTATCGCCGTTCAGGGCCGACGCCGTTCGTGGCGCTCGCACGTGCGCAGGGCCGACGCGCAGACGACGGGCTCCACATGCTCCTCGCGCAGGGTGCGCGGTCGTGGCAGCGCTGGTTTGGAGGCGATCTGCACCCTGATCGTGCCGTGATGTGGCGAAGCGTGCGCCCCGGAGCAGGACGCGAGCCCGTCGGGTGAACGGGGCGGGCGTGTGGGAGCGCGGACGATGGTTCGCGCGCACCTTGCTCGAACTGGCGCTGCCTGGCGTGTGCGCGCTGTGCGACATGCCGCTGGGCCGCGCACCCGGGCCGGCCTGCCCGCTCTGCTGGAGCCGGCTGCCACGGCTGCCGCACCCGCAGTGCGCACGGTGCGGGCATCCCGTGGCGTGGGGCGCGGAGGCGGGTGATCCATGCCGGTGGTGCGACGCGCTGCCGCCCTACGTGCGTTCGGTACGATCGGTGGCGTGGATCGCGCGCACGTCCGTCGCCAGCCGACTCGTCCACGCCTTCAAGTATGATGGCTGGCCGCGGTTGGCCGACGGGATGGCGGCGGAGATGGCGCGGCTGTCATGGCCCCGCGACGTGCAGCGCGAGCGCGCCTGCCTGGTGCCGGTGCCGATGGCGACGTGGCGGCAACGCGAGCGCGGCTACAATCAGGCCGACGTGCTGGCCCGGGCCCTTGCGCCACATTGGGGACTGGCAGTGGTGCCGGCACTCATCCGCACGCGCACGCCGTCCAGTCAGACGCGGTTGACACCCGGGGAGAGACTGGTGAACGTAACTCGCGCTTTCACCGTGGCTTCGGCGGGTGCGCCTCACGTGGCGGGCGCGCACTGCGTACTCGTCGATGACGTCGTGACCACCGCCGCCACCCTTGTCGCGTGCGCTGCCGCCCTGATGGACGGTGGGGCACGCATCGTGAGTTGTGTCACCTTCGGGCGGGCGCCTGCCACCGGCGACCGCCGTTCACCACTGGAGTAGCGTCATGGCAATTCGGGTCGGCATCAATGGGTTTGGTCGCATCGGGCGGAACGTGCTGCGCGCCGCGAAGAAGTCGGGCGCCGCGATCGATTTCGTCGGCATCAACGACCTGACCGATACGGCCACGCTGGCGCATCTGTTCAAGTACGACTCGGTGCATGGCACCTATCAGGGTGACGTGAGCTCGAAGGAAGGCGCGATCATCGTGGACGGCGACGAGATCCGCATCACGGCCGAGCGCGACCCCGCCAACCTGCCGTGGGCCGCATCGAAGGTGGATGTCGTGCTCGAGTCGACGGGCATCTTCACCGACGCAGACAAGGCCGCGAAGCACATCGCCGCGGGCGCGAAGAAGGTGATCATCTCCGCACCGGCCAAGGGCGAGGACATCACCATCGTGATGGGCGTGAACCACCAGAAGTACAATCCGGCCACGCACAACATCATCTCCAACGCCAGCTGCACCACCAACTGCCTGGTGCCGATGGTGAAGGTAGTCCGCGACAACTTCGGCTTCCGTCACGGCGCGATGGTCACGATCCACAGCTACACCAACGACCAGCAGATCCTCGACCTGCCGCACAAGGACATGCGCCGCGCCCGCGCGGCCGCGCTGTCGATGATTCCGACGACGACCGGTGCGGCGAAGGCCACCGCGCTCGTGATCCCGGAAGTGAAGGGGCTGATCGACGGCATCTCGATCCGCGTCCCGACGCCCGACGTCTCGCTGACCGAACTGACGGTGGAAGTGGAGCGGCCGACGACGATCGAGGAGGTCAACGCGGCGTTCCTCGCCGCCTCGCAGGAAGGCCCGCTCAAGGGGTTCCTCGACTACAGCACCGTCGAACTGGTGAGCGTCGATTACATCGGGAATCCGTTCTCGTGCACGATCGACGCAAAGAGCACCAACGTCATCGACAAGACGATGGTCAAGCTGTCCGGCTGGTACGACAACGAGTGGGGATACTCGAGCCGCTGCGTCGACCTGCTGCAGTACGTCGGCAGCACGCTGTCCTGATGCAGAAGCGTTCCGTGAAGGACCTGACGCCCGCGCAATTGCGCGGGCGTCGTGTCGTCGTGCGTGTGGACTTCAATGTCCCGTTCGACGAGAGCGGCGCGGTCAGTGACGACACGCGCCTCA
>JAYWIJ010000190.1:0-38607 GCA_043788935.1 Gemmatimonadaceae bacterium | reverse complement strand
GCCGACTCGGCGCGCGCCACGGCCACGCGTTACGCATCGATGTTCGACTCGTTGAACTTCGTGCGTACGGTGCCGGTGCTGCGCGGTGCCGACACCGCACTCACGCTCGGCGTGTTCACGGCCACACGCCTGCGCGGTGTCTGGCCAGCGCCCGCGCAGCGCTGATCAGCGCCGGTTGCGCGACGGGCGGAGGTAGAGGCTCAGCGATCCGAACGACAGCCTGGCTTTCATCTGGATCAGCGTGTGGTTCGTGTCGTCACTGAACCAGAGCTCCGCCTGCCCACCCTCCGAAAAAATGCCTGAGGTGCGGATGACCGGCTTGACCACGATCGTGCTGAACGTGCCGGCGGGCACGGTGATCGTTTCCTTGCGCAGCACCTGGATCGTGACCGGATTCGCATCCGGCCGGAAGTAGCGTGCGAAGCTCTGCGTCTGTCCCAGTTCCAGTGTCAGCGCGCGCACGTAGTAGATGAACGACGCATCGTCGAGTGGTGCCGCGACGGTGGCCGCACGCGGTTTGCCGCGCTCGAGGACGATCAGCTCGTCGGGATAGAAGTCGTAATGGCGATTGTAACGCTTTGGCCCTTCGCGCAGATCCTGCGTGAACCGCAGGCTCGACATCGAGACCGGATCGAACCAGCTCTCCATCACGTCATGCACACGGAACAGCGGAATCCCGCCGCGGATTTCGTATCGCAGACGGAGTACCTCCCGACCACGCAGCGTATCGGGTCCACTCACCGACAGCGAACCGCTGCCGACGCTGATCACGCCGAACTTCAGATCGTACTCGTGATACTCACCGACCCGGAACGGAAGCGGATGCGTTGCCTGCGCTTCGAGCCCCGGAGCCGCGCAGAGCAACGCCAGAATCGCTGCAGTCGCGCGCGGCGCGCGCGTGCGGGTCACGCGAGCGAGCGCACCGGAGACGATCAGCGCGACGCTGCCGATCCAGAGCAGGAACGCACTCACGCGCGAGGCGATGCTGGCCAGCGGCCGCACGGGCGGCACCGCTCGCACGACCGGCGCGCCCGTGCTGCGGATCACGGGGTTCAGGTAGAGTGTTCCGCTGGCGTCGCGCGCGACGATACGGGCGTAGTGATCGGCGGCGGTCATCACGTAGGAGATGCTGGCGGAATGCTGCACGGTCTGGCGCGTGGCGCCGACATCGGCGATCACATGCAGGCTGTCCATCGGCCGGTCGAACGTGGCCGTGATCGTGTCGCCACGCACCAGCATCGCCAGCAGCGCGGCTGGCGTCGAGTCACGGGTGCCGGCGACGACGTACATGGCACCGCGGCGGAGTGCGGCCAGCACCGCTGGTCCACTCTCGTCATCGGTGTTCACCATCGTCCAGACTACGCCCACCTCACCCGGTCTCGCCACGTCGTGCGAGTCGTCGTTACCGATGCCGTACACTGGGTTGCCGGACGTGAGCACCGAATCCCACCAGACGCTGGCATCGTTCCAGTGGCTCCGGATCTCGAGCAGATCGTATCCGGAGAGCCGCGCCAGCTGCGACTGCTCGTAGCCGGTGCGCAGGTAGGGGTGCGCCACGACCGTGAGGGACGACGGGTCGCGAAGCCGCGACAGCAGGTATTGCTTGGCATGTGTCGTCTGCCAGAGCGGAAAGTCGAGTGGCATCACGTTTCGGGCGCCCAGCACGAGCTGATGCGTCTTCTGGATGCTGAATCCGTGTTCGTACACCGGCACGAAGCTGCTGTCGTCCGGTGCCTGGTCGATGTGGTGGTAGTTGGACACCGACACCACGTCATAGCCTGCGGCACGGTACGCCTTCCGCACGTCGGCGGCGCTGCCATGTCCGGAGGTGAGTCCGCCCCATGCGCGCGAATGTGCGTGAAAGTTCGCGCGCTGCCACTGCGTGGCCGCACCGGCGTAAGGGTTCACGAGCGTGCTTCCCGTAAATGGTGCTGCGGCGTGATACGCATACACCGGCACCACCACGTACGGCAACAACAGCACGCTCACGAACAGCAACGCGAACGCGCGTGCACCGCGCAGCAGCAGGCGACCGATCACGGGCGAGCCGAGGGGCAGTGGTGCGAGCGGTATGTCGGCAGGCGAACCTCGACCAGCATCATTGTCGGTTGGGACGGGGCGACGGACGCGGAACCGGATCACCGCGCCGCCCGAAGTTAAGCAACGCCCGCACGATCCCGGTCATTCTCCCCGCACCGGCGTGTGCTTCGCTCGTTTCCCGACGACGTTCACCGGATGAAGTTCGCCGTGACCGTGATGTCGCCGTTCTCGGGCACCTGCAGCACGCAGGTCATGCCGCTGCAACTGCCGCTGAAGCCGGCGAACGTCGAACCGGCGCTGGCGATCGGAATCAGCGACAGCGTGGACCCCACCGGGAAGATCGCTCGGCAAATCCCACCCTTGGTGCCATTGGCCACACTGCATGCGAGGCCACCGGGGGAGCTCGACACGGAGCCGCTGCCGGTGCCGCTGCCAGCATTCACCGTCACCGAGCCGGGCACCGCCAACCGGTAGAGCGCCTGCACCGTCCGCGATTGTGACAGCGACACCGTGCAACCGTTCGCCGAACCCGCCGAGGCGCAGGCGCCCAGCCAGTAGACGAACACACTGCCTGGTGTCGGCGTCTGCGTGAGCGTCACACTCGTGTTGAGCGCATACGCGGTGACGCAGGTGCCGCTGGTGGCGACGTACGTGAGCGCGCAGGACACGCCCACCGGTGCGCTCGTGATGGTGCCACCGCCTTCGGCGCCGGACACCGTCGTGATGGTCAGTGTCGGCGGCGCGGCGAATTGCGCGGTCACGGTGGTCATGCCACCGGTGACCATCGTCACGCTGCAGGTGGGACCGTTGCACGCGCCGGTATACCCGGAGAACGAGTTGATGCCTGAGGGCGTGGACGTGAGCGTGACGACGGTGTTCGGCGGAAACGTCGTGGAGCAGGTGCCGCCCACCACGCCGGCGGTGATGACGCAGCTGATGCCCAACGGTGAACTCGTCACGGTGCCGGTTCCGGTGCCGCCACCGCTGATCGTCATGCCCTGCGTCTTGAAGATCACCAGTGCGGTGCGGGCCTGCGTGGTCACGAGCTGGCACGGGTCGGCGGAGCAGTCGCCGGCCCATCCGTTGAACACGGCGTTGCCGGTCGTGGCCTGCTGCAGCGTGACGACCGTGTTGTTCGGAAACAACGCACTGCAGGTGCCGCTCGACGACGACGCGGACAGCACACAGCTGATGCCCGCCGGTGTACTCGTCACCACACCCGATCCCGTCGATCCCGAACCGGGCGCGATCGTCACCCGCTGCGGTGCCGCCGTGAAGCCAACGCTGACCGCACTGGTCACACCACTGACGACCGGCAATACGCAGGTGCCGCCCGTACACGATCCGCTGAAGCCGTCGAAGCTGCCGCCGTTCGCTGCACCACCGATCAGCGTGACGCTCGCACCGGCATCGAAACTCGCGCTGCAGATGCCGGTCGTCACGCCCGCCATGAGCGTGCACGAGATACCGGACGGTGAGCTGGTCACCGCACCGTTTCCCGAACCCGTGCTGGTGATCGCCACGATGCCCGGCGGCGGCACGCGATATGTCACCTCGCCCACGCGCGGCTGGGTCATCGTGAGCTGGCAGGGGTTGCCGATGCAGTCGCCGCTCCAGCCCTGGAACAGCGCGTTGCCTGCGGGCGTCTGCATCAGTGTCACGACGGAGCCTGCCGCGACGTTCACGGCGCAGACGCCGCTCGCGACACCATCACTAACCGTGCAACTGATGCCACCGGGAACGCTGGTGATCGTGCCACTGCCGCGCGAGGCCGGTGATGCCGCCACGCGGAGCGCGACGGCCACCGGCGGTGTTGGAGTGGGCGGTTGCGGTGGCACGGTGACCGACGGCATGCGATACGTGACGTCGACGGTGCGCTGCCCATTCAGCGCCACGGTGCAGGGATTTCCGTTGCAGGTGCTGCCCCATGACTGAAAAACCGCGCCGGCCACCGGCTCCTGCAGCAGCGTCACGATGGTGTTCAGGGGGAAGCTCGCCGTGCAGGCCCCACTGCCGGCTGCGACGCCGTTCAGCATGCAATCGATCCCCGCCGGCGTGCTCACGATCCGTCCACCGCCTGCCGACGCGGCATTGGCCACCACCGAGAGCACGTTGGGCACGAAGGTCGCCGTCACCACGCGAGGCGCCTGCATCGTGGTCTGGCAAGTCGCGAGCGCACAATCGCCACTGAATGCGACGAATACCGAGGTCTGCGCTGCGACGGTTTCGAGTGAGACGACGGTGCCGGGCCGGTACGTCGCCGTGCAAACGCCGCTGGCAGCCCCCGCGCTCATCGTGCAGTCGATGCCTGCGGGCGTCGAAACGACCTTGCCGCTGCCGGTCCCGCTGCCGGTGACCGACAGTGCGACGTCCGCCACCCGCGGCTCCGTGACCGGGGTGGACCTGGAGCCACCTTTGGAGCAGGCAGAAAGTGCCACGACGGCAACTACTGCCGTCAGAAGCTGCCGGGTCGCGGCCGTTGTCGTGCGGCACGCCGCAGGGTGAAATGAGCGCATTGCAGAGCGGAAATGGTCGCTGGAACGAGTCGGGGAACGAGAACCGGCGGTCCTCGCGCCCGTTCAAAAAGCAAGGCCTGTGCGCGGCACGGCCGCACATCGGGCGCAGCCCTGCAGCACCGCCCGCGAGCGCGTCGCGATATCATTCCCGGGCGTCCGCCACTTCGCCGTCCACGTCCTTCGTCCCGTCTCCGCGCCATGAACGACGCTCTGATCGCCGCCGCCAGGTCCGCTTTCCCCGCCGAGATCCCGGGCATCGCGCTGGGTGCCGTCGTGCACGACGGCGCAATTCACCCGGAGCCATTGATCCGGCTTCCGCTGACGATGATGAACCGGCACGGCCTGATCGCCGGCGCGACAGGCACCGGCAAGACGAAGACGCTGCAACTCATGGCCGAACAGCTGTCGGCGCAGGGTGTGCCCGTCTTCCTCGCGGATGTGAAGGGCGACGTCGGCGGGATCGCGATGGCGGGTGGACCGCACCCGAAGATCGACGAGCGTGCCACGGCCACGGGGTACACGTGGAGCGCCACGGGATTCCCCGTCGAACTGCTGTCACTCACGGGTAAGACAGGCGGTCAGCTGCGGGCGACGATCTCCGACTTCGGTCCGCTGCTGCTCTCGAAGGTGCTCGGGCTGAATGAGACACAGTCCAGCGTCCTCGCGCTCGTCTTCAAGTACTGCGATGACAAGGGCCTGCTGCTGCTCGACCTGAGCGACCTGCGCGAAGTGCTGCAGTATCTCACCGAAGACGGCGCGGCCGAGCTGAAGGAATACGGCGGCATGTCGAAGGCCACCGTGGGCGTGGTACTGCGAAATCTGATCGGTCTCGAGGCACAGGGCGCCGACAAGTTTTTCGGCGAGCCCGCCTTCGACCTCAACGACCTGCTCTCGGTGGAACGCGACGGACGCGGCCTGATCTCGGTGCTCGCACTCTCCGACGTGCAGGACAAGCCGGCGCTCTTCTCCACGTTCATGCTCTGGATGCTGGCGGAGCTGTATGCGATGCTGCCCGAAGTGGGCGACCTCGCCAAGCCGAAGCTGGTGTTCTTCTTCGACGAGGCGCATCTGCTCTTCGCCGATGCGAGCAAGTCGATGCGCGACGAAATCGAGAAGGTGGTGCGACTGGTGCGCTCCAAGGGCGTCGGCGTGTTCTTCATCACGCAACACCCGCGTGACATCCCCGAAACGGTGCTGGGACAGCTCGGCAATCGTGTGCAACATGCGCTGCGTGCCTTCACGCCCGACGACGAGAAGCAACTGCGCTCCACCGCGCGCACGATCCCGAAGACGGAGTATTACGACATCGAGTCGCTGCTCACGACGCTCGGCACGGGTGAGGCACTCGTCTCGACGCTGACGGCGAAAGGCACGCCGACGTTGCCCTTCGCCTGCCACATGGTGCCCCCCGCGTCGCGCATGGGCCCGCTCACCGAGGCCGAGGTGGCACCGCGCCTCTCCACGCCGCAGGCGAAGAAGTACGCGGTTTCCGTCGATCGCGAATCGGCGCGCGAAATGCTCGAGAAAAAGCACGCATCGAACGCCGCGGCGGAGGCGGCTGCGGAAGCTGATGCCGAGACGGCGAACGCGTCGTCGCCGGCGAAGTCCGCACGCGAAGAGGAAGGAGCGCTCGGTGCGTTCCTGCGCTCCCCCGTGGCGCGCACCATCGCCGTCACCATCGCCGGTACCATCACGCGCTCGTTGCTCGGCACGTTGATGGGGAAGAAGCGCCGCTAGGCGGCTTTCGCGGTGGAGTGCATCGGAGTGGATTGGTCCGGCGCGCTCACCGGCGCCGCTGATCGCATCTGGATCGCCACCGCGCGTGATGGTGCGCTGACCGGTCTCGTCGCGCCGGGGAGTCGCGAGGCGGTACGTGACGTACTCCTCGCACGACTGGCTGACGACGAACCGGTGCTGGCAGGGCTCGACTTCGCGTTCGGCATGCCGGCGTGGTTCGCCGCCGAACGCGGATGGAACGACGTGCGCGATGTGTGGCGTGCGGCGCGTGACGAGGGCGAGCAGTGGCTGCGTGCGTGTCGGCCACCGTTCTGGGGCCGACCGGGGACGACGCGACCGCATGCCACCGAGTTGGGGCTTCGCGCCACTGAACGTGCTGCGACAGGTGGGCCGCGACCGAAATCGGTGTTTCAGGTGGGCGGCGCCGGCTCGGTAGGCACGGGTTCGATCCGGGGCATGCCCATGCTCCTGACATTGCAGGACGCGGGATGGGCCGTGTGGCCTTTCGATGCGCCGTCCACGCACACGCTGGTGGAGATCTGGCCACGGCTCTTCACCGGTCCCGTCGTGAAGCGCGATGCGGCGAAGCGCGCGCTGTGGCTGTCACGCGAACACCCGACGCTGTCGCCCGACATGCGGGCGGTGATGACCGGCTCGGAGGATGCGTTCGACGCCGGCCTGTCGGCGATCGGGATGAGTCGCATGCCGATCGCCAGGGTGCTGACGATGCCCACGGATGCAATCAGCGCGTTGGAAGGGCTGATCTGCGATCCGGCCCGCGGCGATCCGCCACACTAGCCGCGGATCCAGTTCATCTCTCTCTCAGCGGCGCGACGGCACCACGCGGATCGAGACCGGCGCCGAGACGAGATCCGGTGAAATCACCTTGTGCGTGTAGTCACCGAGCACGGCGCGCAGCGTGTGCCGGCCAAGCGGCACGGGCACCGTGACCTCGATCTGTCCCTTGCCGAAGTGGATGTGCGTGCTGTCGGCAGGAATGATGGTGCCCGGAGCGCCGGCCTCATCATCGATGAGAATGTGGAAGTGTCCCGTCCGGTCCACGTTCGTGCCGGCGGGAGCGACGCCGTAATTGACCAGCCGGAACCGCACGGTGACCGGGCTGGTGACGGTGGCGCCGCTGGTCGGCAGCAGCATGCCGATGACCGGCGCTGGAGCGGACTCTGCTGCAGCTTGTGCCTGCAGCGACGGCGCGGTCAGCAACAGGGCGAGCGCGGCACCGAAGGGGGACAGAAAGCGCATGGGATGCATCGGAAGGGGAAGAGCGGGCGACAGGTCGCGGGACTGCGGAGCAATGTCGCAGTCCCGACCGCTCCCCGTCAGGGCGTCCGTGCGGAACCCCCCTCCCAGTGCTGCAGTTCCGACCAGACCTCGCGCGACACCTCGACCTCAGCGCCGAGGTGGGAGGCAAAATCGTCGCGGAATTGCTGCGAATGCTCGCCGAGATAACGATCGAGCACGTCCATGTCGGTGGCGACGTAGCGGATGCGATAGCGGCCCGGAATCGATCGCGCGATGGTGGCGCGCACGAAGCAGCCGGTGCGCAACACATCGGGAATGTGCGTGTCGCGCATATAGGCCTCGTACGCCGGAATGCTCGCAGGCGCGACGTCGGTTGTCACTTCATAAATGATCATGGCAGAACAGTGCGCATGGGTACGAACAAAGGCCAGTAACGACGCCGGTTTTGTGCCGTACGGATGAGCCGCGGCTAAGCGTTGCGGGACATGATTCGTGTACGTTGCGGCATAGCGTTCACGCCGCGGCGCGTTTCCGTCGTGTGCACGAGATGGCTTCCTCCGGCTCATCGGTATGCGCCCGTCCTACCTCGTGTTGTATTCTGCGGTCGTGACGCAGGCGGCGACGGCGTTGCTGCTGGCGGGCGCGCTGTATGTGCTCGGACGCTACTATCCCCGCAATTATCTGAAGTTGTGGGCGGTGTCGTGGCTGAGTGAGGCGATCCACGTTGCGGTAGGGCTCGCGGCGATGGTGCTGCGTGTGTCGGACACGAGCGTGGCACCGATCTGGCCGCTGCTCGCCACATGGAGCTCTCAGGCCGCTGGGTACCTGCACGCCGTGCTCCTGGTGATGGGCGCCACCGCCTTGTATCGGCGCGGCGCGATGCGCCATGCGATTCCGGTGCTGGTGAGTGTGTGTATCGCGCTGGCTGCACTACCGACGTTGTTCGTGCCGCAGGCGCTGACGGACGACGGGGCGAGCCTGCGACTCATCGTCCGCCTCGGCCTGATGCTGGCCGTCACTGGAGCCGCCGCTTTCGCCGCGGCACTTCGCGTGCGCGCCACCCCGTACGCCGCCAAAACGCTCGGTATGCGATGGATGTGGATCGCGCTGCTGGCGCTCGGGGTGCAGCGCATCGCCACGCTCGTGCTGGCGATCACGGTGCAGCGCGACGGAACCAGCACCGCTGACATTTTACAGGTGCTGCCGCTGGTGGACATCGTCCTCACCGCCGCACTCGGCATTGCGACGGCGATCGCGCTCGTCGAGGACGAACAGCACGCCATGCAACTCTCGGCAGCACGTGAAGTCGACGCCGAGCGCCGCGCACGCGCCTCCGGCACCAGTCTGCTGTCGGCGCTTGCTGCGGTGCCCGATCTCGTGGCCGTGATCGACAGCGACGCGCGCCTGCTGGCGTGGAATCCTGCATTCCAGACATTCGTGGCGCGATATGGCCACACGCCGCCCGAGACGGGGAGCAAGGTCACGGACGTCATGCCGGCCATGACCAGCGGGAACTGGTCTGAACGCATCGAGACGCTGTTGGCGGGCGACGACCTGGCCTTCGAAGCGTCATTCGAGCTGCCGGACATCGCCCCGGAATACCTCGACGTCAGCGCGCGCCCGATGCGCGACGCCACGGAAATCGTTGGCGGGGTGATCGTCGCCCGCGACGTCACCGAGCGGCGCAAGCTCGAGCAGCAACTGCAGCAGGCGCAGCGCCTCGATACGGTCGGGCGTCTGGCCGGTGGCATTGCGCACGACTTCAACAACCTGCTCACCGCGATCCTGAGCAGCGCGTCGGTGGCACGTGAGTGCCTGCCCCCCGATCACGAAGTGCAGGCCGACCTGGCCGATGTGCAGCTGGCCGGTGAACGCGCCACGCAACTCACCAAGCAGCTCCTCGCCTTCGCACGACGCCAGCCCGTGTCGCAGCAGCCGATCGCGCTGAACGACCACGTTGGGGCGATGGAGCGCATGTTGTCGCGCCTCGTCGGACCGGACGTGGCACTCCGCGTCACGCTCGGCGACGCCCTCTGGAACGTGCGCGCCGACGGGCCGCAGCTCGAGCAGGTGCTCGTGAACGTGGTCGTGAATGCGCGCGATGCAATGCCAGCCGGTGGCCGCCTCACCGTGCGGACGGCGAACCGCGTGGTGCACGACGGTGCCATCGTGCTTCCCCGTCCCATGGCCGCCGGCGAGTACGTCGAGATCGTGGTCACCGACACCGGCACCGGGATGGACGAAGAGACGCTGGCGCATGTCTTCGAACCGTTCTACACGACCAAGCCCGTGGGGCAGGGCACCGGACTCGGACTCGCGATGTGTTACGGCATCATCCGGCAGCACCACGGCGTGATCTGGATCGAATCGGCGCCAGGCCGGGGCACCACGGTGTTCATTCTGCTGCCGCGCTACGCTGGTGCCCTGCCGGCGATGACGACAGGGCGTCCCATGAGCCCAACGCCGGCGCCCATCTCCAGCGGCTCCGAGACGGTGCTGCTGGTGGAGGATGAGCCGCAGGTGCGCGCTGTCGCGGCGCGCGCACTCCGGTCGGCGGGCTATCGGGTGCTGGAAGCCACCAACGGTCGCGACGGCGTGCAGGTCGCGCGTCGCGAGCGTGACGCGATCGACCTGATCGTCAGCGATGTGGTCATGCCCGAAATGGGTGGCAAGGAGATGGTGGAGCTGGCGCGCCAGTTCCTGCCGTCGGTTGCGGTGCTCTTCGTTTCGGGCTACACCGCAGGCAGTTTACCGCTTCCCAGCGACGACCAGTCCGCCAGCACCTTCCTGCAGAAGCCGTTCACCCCGCAGGAATTGCTGGCGATGGTGCGTCAGGTTCTCGATCGGCATGCCACACAGCGGGAGACCGGGGCGACAGTCGCCACGTCCTGACCGTATCGCCATCGGGGACGAGGCCATCACTTCCCGAGGCGATCCGTGTTCCGCTTCCCGTTCCTTCGCTCGTTTCTCGCGCTCACCGTCGCCGGCACCGCCGCGCAGGCGCAGGGCGGCAATCCATGGGCGCGTGTCGGCACGCAGGGCGACGCGCGCCTGCGCAACTTCGGCTTCGCTGAAGGCGGTCGCCTCGACACGCTCACGCTGCATTACACCACGATCGGCTCGCCGCGTCGTGATGCGCAGGGCGTGGTGCGCAACGCGGTGCTGGTGCTGCACGGCACCGGTGGCACGGGCCGCGGTTTCCTGAACCCCACGTATGCGGGCGGGCTGTTCGGCGCGGGTCAGCCGCTCGATTCGTCGAAGTACTACGTGATCATGCCCGACGGAATCGGACATGGTGGATCATCGAAGCCGAGCGACGGGCTGCACGCCCGGTTTCCGCGCTACGGCTACCGCGACATGGTCACTGCGCAGCAGCGCATGCTGACCGAAGCGCTCGGCGTGACGCGGCTGCGCCTGATCATCGGCACCTCGATGGGGTGCATGCACGCGTTCACGTGGGGCTGGATGTATCCCAACTTCGCCGATGCGCTGGCCCCGATGGCATGCGTGCCCACGCAACTCGCCGGTCGCAACCGGATGTTCCGAACGATGGCGATGGATGCGATCAGGCAGGATCCGGAGTGGAAGGGTGGCGAGTACACGACCCCGCCGCGCGCCGGCCTGCGCAGCGCGATGCACGTCCTCTACCTGATGGGCAGCGCTCCCCTGCTGCAGCAGGGGCAGGCCCCGACGCGCGATGCGGCCGACAGCGTCATCCGCGCCTACCTCGATGCGCGCATCGCCGCCACCGACGCGAACGACTTTCTCTATCAGTTCGATGCAAGCAGCGACTACGACCCGTCGCCCTATCTCGATCGCATTCGTGTGCCGGTGCTGCACGTGAACTCCGCCGACGACGAGGTCAACCCGCCCGAGCTTGGCCTCGCCGAGCGGCTCGATACGCGGATGCCGTATGCGAAGTTCGTGATGATTCCGATCAGCGCACGCACCCGGGGGCATGGTACCCATTCACAGCCGGCGATCTGGGGCGACCTGCTGCGCGATTTCATCGGCACGTTGTCCACACCCTGAATCTCCGGCGGTGCTGCCGCGTTGTGTCATCAGGTCGCCGACTGTCGTAGCTTGCGGCAGGGCGTGCATAGCGTCGCGGCGCCAACGAATCTCGCCACACATCAGGATCTTCCCGTGAACATGCTGCTCCGCCTGCTCGTGACCGCCGCATCGCTGTTCGTGGCGACGAAATTCGTGCCCGGGATCAGCCATACCGGCAGCCTCGTGTCGCTGCTTGGCGTGGCCCTCGTCTTCGGTGTGGTGAACACGATCGTGAAGCCGATGCTCAAGTTGTTCTCGTTTCCGGTGGTGCTGCTGACGCTCGGCCTCTTCCTGTTCGTGATCAACGGATTGATGCTGCTGCTGACGTCGTTCCTGTCGTCGCGGCTGGAGCTTGGCTTCCATGTCACGGGCATCCTCCCCGCGATCATCGGCTCGCTGGTCGTGAGCATCACCGCGGCGCTGCTCAATTTCGTCGTCGGCACCAACCGCAGCGACGACGACTGACCGCGCCAACTCATGCTCTCCGCGCGTGACATCTCGGTGACCTACGGTGCCGGTGCGCCGGCACTGCAGGGTGTGTCACTGGAGGTGCCGCGCGGTGAGGTGCGCGGGTTACTGGGGCCAAACGGCGCCGGGAAATCCACGCTGCTGCGCGTGCTCGCGACGCTTCAGCGTCCCGACGCCGGCGCCGTCTCGGTGGCCGGCGTCGACGCCATCGCGTCGCCGGCGAAGGCTCGTCGCCACCTCGGCTACCTGCCGCAGGAATTCGGGTTTCCTCCGGCGCTCACACCACTCGAATTGCTCGATCACTTCGCGCTGCTGAAGGGCCTCGAGCAGCGCGCGGCACGGCGTGACGCGGTGGCCCACATGCTCACGCGTGTGAACCTCTGGAGTGAACGGACACGGACGGTGAAGGCGCTCTCCGGTGGCATGAAGCAGCGGCTTGGCATCGCCGTGGCGCTGATTGGCGCGCCCGACGTGCTGATCGTCGATGAGCCGACCGTCGCGCTCGATCCGTCGGAACGGCATCGCGTGCACGATCTGCTGCTGGAACTGGCAGAAGAACGTGCGGTGTTGCTGTCCACGCATCTCGTCTCGGACGTGGACGCGCTCTGCCATCACGCCTTCGTGCTGCATCGTGGTCGCGTGGTCCGTGCCGGCGCGCCTGCGATGCTCGCCGATGCGTTGCGAGGTCGTCTCTTCCGCGCACGTGTGCCGCGTGGCACCGACGCACCGCGCCGCGCAGACGGTCGTGTGATTCGTGAGTTCCTCGTCAGCGGCGCCCTCGAACGGACCATCGTTGCCGATGTCGCGCCGGGCGCGCCGTTCGTTCCCGCCGAGCCGACGCTCGACGACGTGTTCGCCGAGGCGACGTGGTTCGGAGACGACGCGTGACCTCGGCGTGGCCGCGCATTCGCGCCGTGGTGCAACTCGAGCTGACGGTGCAGCGCCGCGAGCCGTTGACCGTGCTCTACATGCTGATCTTTGCACTGCTCGCGATGGCGTTTGCATCCGCCGGGCCGGTGGAACTGGTGCGCGGACGTGGTGCCGTGCCGCGTGATGCCGCGTGGTCGCTGATGCTGGCGAGTACGGCGATCACCGCTTTCGGTCAGGTGATCACGACGATGGTGGCCGCCACGGTGGTCTTGCGCGACCGGGCCGATCGTGTCGCCGACTTGCTGATCGCGACGCACCTGACCGAGCATCAGTACCGCGTGGCGAAATTGCTCGCCGCGCTCCTGATGCTCGCGGTGATCTACACGGCGATTCCGGTGGGACTGGTGGCCGGTGCGGTGCTCGGTGGCGGTTCGGCGAGCGCGGCGCTGCGTGCATCGGTGCTGCCGTTTTTCGTGGTGGTGTTGCCGACGATGCTCGCCGTCGGTGCGCTGCAGTTCGCGGCCGGTGTGCTCAGTGGGCGGCTCTGGGTCATCGTGGGACAGGGGCTGCTCCTGATCTGGCTCTGGACCGCGGCCATCGACGCGGCGCCGGTTGCCGGAAACGACTTGCTCGTCTCGCTGATCGATCCCTTCGGCAGCGCACCGTTGCTGGTCGCCACGCGCGCGTGGACCGACGCCGAGCGGATCACGCGAGCGATGCCGTGCACGCCGGAGCTGCTGGCGAGTCGTGGCGTGTGGCTGGTGCTGGGATCGGCAGCGGCTGCAGTGGCGGTACTGCGTCGCGCGGGCGCTCGTCACGTCGCGATGCGTGCGCCGACGGTGACGGCGCTGCGCGATGTGCGCGCACCCGCCGGGAAGCTGGCACGGGCCGGTGAGAGGCACTGGTGGGCAGGCGCGTGGGCGACAGCGCGTTATGTGGTGCGGTGGATGGTCCGCGATGCGGGCTGGCGTGTACTGGCGTTGCTCGGCGCCCTCAACGTCGGCGTACACGCCTTCAGCGGGCCTGTGAGCGCCGATGCCGGTGCGTACGCACTCCAGCTGCTGCAGGAGCATGCCCGGCTCTTTCTCATTCTTCTCGCGACCATCTACGCGGGAGAACTGGCCTGGCGTGAGCGAGAAGAGCGGTCGGCGCCGCTGTTCGACGTGCTGCCTGTAGCTGAGGCCGCCCTGATCGGCGGACGGATTGCCGGTGTGGTCGTCGCGCAGACGCTGCTGGTTGCCGCACTCGCGTTCGTTGCCGGGCTGGGCACGATGGCCGCGTCGGGCATGGCGCCGTCGGGGTTGGCGAGCCGGCTGCCGGCGCAGGTGCTGCTGCCGTTCGTGGCGTGGCTGCTGCTCTCGCTCATGGTGCACCTTCTCGTACAGCAGAAGGTGATCGGCCACCTGCTGTGCATCGCAGCATGGGCGTACGCGTCGCTCAGGTTCGGGGCGGTGTCGGCAGCTGCAGACGCCCGTCTGTCGGCCGGCAGCTGGGGGCTGCTGTGTCTTCTCGCTCTTTCCGTCGTCTTCTGGCGATGGCGCCGCGACAGGGCGGGTCGGCGAACCGCTCGCGGGCCCTTCGCGACGCGTGCACTTGTGTAATTCGCCGAAGCTGCCGAGACTGGCGGAACTGGCGAGGGTCGTGGCTTCTTCCGCGATCAGCTGGTGGGCGGTACTCGAGACGAACTCGGCCATTCTGCTCGTAAATGATTTGCTTTGCATCACTGGCAGAACTTGCCGTGATTCGGCACTATTACGTTTGTTGGAAGGGATGTGCGAGCGGTCGGCGTCACTCGTCGCCGTCAGGTTCATCCTTTGCAGTACCAATAAGTTCCGGCCCGCCAGCGCATTCGGCGCTGACGGGTGACTCTTCCGGATCTTTGCAACACCCTCGCATTTCACACCCCTTCGGAGGTGGCATGACGCTATCTGTTCGCCTGCGCTCGGCGGGCTCGCTGTTCGCGCTTGCGATCAGTGCAGCGCCGCTGTTTGCGCAGACCCCACAGGCTGGTACGGTCGAAGTCAATGCAGGCGTCCGCGTGTCGGATGTCGGCATCAAGAACTTCTCGTCCGTCACCAGCCCGACCGGTCTGCTCGGCCTGTATCTGCATCGGAACTTCGCGATCGAAACCGAAATCTCTTCGGCAAATGGTCGTGTCACGAATGTTCCGGTCGCGACGCGATCCCTCTCGTCGTACACGCCGATTCATCTCCGCGGTGTTTTCTCGATTCCCGTGGCGGAGCAGGTTGAGCTCCTCCTGGGTCTCGGCGCTGTCCGCAACGAGCAGCGTTGGCTCGAGCCGAATATTCCGGTTGGTGCCAACTCCGCGCAGGCCGTGAAGAAGTTCAACGAGTACAGCTGGGCCTCGCTCATCGGCGCCCGACTCGGCCTGACCGACAACGTCGCATTCCGCGCGGCGCTCACGGTGGACGGTTCGCAGTTCGAGCGCGCTGACAACCGTCTGTTCGACAGCAAGCGCAGCACGAACATCGGCGGCCAGTTCGGCGTCAGCTACCTCTTCAACACCAAGGCGAAGGATGCCGACGGTGACGGCGTCGCCGACAAGAACGACAAGTGCGCCAGCACGCCGGCCGGCGTTCGCGTCGATGCCACGGGCTGCCCGCTCGACAGCGACAAGGACGGCGTCGCGGATTATCAGGACAAGTGCGCGAACACGCCGGCTGGCGTGACGGTCGACAGCACGGGTTGCCCGGTGGACAGCGACAAGGACGGCGTCGCGGACTACCTGGACAAGTGCGCCAACACGCCGGCTGGCGTGAAGGTCGACGCGACGGGTTGCCCGCTGGATTCCGATGGCGACGGCGTGAACGACTCTGCCGATCGCTGCCCGAACACCCCGCGTGGTGAGGCTGTCAACGCACAGGGCTGCCCGCTGCCGAAGGACTCGGACAATGACGGCGTGATGGATGATGCCGATCGCTGCCCGAACACCCCGGCTGGCCAGAAGGTCGATGCGAATGGTTGCACGATCGTCCGCACGGTGCTCGACACCGCCAAGACGCTGGTGCTCGAAGGGGTGCTGTTCCGCACCAATTCGGCGGTGCTCGCACCGAGCTCGCGCCAGATCCTGCTGCGCGCCGCAGACCTGCTGAAGACGTCGTCTGATGTCCGCGTCGAAATCGGTGGTCACACCGACGCGACCGGATCGGCGGCCCTGAACGCACGTCTCTCGCAGCGTCGTGCCGACGTCGTGAAGCGGACGCTGGTTGCGGCTGGTATCGATGGAAGCCGCCTCGAGACGAAGGGCTACGGCCCGAGTCAGCCGCGTGCAACGAATGCGACGAAGGCCGGTAAGGCGCTGAATCGCCGCACGGAACTGAAGCCGCTCCGCTAAGGGCTTGCTCGACGACGAAGGGGGCGCTTCCAACCGGAAGCGCCCCCTTCGTGTGTCATGCATCTGCGTCGCTCGTCCGTTGCGCTGCGTCGCTTCGTCGCCGGGTTCCGAGGTTCGTCGGACGTCCGGTCGTGCGCCTGACACAGAGCGCCACGCTTGTCGTTCCTGACGCGTGGCTGCCGCATCGACCGGAGGTCGTCAGCCGCCGTCAGGCCACGGGGACGGTCGGTGCGACACGACGGTCGAGGATGCGCCGCACGCGCAACGCGAGTTCATTCACGCTGATCGGCTTGGTGAGGTAGCCCGCCGCGCCAAGTGCCTCGGCGCGTTCCGGCGTCATGCTGGCGCTGTATCCCGTGCAGATCACGACAGGCAGCTCAGGCCGCATCGCGCGCACTGCACGCAGCAACTCCTCGCCTGACATGCGCGGCATGGTGACGTCGGTGAGCACCAGATCATACCGCTCCAGATCGTCTCCCAGGTGCTCCAGTGCTGCTTCCGCGCTGGTGAACGTCGTCGTGCGGTAGCCGAAACGCGCCAGTGCGCTCGACAGGAAGGCTGCGACGGCATCTTCGTCGTCCACCACCAGCACCCGTTCGCTGCCTGTGGGTGCGGAGCCCGACACACCGAGCGGTGCGCTGGGCGTGGGACGACCCACGTCGGCAGGCAGCTCCATGATGGCCGTCGTGCCCTGCCCAAGCACCGACTCAAGCCGGAAGATGCCTCCCATGCCCGTCACGATGCCATGCACCATCGCGAGCCCCATGCCGGTGCCTTCGGTGGGTGGCTTGGTCGTGAAGAACGGGTCGAGCGCGCGTTCCAGCACGTCGGTGCGCATGCCGGTCCCCGTGTCGGTCACCTCGAGGCGGAGCGTCTGCTGACCGAGCGTTTCACTCCGCAGCAAACGCACGGTGAGCGTTCCGCCGGTGTCGCGCATGGCGTAGATCGCGTTCGTGCACAGGTTGAGGATCACCTGATGCAGCTGACCGGCATCTCCGAGGACTGCCGGTACGCGCTGTTCGTCGTGGAGGTCGATGGTGACGCCCGCCGGCAGCGTCGGCAGCAAGAGACGCAGCGTCTCCGAGACGATCGGCTCGAGTTCGACGGGGTGCAGTTCCTCGCCGCTCCGACGGCTGAAGGCGAGGATGCGTTGCACCATCTGTCGGCCGCGCGCCGCTGCGGTGAGGACCTGCTGCAGGTCCGACTGCAACTCATCCGACACGGCGTCGAGCATCGCGAGTTCGGCGTAGCCGATGACGCTGGCGAGGATGTTGTTGAAATCGTGCGCGATGCCGCCAGCCAGAGTGCCTACCGCTTCCATCTTCTGTGACTGACGAACGTCGGCTTCGAGCCGTCGGCGCTCGGTGACGTCGAGCGTGAGCGCCATGCCGAATCGAATCGTGCCGTCGGCATCGCGCACCGGTACGATGCGCACGTCGTAGATGTTCCCTCCCAGCCGCATTTCGAACTGCTGCTCGACGCCGCCGAGGGCACTGCGGCAGTGCCGCTGCACCAAGGCACTGGTGTGCGAATCGAGCGTGTGGCCGACCGGCATGCCGACGAGATCCGACGAGTCGAGGCCCGCCTCACGAATACCGCGGCCAGCGGCGAGCAGCAGTTTCGCGTCGCCATCGAAGAGGATCACGGCGCCGCCCGGATAGTTCTCGATGAGGGTGCGATACAACTCGTCGCTGAACCGCAGTTGCGCACTCACGCGCTTCTGCTCGGTGATGTCCACGGCGGAGCCCAGCAGCCGCGTCACCTGGCCATCGGCATCGCGCTCGAAGACGGTGATGCGGTCGCTCAGCCAGCGCCACTCGCCCTCGTGGTTGAGTACGCGGTATGTGATGTCGAGCTTCGGATCGGCGGTGTGGCGCAGGCGCTGTGCACCGCGCCGCATCGCGTCGACGTCATCGGGGTGATACAGGGCGATCACATCGTCACGCGACATCGTCGCCAGCCCGTCCAGCGAGTGGCCGAGCATCTGCAGCAGTGCGTCGTTGGCGAACGTCACGCGGCGCTGGCGGAAATCCAGCACGTAGAGATACGTCGACACGGTGGAGACGATGCTCTGCAGCAGGCGCCGGTGCTGGTCAAGTGACTGCTCCATCTGGCGACGCTCGCGCTCTGCGCGCCGCATGTCGCTCAGGTCATGGACGATGCTCAGCACACCGGTGATCTGACCGTCCTCGACCAGCGGCGAATTCGAGACCAGCACCTGCGCGAGGGTGCCGTCACCGCGGAGGCTCTGCGCTTCGTAGCTGGCGTGTTCGCCGCGGAAGGCGCGCTGCACCTGTTCCGCCGCGCGTATGCGTTCAGCGGCGGCGGTGAAGGGCACCACGTAGGCACCCGGGGGCGTGCTGTCGGCGAGACCGGCACCGCGGCGCGCGGCGGCGTTCATGCGCACCACCTGTCCGTCGCGATCGAGCACGAAGATGGAGTCGGGCGCGCCATCGAAAAGTCGCTGCCACCGGTCGCGGCGGTCGCGTGCGACGCGCACGGCGGAGCCCTGCAGCCACGCGATGAAGACCAGCGTGGCGGCCTGCACCACCAGCACCATCAGCAGGAAGGGGCGCGGCGGTGTGGCGCCGTCGAATGCGCCGGGGGGCGTCGGGATCTCGAGTCCGGTCGCAACCAGCGCGATGACCGTCAGCATCACTGCCTGCGTCGCGACGGCGACGAGGCTGGCGGGCCTCTTCGGGAGCCAGCCAATGGCGGACGCCATCGGGATCGCCACACAGGGGGCCAGCAGATACGGGCCGGCGCCGGCGTGCCAGGTGACGAGCGCAATGACCGGGAGGTCGATGCACGCCTGCACGGCATCGAACCAGGGGCGCCGTCTCGGCACGACCACGTACTCCAGCGCCACGACCAGCAGTGCGCTGAGTGCGATCCAGAGCGCCCAGATCGTGAAGACCCATCGCGGGAGCTGACTCAGCAACCGCTGGTCGAGAACCGAGGCGACGACGCTGAGCACCATCCACAGCAGCAGTCGTCCCCGCGCGAAACGGGTGACGTGCGGTGGATGGACCGGCAGTGCTGCGACAGTTTCCAGCGGTGGGGTCACGTCGTGCCCGGCGATGTGAGAAAGCGCGGGTCGCTGCTCCATCTTATCTGCCACGGCGCGCGGAACAAGGCGAGCGGGGCATCACCGGCAGATATCCACAGCTTTGCAACGTCGCAGCTGCTTGCCAGCGCACGACTTGGCGCGTTTGTCCACACCGGCGTGGACAACGTATCCACAATATCCACAATGACTTACGTGGTTTTTGTTCGGGATTGTGTGGGCGTGGTGCAGGATGTAGGCTTGCAACTCGGCGACCGGCGCTGGTCGCGACGCGCAGGGGACGTCGCCGCAGGGGAGGATCTCAGCTCAGATGACAGCGCCACAGCCACCCAACGAGGATCTGAGCCGCCGCCGCACCGCCGAAGCGGTGCCGATGGACTCAGCGCGCAGCCGACAGGCGTGGCCCCAGCGCCGTCAGGGCGGCGAGTTCGAGCCACGCCGCGAGCAGGTCGAGATTCGGATCACCGGTGGACGCCGAGCGCGCGGCAGTGCAGATGGCGCTCAACTCGGACGCCAGCGCCTGCGGATCACCCCGTCCACGCAGACCCACGGCGAGCAGGCCGGCAGCATCAGCCAGCCGCTCGCGCACGAAGAGCTGAAAGCGAAGCCGAAGCTCCACCTCGTTGGTGCTCGCGTTGAGATCGGTCACTCCGCGCCGCTGCTCACGCAGCGCAGCCAGTCGTTCCATGGCTTCGTCGATGGCATCGGCATCCGGATGGAGGAGCAGCCGTCGCCAGACGCCCCAGAGCGGCCCCGCGGCCTGCTCCGGCGACTCGGCACGTCGTTGCTCGGCCTTGGCAAGGCGTTGCTCGATCTCGGGCTGCTGGAGCCAGGTGCGCGTATGCGCCACGCTCGCCGGGCCGGCGACCGCCGCCAAGGCGCAGAGGCGCACGGCGTGACGCAGGAGCCCCTCGTCCTCGGTGGCAGGCTGCAGCCCCAGCGCACGGTGGAGGAGATTCGCGCGCTCGGCGCCGACGCGCAGCGCCGCGCGTTCCAGGCTGGGCACGGTCCCGGTGGAGCCGGAGCGGAGCGCATCGCGCCCCAGCAGTGCCGCGAGTTCGTAGGCGGTCGCGAGCGTGTGCGCCGTCTCGCGGAGCGTGGACGGTTCGAGCGGGGCGACGGCGCGCTCGGCGGCCGTGAGCGCTGCGAGTCGCTGCGCCGCGGGCATCGCGTCGACGGCCCAGTGCCGATCCACGAGATCCGCGCCGCCGGATGGCGGGGCGGGGAAGAGCGCATGTGAGGCCACTGGCACGACGGCGGGCCCTCCTCCCCTCCACGTATCGCACACACGGCGACCGGTGGTGAGGCTGCAGTTCCAGGCAACTCAGAATCGGATCGAACACAAATAACCCAGTGTCGTGCTTCCGGGCAACACGGACACGAGGCTTTTGCAGGAGAGACAACGTGGCGCTGTTACCCCAGACCACCGATACGTGCATCACGGCGACGCCCGCCGGCGACGCCACTTCGCCCATGCCGAACCCGCGGGCAGACCTGACACTCGAGATCCTGATGCGTCAGGCCCTCGACGTCCCCGGCGCAGCGGCGGCGCTGCTCGAGGCGTTCGCGGCGCAGTCCCGCGCGTTGCGTCTGGTACAGGAAGCGGACGCCCGCGGTGCAGCCTCGCTGCCGGCGGAACTGCGGCACCGTCTGGCTGCCGTGGCCGAGCGCACGCCGCCGTGGCTGGCGGCGGCGGGCGGAGGGGTTCGCGCCTGACCCGGCAGACGGTAGAATGCAGGGCAGAAGAGGCCCGGCGATGGAGCTGGTGCCAAGCGGGGACTATTGCCGGCACCACGTGCCGTGGCCCTGCGACACCTCCGCTCGCGCCGCCGTGATGCCGTCCACGCTTCCGAATTCTCCGGCCGATCTCGCCGATGCCACCTGGCCAGAGATCGCGGCCTTTTACGATGCGCTCGCAGCCGATGCACCGACGCGTGAGTCGGCGCGAGCCTGGCTGCGTCAGTGGTCGCTGCTCGAGGAACTCGTCAACGAGGCGGCCTCGCAGGCTCTGATCGCCTACACCGGCAACACGGCCGATGCCGACGCCGAAGCGCGCTACCTGCGCTTCGTGATGGAGGTTCAGCCGAACGCTGAAGCGCGGCAGACGAGTCTCGCGCAGCTGCTGATCGCGACCGGCATCGACGATGCCGACATCGCGATCCTGCTGCGCGAGTTCCGCACCACGGTCTCGATCTTTCGCGACGCGAACGTGGCGCGGTTCGCGCAGATCGAGGAGCTGAGTGCCGCATACCAGAAGCTGGCGGGCGGGCTGAACGTCGAGATCGATGGCCGGACGCTGACAATTCCGCAGCTGCAGCCGTTGCTCGAGTCGGACGACCGCGTGGCACGTGAGCGCGCCTTCCGTGCGGGTGCCGACGCATACCTCTCGCGTCGCGACGAGATGTCGGACCTGTTCGAGAAGATGTACGTGCTGCGTCAGGACGTGGCGCGTGAATCGGGATTCCCGCACTTCGAGGCGTTCGCGTTCGCCTCGAAGCACCGCTACGACTACACCACCGAGGATGTCGCGCGTTTCCACGATGCCGTCGCCGACGTGGTGACGCCGGCCGCGGCACGGGTGCATGCGTATCGCCGCGAGCGTCTTGGCGTGGATTCTGTGCGGCCGTGGGACCTCGCCGTCGATCCGGACGGGCTGGCACCGTTGCGCCCGTTCACGGACGCGAGCGAGTTCGTCTCGACCAGCGCGCGCATCTTCACCGCACTCGACGCTGAACTCGGCACGCGCTTCGACGACATGGCGCGTGACGGCCTGCTCGATCTCGAGAGCCGCCAGAACAAGGCGCCCGGCGGCTACTGCACCACGTTGCATCACCGCAAGCAGCCGTTCGTGTTCATGAACGCCGTCGGCGTCAGCGATGACGTGACGACGCTGGTGCACGAGGCGGGACACTGCTTCCATGCGTACCTCGCGTCACATCAGGAACTGATCTGGCAGCGTGGCACCGGCTCGGAAGCGGCGGAGCTGGCGAGCATGTCGATGGAACTGCTGGCGGCACCGCTGTTCGCGATGCCGGTGGGCTACTACACGCCCGATCAGGCGCGCCGTGCGCAGGCTGCGCATCTGGAAGACGTGCTGCTGGCACTGCCGCACATCGCCAGTGTCGATGCGTTCCAGCGCTGGATCTACACCAGCGGCGAGGGCCATGACCGCGATGCCCGTGACGCAGCGTGGTTGCGTCTCCGGACGCGTTTCGAGCAGGGCATCGACTGGACGGGTCTCGAGACGGAGCGCACGGCGCGCTGGTATCGTCAGCTGCACATCTTCGAACTGCCGTTCTACTACATCGAGTACGGCATCGCGCAGCTCGGTGCGCTGCAGGTGTGGAAGCGAAGCCTGACCGATCCCGCGGGTGCGCTGGCGGGATACAAGGCGGCATTGCGACATGGCGGCACGCGGTCGCTGCCTGATCTGTACGCGGCTGCCGGTGCACGGCTGATCTTCGATGCCGAAGGGATGCGTGAGCTCGTGGAGCTGGTCGAGGAACGACTCGAGACGCTGCGCGAATCGACGGTGTCGTGAGCGCGCCCGGCACCAGCACGGTGCCGGCGGGGCCTGAGGACACGCGCCACGATCCATATGCGGCACTGCGTGTGCCAGCGTTCCGGTGGTTCGTCGTGAGCCTGATGGCGATGACGATCGGTGTGCAGATCCAGGGCATCGCAGTGGCGTGGCAGGTCTACGCAGCCACGAACGATCCGCTGGCGCTGGGTCTCGCGGGGCTAGCCGAGGTGCTGCCGTTCCTGGCACTCTCGCTGCCGGCGGGGCAGTGGGCCGACCGATACGATCGCCGTCGCCTGTCGCTGATCGGCATCGGCGTGCTGGTGCTCTGCGCTGCGCTGTTCCTCGCGATGACGACCGGTCTGCACCTGCGCCACGACACCACGGTGCTGGATGTCGGCGCGACGGCATGGTCGTCACCGATCCTCATCTACCTCGTGCTCGCGGTCTCGGGTGTGGCGCGCGCGATCCTGCAGCCGGCGCGTCAGGCACTCGGGACGATGATCGTGCCCGCTGCGCTGTATGCGAACGCGGCGACGTGGCGCAGTTCGATCTGGCAATTCGCGTCGGTGCTCGGTCCCGCGATTGGCGGCCTGCTGTTCGCGTTCGTCGGTGCGCTGGCGACGTATGCCGTGGTGCTGGCGCTGATCGTGGTGTCGTGGTGGGGCATGTCGATGGTACGCGTGCCGCCGGCGTCCGGCGTGACGCCGCCGCGCAGCATGGCGGGCGCCGGGATGCTGGAAGGCGTGCGTTTCGTGTTGCGCGACAAACTGGTGCTCGCGGCACTGTCGCTCGACCTCTTCGCGGTGTTGTTCGGCGGTGCGACGGCGTTGCTGCCGGTGTTCACCAAGGAGGTGCTGCATGTGTCGCCCGAGTGGCTGGGCTATCTGCGTGCAGCGCCGGCAGTGGGGGCCGTGCTGATGGCGCTGGCGATCGCGCACACGCCCGTGATCGAACGGGCGGGGCGAACGCTGCTCATCGCCGTGGCGGTATGGGGGCTCAGCATCATCGGCTTTGCGTTGTCGCGCGACGTGTGGCTGAGTTGTGCGCTGCTGGCGATGGGTGGCGCGGTGGACAGCGTGAGTGTCGTGATCCGCTCCACGTTGCTGCAGACGCGGACACCGCCGCACGTGATGGGGCGTGTGATGGCGGTGAACTCGATTTTCATCGGCAGTGCGAACGAGATCGGCGCCTTCGAAAGCGGACTCACGGCGAAGCTCTTCGGGGCCGTGAACAGCGTGTTGATCGGCGGCGTGGCGACGCTGGTGGTGGTGGTCGCGATGGCAGTCCTGTCGCCGACGTTGCGCGGGCTTGGAAGGCTGCACGGCCCTGACGACGACGGCACGACGAAATGAAAACGCAGGGTCCGGGTGATCACGGACCCTGCGTTTTTTCCTGCGGGACGATCGTCGATTACGGCAGTGCTTTCACGGCATCCGGCAGTGCGAACACCGACGCATCGAGCGGATCGAACTTGAGCGCGGTGACGTTGAGGACGACGTCGCCCTGCGGCGTGCCCGTCGTCACCTTCGTCGGGACGGTGAGCGCGCCGAACGGCTTGTAGTTCTCGTACGTGAGCTTCTGCTCGCCGCTCTCCGCCTGAATGACCTCACCGAGCTTGAGACCGCTGGCCTGGTCGTAAAACACGGTGCGAATGCGGCCCGTCTTCCCGACGATCTTCACCGGCCAGACTTTCTTGCCGGCGAAGTCGGCGGCGTCGAGCACCTCGGCGCTGGTGTAGCTGCCCGGCTCCCAGAGCCCTGCGGTCGGCGTCGTGCTCGCCGCCGCGTCGCCGGCGATGGTGGCACTTTCCTTTCGGGCTCCCTGCTGCGGGTCGAGCGCCCATGCCGTCGTGCCATCGAAGCCCTGCATGACCTGGCCGAAGCCTGCCACGTCGATGACCATGAGCATCTTGCCGGGTGCCGTCTTGCGCTCGTAGCCCGCGCTGATGCCAGCGAAGGTGATGTCGGCGGTGCCGATCTCGGTGCGCGCCGGCGCAGCCTTGAAGGCGGCGATTCCGCCGACGGCGGCGGCATGCTTGTCGAAGAGCGACTGCGCGGTGGGCTTCTGCGCGGCGACCACACTCGGAACGACCAGCGCCACGGTGAGCAATGCGCGACGAATGGCAGTACGGGACATCAGCGAAACTCCATGAGAGAGAGGGACACCCTTCCTACGCGGAACAGGTGGAAAGGTGTCACCTGGGTGGTCATCGATCTGGTGACGACCGACAGGGGCACGGCGTTCCCGTGTCGTGCGCCCGTCAGCCGCAGCTCCGCATGATGGCGAGGGTCAGGGCGACCTCGACGGCGGCTGCGGCCGCGGCCCAGACGAACAGTGCGGGCCGTCGGCCTTTCGGTGTCGTACCCAGGGTGCGCCCGCACGCCGGACAGGTTGCGGCGTCGCCCGTGAGGACGACGCCGCAATCACCGCAACGGATTTCCACGCGGTGCGATCAGCGGGACGAGGTGGTCAGCGGCGCCGGCCACTCGTCGAACCAGCTGCGCATGTAGAGTTGTGTGCGCATCCAGTTGGACGGTTTGGACGACGTGCCGTGCCACTCCTCGTTGAAGCGGATCATGGCCGTCGGCACCTTCATCACCTTGAGCGCCGAATAGAACTCCTCGGTCTGCGGCATCGGCGTGCGCAGGTCCTGCACGCCGGTCATCAGCATGGTCGGCGTCTTCACGTTGCCGACGTACATCAGCGGCGAGCGGCGGAGGTGCTCCGACGGGTCATCCCAGGGCAGCTGCGCGAAGTTGCGGTACCAGCTGGCGCCATCGGTGGTGCCGACGAAGCTGAACCAGTCGGTGACCGGGCAGTTGGCGCTCGCGGCCGCGAAGCGATTGGTGTGGCCCACGATCCACGACGTGAGCACACCGCCGCCTGAGCAGCCGAACACGTACATCCGCTTGCTGTCCACGTAGCCACGATTGATGACCGTGTCCACCGACGCCATCAGGTCATCGAAATCCTTGCCGGGATAGGCGTTCTTGATCGCATTGCCGAACGCACTGCCGTAGCCGGTGGAGCCACGCGGGTTGGTGTAGAGCAGCACGTAGCCGTTGGCGACGTGATCCTGACGGGCGAGATTGAACCCGCCGTTGTACATGGCGTGCGGTCCCCCGTGGATCTCGAGCATCAACGGATACTTCTTCGACGGATCGAAGTCGGGCGGCTTGACGATCCAGCCCTGAATGCGGAAGCCGTCCACGCTGGTCAGCCAGATTTCCTCGCTGCGGCCGAGCTGCTTGCCGGCGAGCACGTCGTCGTTGACGCGGGTGAGACGCGTGATCGTGGCCGGTGTGCGCACGTTGAGGCGCACCACGTCGTTCGGCTGCAGCTCCGACGACTGGATGCCGACCATGTTGCCGAGTCGGTCCATGTCGGTGACGCTGAGCACCTGCTTGCCCGTGGTCACGGCGCGCGTCTGACCCGTGAGGCTGGTGAAGTACAGATTGCGATAGCCTTCCGATTCGACGTTGTAGTACACGCCGCTGTTGTCGGGCGCCCACATCATGCCCTGCGGTGCGCGATCGAGCGCGGCGTTGAGTGCGCGCGGGTTGGAGCCGTCGGCATTCATCAGGTGGATGTTCGCATCCTTCCACGTTGCATCGGTCGAGTCGTAGCCGGTGTATGCGATCAGTCTGCCGTCGGGCGAGGCGATCGGATTGTTGTCCGGACCCTTGCGACGGGTGAGTGCGCTGATCGTGCCGTTGGCGACGTCGGCGCGGTAGATCTCCGACTCACGCCACGCGCCCTCGGAATCCGGCGTGCGCAGGCTGCTGAAGAGCAGCGCTTTGCCATCAGGCGTCCAGCGGGCGGCGCTGTGATTCCAGTTGCCGTTGGTGACCTGACGTGCCTGTCCGCCGTCGGCCGACATCACGAACAGGTGCTGGTAGCCGTCATCGGTGAAGCCGACGCGATCGGAGCGATAGTTGAGGCGCTGCACGATGCGCGGCGCCTCGGTCCACTTGGCGCCCTTCGGTGCGGTGGGGAGCGCGATGTTCCACGACTCGCGCGTCAGCACGTTCATGCGGAACGCGACCTGCTGGCCGTCGGGCGACCACTCCGGTTCCGTCGGGGCCTCGGTGAGGCGCGTGAGCTGCGTCGGGCCGGCGTCACCGTCCATGAAGCGCACCCAGAGCTGCATGCCGCTGGGCTGACCGGTGGCGATGTACAGCAGCTTCGAGCCATCGGGCGACCAGCGCGGCGCCGAGCCGGTGACCACGCTGCGCTGGCGGGTGCCATCGGCGTTCATGACCCAGATGGCCGTGTCCCACTTGTCGTTCACCTTGTCGACGCTGCGGCGGGTGAACGCGATCTGCTTGCCGTCGGGGGAGAGCTGCGGGTCGCCGACATCCTCCCATTCGAGATGATCGGCGACGGTGATCCGGCGGTTGGCCGGTGGTGCGGCGGCAGGCTGCTGCGCAGCCAACAGGTTGGCGGTCAGCATCGACAGACTGGCGGCCGCGAGGATGAGCGTGGGGCAACGCATGGCGGGTCTTTGGCGGGTGAGCAGCGTGGGGATCGGGAGCGAGGCGGAGACGGTAATGATGTGCTCCGGCACGCGGGAGGGAAACGGACTCCGGGGCGGGCGGACGACCGGTCGGGCAAACTGGGCTCCCTGCCTCGGGCTTGCCGCGTCGGGTTGGCGCAGACGTACACTGCTGAGGTATTTATCCCCGCAGTGCGCCACTCGGCGCGGCCGTCCCGTTCGAACGCACCCCCGGTAGCGATGGCCGATCCGACGCCCCACGACGTGACCGTATTGCTGTCCGATCTGAGCGCGGGCGTACCCGGAGCCGCCGACCGGCTGGTGGCAGTCGTCATGGATGAGTTACATCGCCTTGCCGAGCAGGCGATGCGGCGCGAAGTGGACGGGCATACGCTCCAGCCAACCGAACTGGTGGATGAGGCGATGATGCGGCTCCTCGGCCAGCGCCAGGTGGAGTGGGTGAGCCGGTCACAGTTCTTCGCGGTGGCCTCGCAGACGATTCGGCGCATCCTGGTTGACCATGCGCGGCACCGTCGGCGGATAAAGCGCGATCATGGCGTGCGCGTGACGCTGGAGGAAGGCGTGGCCGAAGCGTCCGCCCGTTCCATCGACCTGATTGCGCTGGATGACGCGTTGGAGCAACTCGACACGCTCGCACCGCGTCAGGCCCGCGTGGTCGAGTTACGGTTCTTCGGAGGGTTGGACATTGCTGAGACGGCGACGGCGCTCGACATCTCGCCCGCGACCGTGAAGCGGGACTGGACCTTTGCCCGCGCCTTTCTGCTCAAGACTCTCGAGGCGGCGTAACGCATGGCAGAGACGCCGATGTCTCCCACCCGACTCGCGCTGCTCGAGTCGCTCTTCGATGCGGCGCTCAGTCTGCCGGAGACGTCTCGCGAGACGTTCATCGACGAGAGCACCTCGCACGATCCGGCGCTGGCCGCCGAATTGCGCGCCTTGCTCTCGGCCCACGCGCTGAGCGACTCGGCGTTCGCGAGTCCGCTGCGCCGGGATCGCGCGTTGAGCGAGCGGTGGGTTGGTGCACGGCTCGGCGCCTATGACATTGGGCCACAGATCGGTGCCGGAGGCATGGGCACCGTGCACGAGGCGGTGCGCGCGGACGATCAGTACCGGCAGCGCGTGGCGGTGAAGTTCCTCAACCGCAACACCGAGGGCGGCGTGGCGGTGCGACGGTTCCGCGCGGAGCGACAGATGCTGGCCAGTCTGCAGCATCCGAACATTGCATCGCCGGTTGATGGCGGCGTGACACCGGATGGGTTGCCGTACTTCGTGATGGAGTACATCGATGGTGAGCCGATCACCCGCTGGTGCGACGCTCGCCAGCTGACGATCGACGCACGGCTCGCACTGTTTGGTCAAGTCTGTGCGGCGGTACGCGCCGCGCACCAGAAGCTGATCGTGCACCGCGATCTGAAGCCGGGCAATATTCTGGTGACGAACGACGGCACCGTGAAGTTGCTCGATTTCGGCATCGCGAAGTTGATGCGTGACGAGCAGGGGCCTGATCTGCCGACGGCGACCCAGGTTGGCCATCGTGCGTTCACGGCGGAGTACGCCGCACCGGAGCAGGTGCGTGGGACGGCGGTGGATACCACTGCGGATGTCTACGCGCTCGGCGTGGTGCTGTTCGAGCTGCTGACTGGCCGGCGCCCGTTCGATCTACGGGAGAAATCGCTGGCGGAGGTGGAGCGCATCGTCTGCGAAATGGCGGCGCCGCGACCGAGTACCATGTTGGACGCTGACCGGTGGCGTCTGCTGGGCGAGCGCTCGGATGCCCGGGCGCGACGGGCGATCGCAGGAGATCTGGACGCGGTGGTGCTGATGGCGCTGCGCAAGGAGCCGGAGCGTCGCTATCAGTCCGTGGACGCGTTGGCGCGGGATGTGACGCATCACCTCGTGCAGGAGCCCGTGCTGGCGCGACCGGACAGTCTCGGGTATCGCGTCCGAAAGTTCGTGCAGCGGCGGCGCCTCGAGACGGTGGCAGCGGTTATCGCCGCGCTGTCGCTGATGAGCGGCACGGTGGCGGCGACGGCGCAGGCGCGGAACGCAGAGGCACAGCGCGCGGTCGCCGCGGCGCAAAGTCAACGCGCGACCGAAGTGACGAATTTTCTGATGACGATGTTGAATTCGTCGAATCCGGAATCGTTCGGCAAAGACGTGACGATGCGGACGGTGCTGGATTCAGCGGTGATCCGGGCCGATTCGATGACGGTCGCGCCAGAGCTCGAGGCGGAGATCCGGGCAGTGATGGGCAACGCCTATCTGGCGCTGGGTGAGCTGGATATCGCCGACAAGCAGTTTGCGCTCGATCTGGCCGCGCGTCGTCGGCATGCGCCGGGCGGCGACTATCTGACCGCGCTGACGTTCTCGAAACTGGCGTTGGTGGCGGAGACGCGTGGCAGCATTGCCACTGCCGACTCACTGCTGCAGCAGGCCGAGGCGCTCTACGCGCGATTCCCGCATGAGGATCGTCGAGAGGAGAGTACGGCGATCGAGAATCGCGGACGGTTGTTGTACCAGCTTGGCAAGGTACCGGAAGCACTCGTGCAGTTCCGGAAGTCGCTAGCACTGGCGAAGCGATACTTCCCGGCCGATGACTCGGCGATTGCGCCATCGTACGTGAACGTCGCAGTGGTGGCGGCCGATGCCGGAGAACTCGCTGCTGCGGACAGTTTTTCGTTGCTGGCGATCAGCACCGCGCGGCGTGCGCACGGGGAGAGCCATCCGGTGCTGGCCAGTGCGCTCTCGGTGCGCGCCGGCCTGCTGGAAACGATGAACCGCTGGGATGAATCGACCGTCGCCTATCAGGCCGCACTCGACGCGCAACGACGTGTCGTAGGTCCGAAGCATCCAGGGTATGCGACTACGGCGGTGAACTTCACGGACCACCTGATGCGGCGCAAACGATGGCGAGCAGCGGCCACGCTCGCCCGCGAAGTGCTGGCGCTGCGCGGCAGTTCACTGGACGACACGAGTTATCCCGTGCAAGGCGCACTCGCGCACCTGGGTCGCGCACTGGCGCACATGGATTCGACGAAGGCCGGTGAAACGCTCGTCCGCGAGGCGCGGATGCTGCGCGCGAAGAGTCTGCCGGTGGGTCACTGGCTGATCGCGTCGATGGATGGTCATCTCGGTGAGGTGTTGACGCTGGATGGTCGGTATGTGGAGGCGGAGCGCCTGCTGCTGATGTCGGAGGCGCGAGTCCGCGAGGTGCGTGGAGCGGAGAGTGTGGCCGTCGCAGACCAGCGGAAACGACTGGTGGCGCTGTACACGCGGTGGGGCAAGCTGACCGAAGCCGCGGAGTGGCAGCAGCGGCTCGACACGAAGAGCGCATAGCGCAGACGACACAGCCGCGGCAGCGCAGAAGCGCCACCGCGGCCGGCCGGTCGGACCACCGGGTCAGGTGATCACGGCGTGATACTGAAAACTCTCACGCGTCGGGGCGTACCGTTGACGTAGCCGACGGCGACCGTCCTGCCATCCGGTGACAAGGCGAGTCCTTCACTGCGAATCGAAAGCCCTGGTTCCACCGTGATGGTTGCACCGGTCTGGACCCAAGCCCCACTCGTCAGGGTGTATACCCTGGCCTCGCTGTTGAGAGAAACTGCCGCGGCGAAGCGTGTGCCATCGTCAGAGAGCATCAACGTTTCACCGAGTTGATCGCTGGCGCGGGTGCCGACCACTGCGGTCCCGTTGACGTTCGAACCGACCTGCGTCCACGTGCTGCCGACCAGGTCGAACACACGCACTTGTCCGGCGAAGCGAGGGTCTCCCGATGGCACACCTTCCCTGCTGAATGGCGCCGAGACGGCGATACGCGACCCGTTGGCGGTGAGTGAGATCGCATCACCAAAGGCTTCATTGGCACTCGACAGCCCCGTCAGCGTATTTCCGGTTTGCACCCATGCCCCGCCGCTGAGGCGATACACGTTCACCAGTCCGGACGTGGCGCTGAATGGTTGGGACACGGCAATCGTGGTGCCGTCGGTGGATACGTCGACGGCATCGCCAAACTGGCCGCCACCCGACAGCGTTGCACCAACTTGCGTCCAGGTGGTGCCAACAAAATCAAAGACACGCGCACTGCCACCGCCGAGCCGATTGTTGGCTCCCACAATGAGTCGACTGCCGCTGCCGGAAAGCGCCACGCGCCAGCCGGATCCGGCGCCGGCGCCTTGGCCGTCGATATCCGAGCCAACCTGCGTCCACGTGCTGCCGACGAGGTCGTACATTCGCACGTGCCCCGTGAAGGTGAGCCCGTTGCCGTTGTTCAGCCACGCTCCGATGGCGATTCGCGTACCGCCAGCGTTGATGGCCACGCTGCTTCCGGCAAAGTCACCTGTCGCCTCACCGATAATATCCACACCAAGCTGCGTCCACGCGTTTCCCGTGCGCTGATAGACGCGCGTAGTCCCGTTGGCCGACTCGCGCGCACCGACGACCATGCGCGAACCGTCGGATGACAGCGCAATTGCGCCGCCGAAGTTAATCTCGCCGCTGGTGACGTCGCTGCCGATCTGGGCGATCGGTAGCGTCGGCGCAGTCACCGTGAGCGCGACAGTCTGCGACGCAATCGTGACGCCGGTTCCTGTGCCGGCAACCGTCAGCGTCGTGGTTCCAGGCACCGCCGCCGTGGTGGTCACGACGTTCAGCGCGGCCGTCGTGGCGCCAGCCGCCACCGTCTGCGCCGACACGGTGACGCCGGCGGGCGCGCCCGTCACGCCCAGCGTCACGGCACCGGCAAAGCCGCCGCCACGCGTGACCGTCACGGCGATCGTGGTGCTGTTGCCGGCCAGCACGGTGCCGGTGGCGGCGCCGAGTGCGATCGACGCGGTCGGGGTCTGGACGGGCGGTGGCTGGACAGGGGTGTCGCCGCCGCTGCACGCGGTGAGAAGCGAGAGCAGCAGGGTGCTGGCTGCGAAATGACAATTGCTGCGAAACATCTGCAGAACTCCTTCCGGTGCGGTGGTCGTGGCTGCACCGCCGCGGCCGAGAGCCGAGAGGTGCCACGATCAGAGCGCGACAGAAACCGGCGGCGTGGCTCATCGGCCACCGCTGGCGCCGGTGAGGAGGTCAGTCGCCCCGGTAGACGCACCCGGACGTACAGGTCTCGTGCACCTGCACGGCGCTGAGCTGCGGCAGCGTCCCGACCAGCCGGTCCCAGATCCACCGGGCCAGCACCTCGCTGGTCGGATTCTCCAGCCCGTCGATCTCGTTCAGGCAGTAGTGATCGAGCCGTGCATCCAGCGGGGCCCACGCGGCCTTCAGATCGCCGAAGTCCATGAGCCAGCCGGTATGCGGATGCACGGGGCCGCGCACCACGATGCGGATGCGGAACGAGTGACCATGCAGACGGCGACACTTGTGGCCGGACGGGACGTTCGGCAGCCAGTGTGCGGCCTCGAACGTGACGTCACGATGCAGCTCGACGATGTGACCGGTGGTGCTCATCGGATCTCCAGCCATTTGTGCGTTTGCAGGCTCAGGCGCCACTGCGGATGTGCAAGACAGTACGCCAGTGCCGCGCGCGCGTTCGCGTCGCCATCGGGACCATCCATCGGCTGCAGGTAGAACATGCGGAAATCGAGCTCCGCGAAGCGCTCGGGCTGCGCATCGGGCTCGACCTGCGGATACACGAGCTTGAGCTCCGTGCCGCTGGTCAGCACGAGCGGCGCGTTCGCCTTGGGGCTGACGCAGATGTGATCGAGGCCGCGCGGCGCCGGCTGCGTGCCGTTGGTCTCCACGGCCACCTCGAACCCGCGCGCATGCAGCGCGTCGATCGCGGCCTCGTCGAGCTGCAGCAACGGTTCACCGCCGGTGCAGACCACCAGCTTCCGCGCACGCGCCGAGGCATTGGCGGGCCAGCGGGCATCGACGTGCGCTGCCAGTGCGTCCGCCTCGGCGAACTTGCCGCCATCAGGCCCGATCCCGACGAAATCGGTATCGCAGAACTTGCAGATGGCGATGGCGCGATCGGCTTCACGACCGGTCCACAGGTTGCAGCCGGCAAAACGGAGAAAGACGGCGGGGCGGCCGCTCTGCGCCCCTTCGCCCTGCAGCGTGTAGAAACACTCCTTCACCGCGTACGTCATGCACCCTCCGCCGACGGTGCAACGGCGTACCGGGTCGGATCCGCGATGCCCGCTTCGCGAAATCCCTTGTGCCGCAGCTGACAGGCATCGCAGTGGCCGCAGGCTCCGCCATCGTCACTCGGATCGTAACAGCTGATGGTGCGGCTGTAGTCCACGCCCAGCGACGTGCCGAACTCCACGATCTGTTTCTTCGTCATCTGCTGCAGCGGCGCGCGGATCACCACACGCGTCCGCCCCTCGACGGCTGACGCGGTGGCGAGATTGGCGAGCGTCTCGAACGCACTGATGAACTCGGGGCGGCAATCGGGATAGCCGGAGTAGTCGAGCGCATTCACCCCGATGAAGATGTCGCTCGCGCCGAGCACTTCGGCGTAGGCGAGTGCGAACGAGAGGAAGATGGTGTTTCGTGCGGGCACGTACGTGACCGGAATGCCGTGCGACAGGTCATCGGCGCTGCGATCCTTCGGCACCGCGATGGACGCGTCGGTAAGCGCAGAGCCGCCGAAGCCGCGGAGGTCGATGTCCATGACCGCGTGGCCCGTGGCACCGAGCGTGGCGGCGATGCGTTGCGCCGCCGCGATCTCGTGCTGGTGCCGCTGCCCGTAGCGGAAGGTCAGCGCATGCGCGGCGTAGCCGTCGGCGATAGCATGCGCGAGGACCGTGGTGGAATCGAGACCGCCGCTGAGCAGAACGACGGCGGGGCGCAGATCAGGTGCGAGTGTGGGAGCAGACATCGTGGACTCAAGGCTAACGGCGCCGGTCGGTGGCGGAAACAGCGATGACGTGCCCGCCGTGGCGCGGCTCTTCCTGCGCCTCGGATTCACGGCCTTCGGCGGCCCGGCGGCGCACGTGGCGCTGATGGAATCGGAGGTGGTGACGCGCCGCGGCTGGCTGACGCGGGCGGCCTTTCTGGATCAGCAGGCGCTGGTGCAGGTGCTGCCGGGGCCCAACTCGACGGAACTCGCCATCCACATCGGGCATGCGAGAGCGGGATGGCGCGGTGCGATCGTCGCCGGCCTCTGCTTCATCCTGCCGAGCGTCGTCATGATCTGGCTGCTGGCGGCGGTCGCTGAATTGCCGTCGCTGACCGCCGTCACGGCGCGGGTGGTGTGGTGGGTGTCGCCGGTGGTGGTGGTGATCATCGCCGAGGCGCTCTGGAAGTTCGGGAGACAGGCGTTTGCGCGTCCAGGTGCCGCGGTCGTGATGCCGGTGGCGGCGGTGGCGGCGTGTCTCGTTTCCTCTGACTTGCCGGTGCTCGTGATGGGCGCCACGGCGGCCATCGCGTTCGGTGTGCGTGGTGGCGGTGGGGCCGCTGGCGTCGCGGCGGGCCTCGCGACGCTTCTCGCGCCGGGTTCGATGGGCGCGCAGGCCGTCGGAGTGCCCGTCACGATGCCCGGTGCTGCGGCAATTCTCGTGTATTTTCTGCGTGCGGGAGTCAGCGTCTTCGGAAGCGGCTACGTGCTGCTGGCGTATCTGCAGCGTGAGCTGGTCGAGGCGCGCGGCTGGTTGTCGATGGATGCGCTGCTGCAGGCTGCCGCGCTGGCGCAGATCACGCCCGGGCCATTGTTCTCGACGGCGACGGCGGCGGGTTACATGATCGGCGGGTCGATGGGTGCGATGGCCGCGACGGTCGGAATTTTCGCGCCGGCGTTTGCGAGCGTCGCCATCGGTGCGCCGCTGCGCCGGCTGGTGGCGCGGTCGACGTTGTCGCGTCGGGCGCTGGATGGTGTCGTGATTGCCAGCGTGGCGCTGCTGGGCCGGGCGCTGGTGGGCTTTGCATTGCCGTTGAATGCGTGGCAATGGGCCGTGGCCGCGGCGGCTGCGGTGTCGTTGTTGGTGGTGCGTGTGCAGGCGACGCTGGTGCTCGTCGCCGTCGTTGTGATTGGTCTCGCCGGTGCAGTCCTTCACTTTCCCCCGTCATGACTCGCTTTCGTCTTCCCCGCACGTTCGCCGTCGGCCTGCTGCTTTCGATCACCGGCTGCGCGGCCGTCAAGTCATCGTTGCCGATTCCGACACCACCCCCGTCCACCGGCACCGAGGTGGTGCAGCGCATGCGCGCCCGCTACGACGGGCAGTGGTTCCAGACCATGCAGTTCACGCAGGAAAACACGCGCTACCTCGCCAATGGCAAGACGGAACGGAGCCAGTGGAAGGAGTACATGCTGGTGCCGGGTCGGCTGCGCATCGAGTTCCTGCCGGCGTCGGGAGGCAACGGTGCGATCTACGCCGATGGCAACGTGTATTCGTTCGAGGGCGGCAAGTTGGCGCGGACCACGCCACAGCTGAACATGCTGCTGATCCTGACGGCGGACGTGTACGCGCAACCGGCCGCGGTGAGCACGAAGCAACTGACGTCCGTGGGCGTCGACCTCACCAAGCTTCGCCGCGAGACCTACAACGGGCAGCCGGTGTGGGTGGTGGGGTCCACGGGTCCCACCGATCTCGGCTCACCGCAGTTCTGGGTGGAAGACGGCACGTGGGTCGTGGTGCGCGTGATCGAGCGGCAGCCGCTGGGCAGTGCGCAGGGTCCGCGCCCCGCCACGGAGTACCGTCTGGCTGATTACCGCAGCATCAACGGCGTGCCGGTGGTGCACGACATCACGTTCCTGCGCGACAACAAGGCGTTCTTCCGCGAGCAGTACACCGATGTCCAGCTGAACACGCCGCTCGACGCGCGGCTGTTCTCCGCGTCGCAGTGGCGCGTGCCGGCGAAACCCTGATCAGTCGATGCCGGCGCGATGACTTTCGCCGTGCGGAACCGCGATGTGCATCCGGTTCGTGCGACTGCTGAAATCACGATCACACTTTCCTTGCCGATCATGTCCGTGTCACGCTCCCGATGGCTGCTCGCCACCGCGCTCTGCGCTCCGCTGATGGCTGGCGCGCAGACGCGCGGCGCCGCGCGCGCGACGGCCGCCGCACCCCTGCCCCGCACGCACGCTCCAAAGCCCACCGCGCCGGCGATCACCCCGGCCGATCTGATGACGCGCCTGTACATCTTCGCCGACGACTCGATGCAGGGCCGTGAGACAGGGACCGAAGGCAATCGTCGTGCACTGCAATACATCGAGCGTGAGCTGACGCGTCTCGGCCTCATGCCGATGGGCGAGAACGGCACCTTCCTGCAGACCGTGCCGCTCGTCAAGCGTGGGTACAACGCGGACTTCACGGTCAGCGCGGGGGGCGCGCCACTGACGCCCTGGTCCGACATCGTGCCGCTGCCCGGCCGCGGCGTGAGACCACGCTCGATCAACGGTGCACCGGTCATCTTCGGTGGTACTGCCGAAGAAGCGGCAGCGGCGATCACGGCGGAACAGGCTGCAGGCAAGGTGATCGTGCTCAAGTCGCCCGGCGTATTGCGTCTGCCGCGTCTGGCTCCGGGCAACCCGCTCACCAATGCAGCCGGCATCGCGCTGCTGATCGGCGCTCCGGTGCCGGCGCAAGCGCTCGACTTCCTCCGCAACCCGGGCCTCTCGCTGCCTGCCGCCGCGGGAAGCACCGCGCAGTCCGCACCGCTGGCGATGGTGATGTCGGAAAAGGCGGCGGCCGCGATCTTCGGTGGCGAGATCGCATCACTCACGCCCGGCAAGGTGGGTGCGACGCTCACCTCGACGCTCGGAATCACCGACACGCCGTCGCCTGCCTACAACGTGGTGGCGATGATTTCGGGCACTGATCCCGCGCTGAAGGGACAGTTCGTCGCCATCGGCTCGCACAACGACCACGATGGTGTCGGCAGGACGGCAGTCGATCATGACTCGCTGCACCTGTTTCAGCAGAAGGCGTGGACCCTCGCCGGCGCGTACGCGGGATTGCCGCCACTGAATGCCGCACAGCGCGCATCGATCACGGTGAACACCGACAGTCTCCGCCGCCTTCGGGCGGTGCGGCGTGACAGCATCTACAACGGCGCCGACGATGACGGGTCCGGCTCGATGGCGGTGCTCGAGATCGCCGAAAACATCGCACGCGCCCGGGTGAAGCCGAAGCGTTCGATCCTCTTCGTCTGGCATACCGGCGAGGAAAAGGGGCTGCTCGGCTCCCAGTGGATCAGCGAGCACCTGCCGGTATCACGCGACTCGATCGTGGCGCAGATCAACATCGACATGATCGGCCGTGGCGATTCGGTGGACGTGAAGGGCGGCGGACCAACATACGTCGGCGTCGTGGGGGCAAAGCGGCTGTCGACGATGCTCGGCGCCACGGTGGATTCCATTGCGACATCGTACCGCACGCCGATTTCGCTCGATTATCGACTCGACGCTGATGGGCATCCCGAGAACATCTACTGCCGCAGCGATCACTACCACTATGCCCGCCTCGGCATTCCAGTGGCGTTCTTCTTCACCGGGCTGCACGGCGACTATCACCAGGTCACCGACGAGCCGCAGTACATCGACTACACGCACTACAGCCTGCTGACGAACTACATCCGTGACATCCTCATGGCCGTGGGCAACGGGGCAAAGCCGATCGTGGACAAGCCGAAGCCCGATCCGAACGGCCAGTGCAAGCAGTGAGCGGGCCCGTCGGCAGCTGACAGTTCGTTCCGGTGACTGACGGCACGACCGATGCACTTAGGTTTCTCATGCGCGACGTTGCCCCACCGGCGACGCCGCGCGTGCTGCGTCCCACTACCGCACTTCCATGTTGCACCTGCTCACCGCTGATGCCCTGATCGGCCTTGCCACGCTCTCCGTGCTGGAGATCGTGCTCGGCATCGACAACATCATCTTCATCTCGATCCTCGCCAGCGCGCTGCCGAAGGAAGCGCAGCCGCGCGCGCGACGACTCGGTCTCGCCGGGGCATTCGTCAGCCGCATGATGCTGCTCTTCAGCATCACGTGGATCATGCGTCTCGTGAATCCGCTCTTCGAAGTGTTCGGCCGCGCCGTCACGGGCAAGGACCTGATCCTGATCGTCGGTGGGCTCTTCCTGATCGCGAAGGCGACGACGGAGATTCACGAGAAGCTCGAGGACAAGACCGACGAGCAGGAAGCACAGAAGAAGAGGGCCGCGGGACGCAGCCTGATGGCGGTCGTGGCGCAGATCACCGTGATCGACATCGTCTTCTCGCTCGACTCGGTGATCACCGCCGTCGGCATGGTGC
>JAYWIJ010000189.1:0-9288 GCA_043788935.1 Gemmatimonadaceae bacterium | reverse complement strand
ATGTGCCGGACCCGTCGATCGCGCGATACGGCTCGTCCACCACGTCGCTGGTGTCGAAGCGGGTGCGCGTGCGATCGGGCGAGACGCTGGCGAGCGTCGCGCGCCGCAGCGGCGTGTCGGTGGCGCGCCTGCGTGCACTGAACGGGATCAAGGGATCACGCGTGCGGGCGGGGCAGGTGCTCGTCGTGCGTCGTCCGTCACGGGGGGCGGTGCAGGCTGCCCGGAGTGCGGCGGCCCGTCGCACCCGGGCGGGGGCGTCATCATCGGGCCAGCGCTGCACGACGCGAGTCGTGAAGGGGAAGGGGAAGCGTCGGACCGTGCGGAGCTGCGCCGTCACTCCAAAGGCGAGATCGGCGCGTGCCTCGAGCCGGTCGTCGAGCCGGCGGACGTCAGCGGCGAGAAGCCGGTCGGCCAGCCGGTCGTCATCGGCGCGCCGGGGGACGACATCCAAAGCGAAGCCCGAGCGCAAGCCGAAAGCTCGCTGACCGCCCGGAGTCGCGGTCGGCGCTCAACATCAGCCAGTGATGTATCGGGAGTAGGCGCAGACCTTCAATGGATGAGTCTGGCTAAACGCGAGAACGGGTGCATTCCGCGAGGAAGGCACCCGTTTCGTCGTCCAGCGAACAGCCGACCGAAAGCGCGCTCAATCCTCGGAGCGGGCCACCGGTGGCGTCTTGACCCTGGCGGAGCCGCTGTAGCCGCGCATGACCTTCCGGTCGTAGCCGTTGGAGGGGTCGAGGCCCAGCGAGAGCTCGGTCTCGACGGCCAAACCGCCGCGATTGTAGGTCAGCAGCGCCAGCTTCACGTTGCCCCGACGCTCGTCGATCAGGTCGCGGAGGTAGCGGAAGCCGATGCGGAGATTGGTTTCGCGCTCGTACAGCTTCTGCTTCGTGATCTTTGAATCGTAGAAACGCGCCGTCGGCAGCATGACCTGCGTCAGCCCCGCTGCGCCGACTGAACTGGTGGCGCTTTCCTTGAACTGGCTCTCGACATTGACGAGGCGAAAGCCGAGTTCGGGATCGATCCCGGCGACGAGTGCGGCATCGTAGATGGCGCGGGCCAACTCGGTATCCACCATCCAGCGACGCGAAAAGCCGTAGATCCGGTTCCAGCGCTGCAGCCGCAGCGTGGCCTTCTTCGCCGATTCGGCAGCGCGAAAGCGGTCACCCACCGACGCCACGCGCGCGATCGACATCGACGACGTGCCACGGGCAGGCTCGGCCCGGGCATCGAGCACCACCGGACGACGGCCGATGGCGAGTGCTGCAACGACGACTCCACCAGCAATGATCCAGTGGCGGAAGCGGCGACGGAGTCGCTCGGCATCACCACGGTGGACGTACGTCCCTCTGAGATCGTGCATGTCGTGCTACCCTCGCGTCAGGGGCGCGCCATCACCGGAGACTCTCGAAGCCATGGCCCGAAGCACTCCGGCGCGTCAGCGCCAGTGGCGCGAAACACCCCGCCAGTGTGCCGGCGGAACGCATCGCTGATCAAGGAAGCGACGACTCACCTTGCGGCGCGTTCTCGCTCCCCACAGGAGAACGGCGCCAGGAACCTGAGCGCCCCCCTTCCTTGGAAGTGACCTGGATGTCGGTCAGGACCATGCCCCGATCGACCGCCTTGGCCATGTCGTACACCGTCAACAACGCTACGGCGACCGCCGCCATCGCTTCCATCTCGACCCCCGTCGGGCCGACCGTCCGGACTCGCGCGGAAGCACGAACTCCAGGGAGATCATCGTCCATCACGAGTGCAATATCTACACCACGCAGTGCCAGTGGATGGCAAAGAGGGATCAGGTCCGAAGTCCGTTTCGCAGCCTGAATTCCGGCAATTCTTGCCACTGTCAGCACGTCACCCTTCGGCAGCGCCTGCCGCTGGATGAGGTCAAAGGTAGCGGGTGCCATACGGATCGCTCCAGTCGCCTCGGCAATTCTGGCGGTCTCAGCCTTGTCAGAGACGTCCACCATCTTCGCGGTACCGGTGGCGTCGATGTGGCTCAGTTCACCCGGATTCATCCGTTCACTCCCATTTGGCTGAGTTGGCGCAGCAGATCGGCCGTGATGAGCGCGGGGTTCACGTTGTGACCGGCCCGCTCCCGGGCTGCCTCGATCGCGTCCTGTGCCTTGGCGAGCGGGACTGCGACATCGCTCCCCGCTTCAACGGCAGGCCGGAGCCTCGCATGCAGCGATCCTTCCAACGCATCCAGCGCATCGGAAAAGCCCCCGCGTGCGCCTGCCGGCTTTTCAGAGAGTACTGCAGCGAAACGATCCGCAGCGTCTCCCCGGAGTGCCTTCAGCCAGGCCGCCGCGTGGGCGGCGGCCGCCTCGTGCGACGTGCCGGCCAGCAGCGTGCCGGGTGCGCCCGAGGCTCGCTCGAGCACGCCATCATCCACCGTTCCGACCGCGGCGCGGACGTCGTCGCGCGCCGCCCACTCGCGCACCTCAGACGGTGCGAGCGGCGCCACCCGAACCGACACGACGCGCGACCTGATGGTGGGAAGCAGCGCCCCGGGCTCACTCGTGGTGAGAATAAGCGTCGTGTCAGGCAGCGGCTCTTCCAGCAGCTTTAATAGCGCGTTTGCTGCCTGATCCGCACCTTCCTGTGCGATCATTCGATCGGCGTCGCCCAGGATCATGATCTTTCGCTTGCCCATGGCGGGCGAGCTGGCCGCGGCCCGCACGAGGGCACGGATCATCTCGACGAAGATGCCGTCGCTGCCGCTGCCCGGCGCCCAGAGCCCCCCGGCCTGCGCCCGGTCCCGCATTGCGCCGCGCATGTGGGCCAATGCCTCCTCGGGAGAGCAGTCGGCGATGTCGGCACGCGGGACAGGGAAGAACCAATAGAGGTCGGGGTGGGTCAGCTCAGTGCTGTAGCGGCAGCCCTGACAGATGCCGCACGGCTGCTGGTCGGCCGAGCAGAGCTGCATCTGGGCGAGCCAGAGGGCGAGGCGCTGTTTGCCGACGCCGCGTCGCCCGTGCAGGAGCAGCGAACCGGGCAACGTGCCACGGACGACGGCATCACCCAGTCGATGGCGCAGCGCGGCGTGGCCGATGAGGGCGGAGAGAGGCATGGTGCAAAGGTGGGTACGAATGGGCACGGTGCACAGGCTGCCGTGTCGCATTCCAGAACAGTCGACAATATTCGAGCGTACAAACCGGGGAGCGCATTGATGACTGGATCACTCGCGCTGTTGCTGTCGGTGGCGACGGGCATGCTCGTCGGCCTGACCGGCCTGCGGGCGGAAGAGATGCAGGGCCCCGGCGGGGTGCTGTTCGCGGCGGCCTTCTTTCTGGCCGCGTGGCACCCGGAGGGCGCGTGGCGACGCGGGCTGATGCTCGGGTTGTCGGTGCCGCTGGCTGAAATCGTTTCGCACCTCACGGGTCAGGCGCTCCCGTATTCGGTGGAGAACCCCTACGCGACGCTGCTGGCGATCATCCCGGCGATGCTGGGCACGATGGCCGGCATGGCGGTGGCTCGGCTGCGGCACCATGATGCGCCGCCAGCGAAGAAATACGAGCCGCCCCGGTGACTCGCCGATGTACTCCGCGCGCCGGATGACGTGCACGCGCGGAGCCGGCGCTGGTCACTGCGGCAGCAGCCGCGAATAGGCGTCGAGCACCGCGTCGCGTGCGGCGGCGGGGGTGGGACCGACCGCGGAGAGGTGTCCCATCTTGCGGCCCGTCTTCGCGATCTTCTTGCCGTACAGATGGAGCCGCACACCGTGGACCTCGAGCGCCCGCTTCCACTCCGGAGGCTGACCATCGGCGGGCCACAGATCACCGAGCAGGTTGACGATCGCACCCGACGACAGGAGTGCGGTGCTGCCCAGTGGCAGGCCGCAGATGGCGCGCACCTGCTGCTCGAACTGGCTGGTGAGGCAGGCGCGTTCGGTGGCGTGGAAGGTGTTGTGCGGGCGCGGCGCGAGTTCGTTCACCATCAACGTGTCGGTGGTCGTGATGAACATCTCCACGGCGAGCAGTCCGACGATGCCGAGTTCCGCGGCGATCGACGAGGCGAGTTCGATGGCCGCTTCGGTGGTCGCATCGCTGACGGGTGCCGGTGTCATGGCCCACGTCAGCACGCCGTTGTCGTGATGGTTGTAGCTGACCGGGAAGGTGCGCACGTCGCCCGTCGTGCTGCGCGCGACCATGACGGAGATCTCGCCGGCGAGTTCGATCCACTGTTCGACGACGACCGTCGCCGACGTCGTGAGCGCGCCGGCGGCCTCGAGGTCGTTCTGCGAGCGGATGCGCGCCTGACCGCGACCGTCGTAGCCACCGCTGGTGGTCTTCGCGATGCTCCGTCCGAGCGCTTCGTAGGCGCTGGCCACCTCGATCGGCGTGTGCGCGATGCGGAAGGGTGCGACCGGAAATCCGTTGTCCTGCAGCCATTGCTTCTGACGACCGCGATCCTGGATGATGTGGATCGGTGCGGCGCCCGGATGCACGGGCGCATGCAGTGACGCGGCCGCGATGCTGGCGGTGGAGACCTGCTCGATGTCGAGCGTGATCACATCGCAGGTGCGCGCGAACGCGGCGGCTGCCTCGACGTCGTCATACTTCGCGGTGACCGTGTGCGACGCGACGGCGCGGGCGGGGCACTCGGGATCGGGGTCGAGCACGTGCACTTCGTATCCCATCGATCGTGCGGCGAGTGCCGACATGCGGGCCAGCTGTCCGCCGCCGAGGAATCCGATCGTGGCGCCGGGAAGAATCGTACTCATGCCGCAGGTCGGGGATCGGGATGGTCGAGGACGTCCTGCGTGCGAGCCGCGCGCCACGCCGTGAGCTTCGCGTGCAGCGCGGTATCGGTGGTGGCGATCATCTGCAGCGCCAGCAGCGCGGCATTGGCAGCGCCTGGCCGTCCGATGGCGACCGTGGCCACGGGAATGCCCTTGGGCATCTGCACGATCGAGAGGAGCGCATCGATCCCATTGAGCGCCGTGGCCGCGACGGGCACACCGATGACCGGCACCAGCGTCTTGGCCGCGAGCATGCCTGGCAGATGCGCCGCGCCACCGGCGGCCGCGATGATCACGCGCAGTCCGCGCGGGTGCGCCTGTTCTGCATAGGCGAACATCTGGTCGGGTGTGCGATGTGCGGAGACGACACGCACTTCATGCGGCACGCCAAACTCTTCGAGGATCGCGACGGCGGGGGCGAGCACGGGATAGTCGCTCGCGCTGCCCATGACGACGCCGATCAGTGGTGCAGGTGTTTGAGAGGATGTGGTCACGTGGCAAATATGGCGGGTCCGGGCGCTGCCGGACCCAGGGAGACCGGCTGCGCCTGTCGTGCGCGAGTTTCGTGTATAAGTTATTTCTAATAAACGACAGACTATCTCGGAGCGCGAGCAGTGGAAACGATTCTGAGTGTGCTGACGGGGATCGGTGTGGCAGCGGCGTGCGGCTTTCGCGTATTCGTGCCGTTGCTGGCACTCGGTCTGGCGGGACGGGCGGGCGTGCTGCCGTTGAACGACACATTCGCGGTGCTGGGCACACTGCCGGCGCTGATCGCCCTCGGCACGGCGGCGGTGATGGAAGTGGGCGCGTACTACGTGCCGTGGCTGGACAACGCGCTGGATGTGGCGGCGGCGCCGGCGGCGGTGCTGGCCGGTGTGCTGGCCAGTGCGGCGGCGATCACCGATCTGCCGCCCGTGCTGACGTGGGGCATCGCCTTGATCGGCGGCGGTGGTGCTGCCGGATTGCTCCACGGAGCGACGTCGTTGCTGCGACTGAAGAGCACCGCCGTGACCGGCGGCGCGGCGAACCCCGTCATCTCGACGGGCGAGTTCATCGGTGCGCTGGTGACGTCGGCGCTGGCGTTGCTGGTGCCGGTGGTGTGCGGGGTGGTGTTGCTGGTGGTGCTGGTCTGGGTGATCCGTCAACGAGTTCAACAACAGGGAAAGGTTCCGACATGAATCGCTTCGTTCGCGCAGGGGCGTTGTTTGCTGTGGCCGCCGGTACGCTGGGTGCGCAGGAGGCCAAGAAGCCGCCGTACGAGTTCGTCGCCGACTTCTCACTGGCCGCGAGTCAGGGCAATCAGGAAGTGACGACGGTCTCGCTGGGGCAGCGGTACAGCTATGTGTTTCCGAAGTGGAAGTTCTCGCAGACGGCGTCGGCACTGCGCGGCTCGGCGAATGGTGTCCGCAATGCGGAGCTGTACCAGGGTGCGTTGCGTCTGGATCGCGTGCTGACGAAGCCGTGGTCGCTGTACCTCGCCACGGCGGGACTACGCAACACGCCAGCGGGTTTGACCAGTCAGTTTACGGAAGGCGTGGGTGTGGGCTATCAGTTCGTGGACACCGACGTCAACAAGTTCATGCTGTCGGTGGGTGTCGGCGCGATGCAGCGTGGCTTCGTGGGCAACGTCACGAACACGAACGACTTCGTGGGTAACGTGGATGGCATGTTCCGGCACAACTTCTCCAAGGTCTCGTACTTCGAGCAGACTGCCGGCCTGATCCCGAATTTCACGACCAACGACGCATGGCAATTCACGTCGAAGTCGGCGGTGGTGGCGCCGTTATCGTCACGGATTGGGATCAAGGTGGCGTACCTGATCAACTACAACAACGCGCCGCCCCTGAATGTGACCACGCCGAGCCTGACGGATCGCTTCAAGCAGTTCGACGGGTTGCTGACGACAGGGGTACAGTTCACGTACTGAGTTCGCTTCAGTCCGAGAGATCGCAAACTGTTGCCGCGGAGATCGCGGGGGAGCGGAGGCGCGCGGAGACTAAATGTGTGCGAACTGCGCGCGTACGCACGCAGGTCCCACCCTGTTTTCTTGTCGATCGGTTGCGAAGGTGACGTGGAGTCCGCTTCTCTCCGCGTTCCTCCGCTCCCCCGCGATCTCCGCGAGCGCAGTTTCTGATCGCCTGACTTGCTATTGTCGCGGTGTCGGCGACCAGAGCGGCGTGAACGACGTGCTGGAGGCGTCGTAGAGTGTCACGGCGCCTGGGGCGCGCCACTTGGCGATCTGAATGATCTGGCCGGTGTGCATGCTGACATGTTCGACGACGTGATAGATGGCCTCGAAGATCGTGGTGGTGTGGCCCTGGATCACGCGCGACTGATCGAGCGCTGCCGGATCGAGCGCGCCAAGCACGGCGTCCGCTTCCATGAAGCAGGTCGTGAGCAGATCGAGCAGCTGCGTCGTGTTCCGGCCTTCGCGCGCGGCGAATTCGGCATCGCGATCACGCCCGTCATAGCGGCCGCCGACGCCGGCGATGAGCCACTGGCGACAGTTGCCTGCGATGTGCAGCATCAGGTTGCCGATCGTGTTGGATCCGTCCACCGGCCGCCACCAGATGTCCTCCTCGGTGAGCGGGGTGACGGCGAGCCGGATCTTCGGCAGGTACTCGTCGAGGAGGTAGCCGCGGGAGGCGTCGAGAAAGCGGTCGGACATGATGAGCTCCGCGTACGGGTCAGGAGGACATGGCGGCGACCGCCGAGGCGCGCCGCTCTTCGTCGAATGCATTTTCGCTGCGCGAGATCACGAGCGTGGCGACCCCGTTACCGATGAGGTTCGTGATCGCGCGTGCTTCGGACATGAAGCGATCCACGCCGAGCAGCAGGGCGATGCTTTCCACGGGGATGACCTTCATGGCGCTGAGCGTACTGGCGAGCACGATGAAGCCCGAGCCGGTGACGCCGGCGGCTCCTTTGGACGTGACCATCAGCACCAGCAGGATGCTGAGCTGCTCCGCCAGTCCGAGTTCGATGCGATTGACCTGCGCGAGAAAGATCGTGGCCATCGACAAGTAGATGGACGTGCCATCGAGATTGAACGAATAGCCGGCGGGGATGACCAGCCCGACGACGGCACTGTCGCACCCGAAGCGCTCCATCTTCACCAGCATGCGCGGCAGCGCGGCTTCGCTGGAGCTGGTGCCAAGGACCAGCAGGATTTCGTCCTTGATGTAGCGCAGGAATTCGAGGATGCGGAAGCCGTAGATCCGGCAGATCGCGCCGAGCACGACGAAGATGAAGATCGCCATCGTGGCGTAGACGTCGAGCATCAGTCGGCCGAGCGGAATCAGCGTCTTCAGCCCGAACGATCCGACGGTGAAGGCCATCGCGCCGAATGCGCCGATCGGCGCGACCTGCATGACGATGGCGACGATGCGGAAGAACACGTGCTGCGTGCGATCGAGCACGTCGATGAGCGGCTTGGCAGTGGCACCGATGGAGGTGAGTGCCACGCCGAACAGCACGGCGAAGAAGACGATCTGCAGGATCTCGCCTTTCGCGAACGCATCGACGACGCTGGACGGCACGATGTGCGTGAGGAAGTCCACGAAGCCCATGCTCTCGCCGGCCTTGGCATACTGCGAGATGTCGCCCTTGGAGAGCGTCGAGATGTCCACGCCGTCACCGGGCCGCGTGACGTTCACGATGATCAGGCCGATCGCGAGCGCGAAGGTGGTGACGATCTCGAAGTAGAGGAACGCTTTGCCGCCGACCTTCCCGACCTTCTTCAGGTCCACCATGTTGGCGATGCCGAGCACGATGGTCAGGAAGATGATCGGTCCGATCACCATCTTGACTAACTTCACGAAGGTGTCGCCAAGGGGTCGCAGGGCTTTGCCGACATCGGGCGCGACGGCGCCGACGAGCACACCGAGTGCAATCGCGACGAGCACCTGCACGGTGAGATTCCGGGCGAGGTGCTTCATGCGGAACCGAATCGAGGGGCGGACGAAATGGCGGTGACGGGCATCGGCGGGAATGTAAGGACAGGTCGTGGTTGCTGACCCGCTGCGGTTGACGGCGGTGATGCTGGCGTCGGTGCTGGGCGGCGCGGCGAATTCAGTGGCGGGTGGCGGCATGCTGCTCGTCTTCCCGGCGCTGGTGGGGCTGGGTGTGCCGGCTGTGGCGGCGAACGCGACGTCGACGGTCGCGCTCTGGCCCGGCGGCCTCAGTTCGATGCTCGGCTACCGCGATGCGCTCAGAGGTGTGCGCGGCTGGGCGCGGGCGCTGGTGGTGCCAAGTCTGATGGGTGGGCTGATCGGCGCCTGGCTGCTGACGCAGAGCAGCGACGCGCAGTTCAAGGCCGTGGTGCCGTGGCTGGTGCTGGCCGGTACGGTGTTGTTCATGATGCAGAAGCGCGTGGGCGCGTGGCTGCGGCACCGCATCGGACTCGGAACACAGGGAGCGATCGGCGACGACACGCTGCCGCCTCCGCCGGGTGCGTGGGCCGCGGTGACGCAGTTCGTGGTGGCGATCTACGGCGGCTACTTCGGCGCGGGTGCCGGCATCATCATGCTGGCTGCGTTCGG
>JAYWIJ010000188.1:0-9295 GCA_043788935.1 Gemmatimonadaceae bacterium | reverse complement strand
CTACCTCTCCGAGTTCTTCATCGCCTGGTTCTCGGGCGTCGCACCGGAGCAGGAGTACTTCTGGAATCGCGTGTTCGGGCAGTGGTGGTGGAGCGCCTGGATCCTGCTGCTCTGCAACATGATCTTCCCGCTGTCGCTCTTCTCGCAGAAGCTGCGTCGTAACCCGACCTGGCTCTGGATCCTGTCGATCATCATCAACATCGGCATGTGGTACGAGCGCTTCGTGATCGTGGTGCCGTCGCTGAGCCATGAGTTCGAGCCGTGGCAGTGGACGAACTACACGCCGAGCTGGATCGACATGTGCTTCCTGGTGGGCTCGTTCGGCTGGTTCTTCATGTGGTTCCTGCTCTTCATCAAGCAGATGCCCGTGATCGCCATCGCCGAAGTGAAGGAAATCGTGCCGCCGAAGGTGAAGAACGACCATGGAGGACACCACTGATGCAGGGCGTTCTGGCAGTATTTCCGAATCTGGACGAGGTCTGTGATGCGATTCGAGACCTGAAGGCGAAGAAGGTGCCGAAGGTCACGGTGTACTCCCCGACCATCCAGCACGAGATCGACGATGCGATCGATGCGCCGACGAGCGTGGTGCGCGTGTTCACGCTCATCGGTGCCACCTGTGGCGTGACCTTCGGCTACTGGATTTCCATCTGGTGCTCGCAGTACTGGTCGCTGCAGGTTGGTGGCAAGGCCATCGCCAGTTGGATCCCGTACACGATCATGGGCTTCGAGATGTTCGTCATGGTGGGCTGTCTCAGCACGGTGGCCGGCATGTTCATCAACGCGAAGATTCCGCGGCTGGTGACGAACTTCGGGTTCGACAAGCGTTTCACGCACGGCGATTACGGCATCTGGATCGAAGCGACGCCGGACAAGTTTGCGGAGCTGGAGAAGACGTTGAAGGCCCACGGGGCCGTGGAGGTTCGTGGTGAGCGCTAAGACGCTTCGTGTGGCCGTGACGACGCTGGTGCCGCTGGCACTCGGTGCGTGTTCATGGTTCACCGATTTTCGTGACCAGCCGGCTATCCAGCCATGGGACTCCGTGGCCGACACCATCGCGCCGCGCGGGCAGCCTGTGAACTCCGTGCCCGTCACCGGCCTGCAGACGCCGGGCTACACGTTCAGCTATGCAGCGCTGCCGACCGTGATCGACTCGATGTCCGGCCTCGTCAATCCGAAAGATCCGGCCAAGCTGACGGCGGCGGAGTTGGATTCGTCGCTCGCGAATGGACGTCGGTATTACCAGCAGAATTGCGCGGTCTGCCACGGCGACAGCGGCATGGGTAACGGGCCCACCACGAAGTACGGGGTGCCGGCCATCAACCTGATGACCGACATGACGAAGGCCCGCACCGACGGCTACGTGTTCGGCATGCTGCGGAACGGTCGCGGTTCCATGCCGAGCTACAACCGCATCGAGGAGCCGGATCGGTGGGACGTGGTGAATTACGTGCGTGGGCTGCAAGGCCAGCTCGCGAATCGCACCGTTGCCACGGGCCCGCTGGGTTACCCCGGTCAGACCGGCTTCACCATCCCGACGTACACGAAGACGGCGCCGACGCGGCCCGCTCCGATGTGGCGTCCGAGCACCACCACCACCGTGGCGCCGAAGGCGGCCGGTGAATTGACGACGACCAAGCCGGCCGAGCAGGGGACGCCCGAGTGAGCATCCACAATCCGACCTACCCGCCGCGCGCTGATCTGATCGCAGCGTCGTCGAAGCCGATCGCCGCATGGATCAAGACGGCCGCGCTCGCCTCCGCTGTCGTCGGTATCGCGGCGTTCGTCGCCGGCTTGCTGACGTCGCCGGACCGCATCTGGCGGGCATTCCACTATCACTGGTTGTACTTCAGCGCCATCAGCTCGGGCGCGGTGATGTTCGTGGCGATCTTCCGCATCGTGACGGCGCGCTGGTCGCGCTCCATCGCGCGCATGATGGAAGGGTACGCCGCCTTCCTGCCCGTGTCGTGGCTGTTCCTGGTGCTGAGCGTCACCGTTGGCGGAAAGCACATCTTCCCGTGGGTGGCCGATCCGAACGCCTTGCCGAATTCCGAGCGCATGTTCTGGCTGGGCAATCATGCCTTCTTCGCCCTCCGCGAAATCGGCATCCTGACGGTGCTCTACGCGCTGCAGCTGTGGTTCATCTACAACTCGCTGCGGATCGACGTGGCGCAGTTGCCGGAAGGCGGCGCGAAGTGGGCCGCCGGACTGCGCGCAAAGATGCGTGCCGGTTGGGGCGAGGAGCGTCGCGAGCTGCACAATCAGCACTCGGTGCAGGGCAAGGTCGCCGTCGCCATGGCCATCATCTTCGGCTTCGGCTGGATGATGCTGCACTACGATCTGTCGATGGCGCTGGACGTGTTCTTCTTCTCGACGCTGTGGGGCTGGTGGAGCTTCATGTCCGGCATCCTCGGTTTCCTGATGAGCTTCAGCCTGATCTTCTTCATGTGGCGGAAGCATTTCAACAACGCCGTCATCAACGAGATCCTCGGCGACCAGCAGATCCATGACCTTGGCAAGCTGCGTTTCGCCTGGACGGCGTTCTGGGGCTACACCACGTTCGCCCAGTTGCTGATCATCTGGTACGGCAACATCGGTGAAGAGACGCACTTCTTCCGCCTCCGCCTGATCGATCCGTGGCTGCCGGTCAGCTTCGCTGTGCTGATGCTCGTGTTCGTGGCGCCGTTCCCCGGCCTGATCTCGAAGGCTGCGAAGATGTTCATTCCGACGAACATCCTCTTCGCGATCGTCTCGCTGACCGGTACGTACCTGCAGCGCTACATCGAGGTCTATCCGTCGCTGTACGGCGTGCCGAGCGAGGGCGTGCCGTTCGGCTGGCAGGAACTGGGCATGGCCGCGTTGTACTTCGGTCTGTGGATCACCTGCTACACGCAGTTCTTCGAGGCCTTCCCGCGTCTCCGCATCAGCTGGATGACGTCGAAGTATCGCGATGAAGTGCAGATCCCGGTCGACGTTCGCACGATGGAGCCGCTGCCCGCGCACGAGTAGTTTATCGCGGCTGGGTAGTGCACTCATGACGAATGCCGACCATCACCGGTCGGCATTCGTGTTTGCGGGGCTTGATCCACCGCACGGATTTTGCTACTCTTCGGCTTGTCGATGCACCCGGCATATGGGGGTCTAGCTCATCTGGTAGAGCAATTGCTTTGCAAGCAATAGGTGCGGGGTTCGAGTCCCCGGACCTCCATGGAACGATACGACGACGGCCTCGCGATGCGCGGGGCCGTCGTCGTTTTACAATGCTCTGTGTCGTGTGAACGTGGCGCAGCGCGGGGCAGCATGATTCGGTGCAACGCACCGCAGTGCGGTGTCCTCTCGCTCTCGATCAGCGCGGTGCAGCGCGCCACACGAACGGCGTCAGCGCCAGTCGCGCGAGATGGTCCATTCGTCGGTATGCGTCACGACGTCATCCAGTGTTCGCGCACGTGTGCGACGGCGCAGCGCTCCGGTGAGCGCACGACCCGCGAGGATGCCGGCGGCCAGCGACACCCCGATCAATGCCACCTTGAACGCCGTCTCGACGCCGGTCACCACTTTCTGCTGCGAAAAGCTGGTGACGCTGCGCAATCCGATGCTGCCCGGCACGAGGATCAGCAGCCCCGGCACGATTGTCACGATCGGTGTGGTGTCGCGCCAGCGCGCGATGAAGGTGCTGCCGGCGCTCACGGCCAGCGCGCCAAGGAATGCGCCGAGTTCCTCGCCAAGACTGCGCCCGGCGTAGCGTGAGACGAGGAACGCTGTCGACGCGGTGAGCACGATCCACGGTGCTTCGCGGCTATTGGCCTGCAGCAGCACGGTGAAGCAGAGTGGCGCGATGATCACGCCGAGTCCTTCCACCCACCACGGCAGCGACGCGTTCGCGACGTGCGCGATCACCTGATGCGCGACCAGCCAGTCGCCCAGTGCGGCACCGAGCTTCGTGCCGAGGGCGATACCGAAACCCAGGCCGAGGAAGGTGACCAGCGCACCGCTGAGACGCGCCGTCCCGCTGGCGAGGTGTCGCGTGGAGAGTTCGATCAGGCCAGTGGTGAACGTCATTCCGGGGAGCAGCACCACCAATCCCGCGACGGTCATTGCGTAGCCGGCGCCGCTGTCGGTGAGCGCCGCGAAGATCTGGGCCACCGTGGCAACGGTGAAGGCGCACAGCGGCTCCTCGATGTCGAGCCAGTCGCTGTGTTTGCGACTGCGCGTGACGATCAGTCCGCAGAGCAGGCCGAGCACCGCCGCGCCGATCAGGTCGGTCGTACCGACCTTCAGGAAGCTTGCCACGGCGATGGAGACGAGTACGAAGGCCACCAGCACCGGCGCTCCCGTCCAGCTGGGCGGCTGCGCCAGTAACGCCTCGATGCGTTTCGATCCGTCGATCGGACCGAGTGTGCCGTACATCACGTCACGCGCGATGCGGTCCAGCCCGGCGAGGTGACTGAGATTGGTGGAGCCGGGCTCGGCGCGGATGAGATGCGTGCGTTGCGAGTCGGGCGGACCGAACGCCGCCATGATCGACGTCGGCGTCGAGAAGAACTGCGCCTCGAGGCCGAGTTTCCGCGAGACGTCGGAGAGCGTCGCCTCCAGTCGGTGCGCGGAGAAGCCGGCATTGTGCAGCGCGCGACCCAGCCGCAGCACGAAGCCGACGGCCTCGGTGCTGCCCGCAACCGGGGCCGCCAACGGCTGGTCTGGTGGAGCTGGGAGGTGGCGTGTCATGGCTCCGGCAGTGTACCCGTCCCGGACTGCAGCGGGCAGGGGCGCGCCTCCCGTTTCGCGACCGCGCTGGCATCTTTGGCGGACCTGAACGTGCCCGTCGTTCTCAGCGACGGGCCTCGCGCACCATTTCCGGAGCTTGCCCATGCCCGTCCCGGCCGTCGGATCAGCCGCACCCGATTTCACGCTGAACTCGACCAGCGGCTCACCCGTGACCCTGTCGCAGTACAAGGGCACTGCGCGCCTGCTCCTCGCCTTCTTTCCGCTCGCGTTCACGAGTGTCTGCACGGCCGAGATGTGTGCGTTCACGGAGGACTACGACACGTTCGCCGCTGCCGGCGTCACGGTGCTCCCCATCAGCGTGGACAGTGTGCCGACGCTCAAGGAGTTCAAGGGGAAGCACAGCCTGTCGGTGGACCTGCTGAGTGACTTCAAGCGCGAGGCGAGTCGTGCATACGGCGTGTTGCTGGAGGATCTGTACTTCTCCAACCGCGCCTACTTCCTGATCGACGCCGACGGTGTCATACGCTGGGCGCATGTCGAGGAATCGCCGGGCAAGAGCCGCACGAATCAGGAGATTCTCGCCGCCATCGCCGGCTGACGGCTGCCGACGGAGTGTGCGCGAATCGGAGCCGGTCTGCGCTGGTGTGATGTCGGTCCAAGGCGACTCCGCGCGTATCCTGCCGCATGACGACGCCGGACGCCATTCTCCTTGCCGTGTTGCGCACGCTGGTCCGCGCCACGGCTGATGGCAGCGCACCCGTGGTGTTGCGCTCGCGCCGACCGGCGCAGGCTGCGGCACTCGCGCGGTGGCTCACGCAGGTGCACGGCAGTCGCCGCGTGGTCATCGCGTCCACCACCGCCCGCGCACCGGTCGTGGTGCGGCTGCCGGCCCGTCTCGCGCGGTTTTCCGGCGTCGGCAGCGACGCAGGCCTCGCACCGGACGCCGCAGGTCATCACCTTTCCCGCATGACACGACACGTGACGGACACCGGGTTCCGCTGATGCGCATTCTGGTCATCGAAGACGACCCGATCGTCGGACAGTTCGTCAAGCGCGGGCTCGAGGAGCAACAATGGACCGTCGATCTCGAAGCCGACGGCGAGGCGGGTGAACGCGCCGCGGGGCAGGGGGACGCGTACGACATCATCATCCTCGACATGCGCCTGCCGGGCAAGGATGGACTCTCGGTGCTGCGCACACTGCGCTCGCGCGGTTTCCAGCGCCCGGTGCTGGTACTCACCGCGCAGGACGCCGTGGACGCCAAGGTGCAGACGTTGCGCGCCGGTGCCGACGACTACGTCACCAAGCCGTTCGCGTTCGAGGAGTTGCTGGCGCGCATCGAAGCGCTCTCACGACGTCCGCGGCAGCTGGCGTCGCCGCGCCTCGAGATTTCCGACCTGGTGGTGGACCTCGACACGCGCGAGGTCACGCGTGGCGGCACGCGCATCGAGCTCACGCCCAAGGAGTTCAAGGTGCTGGAGTACCTGATGCGTCATCCGGGCCGCGTGATGAGTCGCACGCTGATCACCGAGTACGCGTGGGGCTATCACTTCGACCCGGGCACCAACATCGTGGACGTCGTGATCACACACCTGCGCAAAAAGGTCGATGCGAACCACGAGCTGAAGCTGATCGGCACCGTGCGTGGCGTGGGCTACGTGGTGAAGGAGTGAGCGGGTGATTCAGTCGATCAGGGCACGTGTGACGCTGCTGGTGCTGTTCGCCATGGCGATCTGCGTGCTGGTGTTCGCCGCTGGGCTCTGGCTCGGCCGCAAGGACTCGGCGTACTACCGTGAGTTGCAGCGATACGCGGCATCACAGTCGGAGCTGGCGATCCGCATCATCACGGCGGCGGAAGCGCGCGGGCCGGTGACCATCATGCGCGACTCACTGGTCGGCGCCACACTGACGCCGGAGCTGGTGAACGCGCTGGAAGTCATTCCTGACTACCTGATCGTGCTGGATACCGCAGGCCGCATGGTCTACGTGTCGGAGAAGGCGCGTGCATTGCCGGCGTCGGACCTCACGTCATTGCAGGAGAGTTCGCTCAACATCGATCCCGGTCAGACGGCCACGCTGCTGACGCTGCGCTCCGACGAGATCTTCCTCTCGGCCCGTCTCGAGACGGACGATCGCACGACCATCGCCCGCATCGTGGCCGGCAGCTCGACCAGCACCACGGAGGAAGTATGGCGCGACCTGCTGCGCAGCATGCTGATGCTCGGCCCCGTGGTGCTGATTCTCGCGGGAACGGCGGCGTACATCATCGGCGGCGTGGCAGTGCGGCCATTGACGCTGATCATCAGCGAACTCGAGGCCATCACCGACGGTCGGTCACTCCACAAGCGACTGGGCGGCGCCGACGCGCAGGGCGATGAGCTGGCGCGTCTCGCCAGCACGCTCAACGCGATGATCGGGCGACTGGAAAACAGCTTCGGTGGACTCCGGCGCTTCACGGCTGACGCCAGCCATGAACTGAAGACGCCATTGACGGTGCTGCGCGCCAGCATCGAGCGCGCCATGATGGCGCGTCGTGGCTCCAACGAGCAGATGGAGTTCCTCGAGGAGGCGCTCAACGAAGTCACGCGCATGGCTGACCTCGTGAACAGCCTGCTGAGCCTCGCGCGTGCCGACGAGGGCCGCTTCGATCTCGTGCGCGACCTCGTGCTGCTCGACTCGATGCTGCGCGACATCGCTGAGACCGCGACGATTCTCGGTGAACCGAACGGCATTCTGGTGGTGGTGTCGGAGTGTCAGGCGCTGACGGTGGCGGGTGATGCGCCGCGCCTGCGCCAGCTGCTGCTGAATTTGGTTGAAAATGCGATCAAGTACACCGCGGTCGGTGGAACGGTGGAGCTGTCGCTGGTGGCGGAGCAGGGCAACGCGGTGCTGATGGTCAAGGACAGCGGCATGGGCATCGCGGCGGCCGACCTGCCGTTCATCTTCGAGCGGTTCTGGCGCGCCGACCGGGCGCGCTCACGTGGCAGCGGTCGTGGCGGCACCGGGCTTGGCCTGGCGATCAGCCAGTACATCGCGCAGGCGCATGGCGGCACGCTGACCGCGCAAAGCCGCCTCGGGCGTGGCAGCACCTTCACGCTCACACTGCCGGGCGCGGTGCGTCGCGAAGAGGGCGCCGCACTCGCGCCGCCGCCACGCGTGGCGTGATGGGCTGACCTCGCCTATGCAGCGAGGCACGGCAGTGTGAGCGTGCGCACGCGTTCACGAACATGTACGTCGCGTCACGGACGCTTAAGCAAATCGTAATGCTCCCCCAGTGTTCCACAGCGGGTCCTCCAGGCACTATTGCGAGGTCCCGTTCGACCATCATCCGGCATAATGGAGAGGGTGGATGTTCGATCAATTGCTGGAAACGAAGGCGAAGAAGCAACGCAGCGTGGGCGGCACGGTGATATCCGTGATCCTGCACACGGCGTTGGTCGCGGCTGTGGTCGTGCTGACCAAGAAGACAGCCGACGCGCTCGAAAAGCCGAAGGAAGAGAAGGTCGTGCTCGCGGAGACGAAAAAGGAACCGGAGCCTGAGAAGCCGAAGGAGCAGCCCAAGCAGGTGGAGCAGCCTGTTGCACAGGTCGCGCCGCCGAAGGGCTTCCAGGTGCTGACGCCGCCCATCGACGTGCCGGACGTGATTCCGGACGTCGACCTGAGCCGCAAGGCGACGGACGAGGCGGACTTCAGCGGCAAGGGTGTGCAAGGCGGCATCGCGAAGGGTGTGGAAGGTGGCACGGGCCCGGTGATCAGCGACCAGCCGTATTTCGACTTCCAGGTCGAGAAGGCGGCCGCGGCGATCCCCGGCAGTGGCAATCCGGCTTATCCCGAGATGCTGAAGAGCTCCGGCGTGGAAGGTGAAGCGCTGGTGCAATTCGTTGTCGACACGACGGGTCGTGCCGAGCTCGGCTCCTTCAAGGTGCTCCGCGCCACGCACGATGCCTTTGGCCAGGCTGTGAAGGCGGCCCTGCCACGGATGCGCTTCCTCCCCGCCGAAATCGGCGGCCGCAAGGTCCGCATGCTCGTGCAGCAGCCGTTCGCGTTCGCACTCAATCGATAGTTCCCGGCGTCGCCCGGCATTCTTCTTCACCACCTAGCACTGGGAGTATCCGATGGATCTGTCAATGATGGAGCTGTACCAGTCGATGGGCCTGTTCGCCAAGGGCATCGTCTTCACGCTCCTCGCGATGTCGATGTGGTCGCTCACCGTGATGTTCGGCAAGTGGTGGTCGCTGCGCGCTGCCAAGGCCGAGACGCTCAAGTTCGCGCCTGAGTTCTCGCAGTTTCTCGAAGAAGACAACCTCGGCGAAGCCATCAAGCTGGCCGAGACGTACAAGAAGTCGCACGTCGCCCGCGTGCTCGGTGGTGCGCTCGGCGAAATCCGCCCGCTGATCCAGGATGGCTCGGTGACGGTGTCGGACATCAATACGGCAGAGCGCGCCGTCGAGCGTGAGATGCTGATGACGATCGTCGGCCTGAAGCGCGGCAATGCCGTTCTCGCGACGGTGGGTGCCACGGCGCCGTTCGTCGGTCTGCTCGGCACCACGATGGGTATCGTGAACGCCTTCAC
>JAYWIJ010000187.1:0-9295 GCA_043788935.1 Gemmatimonadaceae bacterium | reverse complement strand
GAAGCGGTCCAGGACACCTTTCGTCCCGAAATCCTGCGAACACGACGTCCACACCGCGCCGAGCGCCGTCGTGGCGATCATCGCGATCACCGTTTCGCCGACGTTGGGCATGAAGGCCGCGACGACATCCCCCTTCTTCACGCCGATCGCCCGCAGTCCCTGCGTCACACGTGACACGTCGGCGAACAACTCGGCATACGTCCAGCTTCGCGTCCATCCGCGTTCGGTCCACGCGACGATCGCCGTGCGGTTGTCGCGATGCTTGACGAGGTGCTCGGCGTAGTTCAGGCGCGCATTCGGAAACCAGCGCGGGCCGCCGGGCGTGCCGGGCGGGGCCATGACATCGAGGTTCTCTCCCGCCGGAACCGTGGGTTCGCCGGTGCCGAGCGGCGTGCCGGTCACGTCGCACAGCCGCCAGAGCTCACGCCAGAAGGTGGCGCGCTCCCGGACCGACCAGGCGTGCAGGTGCACGTAATCGTCGCCCACCGCGGCGGCACCGTGGCTGGCGCGCATCAGGTGGTGGAACCGGGCGAGCTGCGAGTGAGCCGCGCGGCGGGGGTCAGGGGTCCACACGGCCGTCATCGGCGCCCACTTGATGTGTCAGCACCACAGGCCGACACGCAGAGGGGCAGGCGCAGGCTCGTCGCGACGCGAAAAGCGAACCCGACTGTTGCAAGAGTACCGCACTCATCCATAAACAGGCGCTCTGAAGTATTGGCGTATGTTGCTGACATGCAACGGTTTAGGTGCTCAATGGATGAGCTTGGACTTTGTTACCGCGAATGGTCGGGCTCGTCATTGCCACGTAGAGTCGTACCCCTGCGCCACCGCGCGAAGACGCGCCCTGCGGCAAGGTCACATGCTTCACACCCGTTGGTCCCTGCTGGTCATGATGTGCACCCTCGGCGTCAGCGCGCCGTCAGTGCTCGAGGCTCAGGACTTCGCTGCCGCGTACTCGATGCGTGGCATCCACGTCCCTGCGCCTTTCATTTCACCGACGCTCGCGGCCGCAATGGCGCCGGCGATCCGGTTGCCACTGGGCTACGACGGCGGTGAAACCGACGTCGCCGTGGGGCAAAACTACCTGCCCGAGCAGCTCCTGGTGCGCGATTCGGTGGTGCGCCGCTGGACCGACCGGACTGCGGCCCCCGTGAAGGTGTGGATTCAGCCGGCCCGCGCGCTGGACGGGTGGGACGAGGCATTTCCGGCCATGGCGCGTCAGGCATTGGACGAGTGGCAGACGGTGGAGCTGCCGGTGCGCTTCACGTACATCAGCGATTCCGCAGCGGCAGAGCTGCACGTTCTCTGGACGGACCGTCTCGGGCAGGACGAGAGTGGGCGTACGGTGTGGTGGAGCACGGCGAAGGGCTGGATCACCCGGGCCCGCGTGACGCTCAGCACCCACGCCAGCGACGGTCTGCCGCAAACGCCGCGCGCCCTTCGCGCCGTGGCGCTGCATGAGATCGGGCATGCCCTCGGACTCGGGCACACGTCCGACGCACGCAACATCATGGCGCCGTGGGTCGAAGTGACCGAGTTGAGCTCGGCCGATCGCAACACCGCGACGCTGCTGTACCAGATGCCCGCCGGACGCGTGGCTGCGACGGTCGTGGCCGACGGCGAGGCGAGCGCCATGCAGCGCCGCGACCGCGTGGCACGGAATACGCCCCCCGAGTAGTCGTCGCCCCGTGCGGGACCACGGTGCCCGCGGAAGGCGGGCATCGTGCGTTGCCCGGGGAGTCACGAATCTGTGTAAGCGGCGGTCACGCACTCGCGTGGCGGTGCGTGGCGGGCGAGCATTGTCGCATGTCACGCCTTCACTCCGCCTGCGCGATCCTCGCGCTGCTCACGATTCCACTGCAGCCCACACGGCGCATGGATGCGCCCACACGCGGCCCGCTGCCAATCATCATCGGCCATCGCGGCGCAAGCGGTGATCGGCCCGAACACACGCTGGAGAGCTACGCGCTCGCCGTGTCGCTGGGCGCCGACTACATCGAGCCCGATCTCGTCAGCACGAAGGACGGAGTGCTGGTGGCCCGACATGAAAACGAAATCGGCGGCACGACGGACGTCGCGGCGAAGTTTCCTGACCGGCGCCGCACGCAGGTCATCGACGGCGATACGATCACGGGCTGGTGGACCGAAGACCTGACGCTGGCCGAGCTGCGGACGCTGCGCGCACGCGAGCGCATCGCATCCCGCGGGCACACGTACGACGGTCAGTTCGAGGTGCCGACCTTCGATCAGGTGCTGGCGCTGGCGCAGCGACTCGGTCGCGAGCGCGGGCGTGCGGTCGGCGTGTATCCGGAGACCAAGCATGCCGCGCACTTCCGGCGCATCGGGCTGCCGTTGGAGGAGAAGCTGGTGGCGGCGCTCCGTCGGGTGGGCTGGAACCGGCGCTCGGCACCGGTCTTCGTCCAGAGCTTCGAGATCCGCAGCCTGATCCGCCTCCGTCCCATGACGCCGGTGCGTCTGGTGCAGCTGGTGAACGTGACGATGGCGCCACCCGATTCGGCGGAGATCAGCTTCGCCGAGATGCGATCGCCGGCGGGGCTGCGCCGGGTGCGGCGGTATGCCGACGGCATCGGCGCGGCGAAGGAACTGATTCTGCATGCCGCGCCTGACGGCGGCGTCACGCCCGCAAGCTCGCTGGTGCGCGACGCACATGCCGCAGGACTGCTGGTCCACATCTGGACGATCCGCAGCGACGCCCCATTCCTGCCGGCGATGTGGCACGGAGATCAGGCGGCCGAGGTGCGCGCGTTCCGCGATGCGGGCGTGGACGGTGTCTTCACCGACTTTCCGGGCAACGCCGCCAACGTACTCCGGCCATAGCGGACGCGCCGGGCGGCGCAGCGGGATAACATTGCGGGCATGTGGCTATTCCTCCTCCCCGCTCTCGTGGCGCAGGTCCCGGTGGACCGCGCCGTCCTCGATGCTGAACAGGCGCGTGCCGGCGGCATCCCCGCCCTGACGCAAATGGCCGCCAGCCGCGATGTCCGCACGCAGCGGCTGGCGGCCCGCGCCATCGGCCGCAACGAAGATCCGGCGCAGCGCGAAACCGTGCTTTCGCTGCTCACCTCGCGTGATGCCGGCGTGCGACGGGCAGCGGCGGGTGCGATGGCGCAGCTTCGCGCCGAGCACAACTACCTCGCGCTGCTGCGCACCGAGCAGGACCCGATGGTGCGTGCGGCGCTCTTCGAGGCAGCAGGCCGTGCGCGCGATGCCGGGCCGCAGGTCGAGGCGGCACTCGCGAGCGCACTCAGTGGCACCAACCTGACGGCAGTCAGCGGCGCGGCACGCGGTCTCGAGTCGCTGCTGCGTCTGGGCGGCGAGGCGCGTGTGCTCGAGCCGACCACGCTCAGTGCCATGGAGTCGGCATTCCTCGCCAAACGCGACGCGACGCTGCGCCAGATCCTGCTGCTCACGATGAACCGTGCCCGCCACAGCACACCGGCGCTGGTGGCGGCGGCATCCTCCGATCCAAGCGCGCAGGTCCGGCGGTTGGTCGCACGACAGAATGCCGCAACGCTCGCGCGTGACGCCTCACCGATGGTGCGATACGAGGCACTGCGCTTCGCGGCGACCTGCGCCGACGTGTACCCCTTCATCAGTGACCGCGACGAGCAGGTCGCGCTCGGCGCAATCGAGGCGACGGGTCGTCGCGAGAGCTGTGATCGGACGCGGCTTGCACCGCTCGTCACCAACGGTCGCACCTGGCGCGTGCGTGCACTGGCGCTGGTGTGGGCGCAGATGGACGACGCCGATCGGCGCCGCGCCATTCGCAGCATGGCCATGGACTCCATCTGGCAGGTGCGCGTTGCCGTGGCGACGGCTGCACGACTGGCGAATGACAGCGCAACAGTGGCGACGCTGCTGCGCGATCCAAATCCGAACGTCATCATCGCGGCCATGACGAGTGCCGACGATGCCCTGCGCAACCTGCGCAGCGACCATGCGGGACTCGCCCTCGCCTCGGCGAATCTGCTGATCAACCAGAAGACGGATGTGCGGCCGCAGCTGCAGCGGGTGGCAGGCGCCTACCAGCGACTCGCCAGCGACGGCAGCATGACGATGCGTGATCCGCGCGTGGCGATGCTGAAACTGATCGGCACGGTGCCGGATACCAACACGAACGCGCTGTTGCGCGACGCGTTGTCCGACCGCGACCCGGCAATCGCCACGGAAGCCGCGCGCATCCTGAGTGCACGCACGGGTACCACGGTGGCGCCGGGTACGACGGCGCTGCCGATCCCGCCGATTCCACCGGCGACCTACATCCGTGGCCTGATCGGCGCGACTGCACGCATCACGATGCGCGGACTTGGTACGATGACGGTCAATCTGCTCACCGACGAGGCGCCGGTGACGGTCGGCGTGTTTGCGCAGCTCGCCGAGTCGGGGCAGTACAATGGCCTGACCTTCCACCGGATCGTGCCGAACTTCGTGATTCAGGGTGGCAGCCCCGGCGCCGACGAGTACGACGGCCGCACGCGTGAGTTCATGCGCGACGAGGTGGGCTTCGCCCGCAACGCCCGTGGCACGATCGGCATCTCGACGCGCGGTCGCGACACGGGTGACGGCCAGATCTACTTCAACCTCGTGGACAACGTGCGGCTCGATCGCGACTACACCGTCATGGCCACGATGCGTTCCGGGCTGGACGTCATGGACCGCGTGCAGGAAGGCGACGTGATCGAGCGGATTCAAATCATCCGCCGATCGAGGGCACGCCGCTGACTTCGGTGCCTGCTTGAAAGACCGATAACTGTTCTCGCGGAGGTCGCGGAGGAGCGGAGGAACGCGGAGGAGAGCTCAGGGAACTGCACTCGCGACCTGAGCGCAGTTCTCAGTATCTTCTGGTTCTCCGCGTCCCTCCGCTCCTCCGCGATCTCCGCGAGAACAGTTGCGGTTGCAGTCCAGCGACCTACTTCACGCGCCTGCCCGACTGGATGACGACCTTCACGTCGCGCATGACCGTCATGTCGGTGAGCGGGTCGCCGCGGACGAGGATGATGTCGGCGAAGCGGCCGGCGGCGAGCACGCCGAAGTTGGCTTCGCCCTTCAGGAAGCGCGCGGGCCAGAGGGTGGCGCTCTGAATGGTTTCCATCGGGCTGACGCCGAGCTCCACCCATTTCACCATCTCGCGCCACGTCGCATCGTTGTGAAACATCGACGGGATGCCGGCGTCGGTGCCGATCATCATGCGCACGCCCGTCTGTCGCAGCTGGGCGAACTTGGCGGGCAGCAACGGAATGCGTGACGGGAAGAGCGCGTAGTACGGCAGCTGCGGAATGTTCGACAGCGACGCGCGGATCTCCTTCCACATCTCGTCGGGCATGAACTCGTGCCAGGCGGGATCGTCGATGCGCTCCGGGAACAGGCTCCCCGTGTAGTACATCGTGTACAGCGGCGAAATCGTCGGCGTCCAGTAGAGGCTCGAGTTCCGCTCACGCAACTTCTGCATCACGTCGTCGGCGTAGCCGGGCGCGGTGCCGAGTCCCGTATGCTCAAAGTTGTCGACGTTGTGTTTGAGCCCGATGCGGATCTCTTCCATGCGGTGAGCGTGTGCCACCACCGGCTTGCCGCGCTTGTGTGCCGTCTCGACCACCGCGGCCACTTCGGCCTCGGTCATCTGATCCTGATCGATCAGCTTGATCATGTCCACGCCGGCGTCGAGCAGCTGCGTCACGCGACGGCGTGCATCGTCGGCACCGGTGACGCCCCAGCGGAAGGCCTCCTCGTAGCGCTCGTACGCCTGATGCTGGATGAACGGCCCCGTCACGAAGAGGCGCGGGCCGGGAATCTCTCCGGCTGCGATCCGCTTCTTCACGCTGATGATGTCTTCCAGACGCGCACCGAGGTCGCGCGCCGTGGTCACGCCGGCGCTCAGCAACTGACGCGCGGCGATGGGCATGACGACCGACGCGTCCTTCGTCCCGTAGAGATCATCCCAGCGCTTGTAGTCGCCGTGCCCGACGAGATGCAGATGCACGTGCATGTCGATCAGGCCGGGCATGACGGTATGGCCGTTGGCGTCGATCACGTTCACGCCGGCAGGCACCGCCACCTCGCCGACCCTGCCCACCTGCACGATCCGGTCGCCCGCCACGAGGATCACGCCATTCTCGATCACCGGACCACCGTATCCATCGATGATCCGGCCGCCCACGACGGCCATCGTGACGCTCGACGCGCCCTGTGCACCGAGCGTCGTGTGCGCACCGAGCAGTGCGCACATGGCGAGCATCATGCGACGTGCACGGCGCATCAGCGACCGCCTCGCGTCCGCGCAGCGTTTGTTGCACCGGCGGGCGTACCACCCAACGCGTTCCAGTTGGCGATCGCGTTGAAGGCGAGCGCCATCGCGCCCTGATTCTGCCAGCGATACCAGGGACGCGTGCCCATCAGGATCACGTGACCGCTGCCGACCGGCGCATCCACCACGGCGGCGCGACCTGCCATCTCACCACCACCGGCAATCAGGCCCGAGATCAGCAGCGAATCGGCGTTCTGTGACCAGCGCACCACCACCTTGGCGCGGGTCCGTTCCGTTTCGGCGACGAACGCGGGATCCACCGGCTTGCCACCGATGCCCATCGGTGTGCCGCCGGCAGCTGCAGCCGCGGCACCACCACCTCCGCCACCGGGGCCGCCGGCGCCACCACCAACCTGCAGCACCGGCGCCTGCGAGAAGAACAGCGGGAAGCTGGGGCGGTCATAGCCATACAGCATCGGATGTGCGGCGCTGACCACTTCGCCACGGAAGACACCACCGCGGGCTCGGAGGTTCGGCGTGTCCACTGCGCTGACCTGCGCGTGAAAGCCCATGTCGGCAACGAATCGCGACGTGGCGCCTTCGGTGAACAGCAAGCCGCCACGTTCCACGAAGCGGCGCAGCGCGAGCAGGCCGTCGAAGCCCATGCCGGGTCGCACGTCGTCGGTCTCGTCATTCGAGCCCAGATGCGGCGTCTCGGCCGTCTTCTTCCACGGCACTGGCGGTCCCGCCATCGAGCGACCATTGAGCAGCGTGGCTGAGTTGCCACCGACGTGCGGGTAGATCACCACGTCGAAGCGATCGAGAAATCCTGGTGCCTTGATCTCCTGTTCGGAGATGGACGTGAACGGCACGCCGAGCCGGTCGAACGCGTACCGCACCCAGCCCTCGTCCTGCGTCGACGTCCACGAGTGCATGATGGCGACGCGCGGCACAGTGATCGCGTGTGCGCCGACGCTCACGTCACCCGTGGCGACTGCCGTCAGGCCGAGCGCGGCCACCGCATTGCGCACGGCGGGCGCATCGGCCAGCAGGAAGGTGCCGGCGTCGTACTTCGTGCCGTTCACCGTGAAGGCGCTGTCAGCCACACGCACGCGCGCGCCGGCAACCTTCCACGGCAGAATCGCCGAGCGGTAGTCGCCCAGATGCGGCACCAGCAGCGTGGCGCCCGTACCCGCCACCGTGCCGGTGACCACCGCGTCGCTGGTCAGCATGCGCATCGGCTTCGTGAGCACGGTGGAGTCGGCGATCTTGAGCGTCGTCACGTGACGCAGCAGATCCATCGTCCAGCCGGTGTCGTCGTAGGGCTGCGGATCGGACGGCTTGAAGCTCTGCAATCCAAGCACCGTGCGCGGAAACTGCGTGTACGGCTGGTCGAGTCGCACGATCCAGTCACCCGCGGCCACCGCGACGGAATCCGTACCCGTGCCGAGCGTGAACGCCGTGGACGCTTCATGCACTTCGGTGCCCTGGGTGCGGAACAGGTTCACCATGTCGGCCGCTTCCGCGGCGTGCCGCTGCCCGCGCGGCACGATGAACGCGAACGGCGCCGACCGCTGACCGCGGGCGATGGTGCGCTCCGCCTTGGTGACGGCATTCTCGAGATACTTCTGTCGGTTGTCGGCCACGTGACGCAGCGCCACGAGCACGCCCGACTGCTGATAGTTCACGTTGCTGCGGATGCACCACCTGATCCCGTTCACCGGCGGATTGGGACGGTACCACTGCACCGATGTCGCCGTGGCCGGAAGCTGCACGCTGTTCACGCAGTCGGCACCACTGGACGTGTACGTCTCGTAGAAACGGCCGATCGAGTTGTGCAGGTTGGCGATGGACAGCCCGTAGTTCGGCGCCCAGCCGTCGTAGAACTGATACGTGAACACACCTGGCAAGCCGCGGCGCGTGAGTTCGGTGATTTCCGAGTAGGCCAGCGAGAACCACTCGTCGATCTGGATGGCGTCGTATTCCGTGTTGTACGGCCCCGTACCTGTGCTGGTGTACAGGAACGGCACCGACTCGTGCAGGTCGTGCGTCACCGTCGGGCGCCAGTCGAGGAACGTCTTGAGGAACGAGCGCGTGAGCTCGAGCGTCAGCGCCATGCCGTCGCGATTGTTGTCATGCGCGACGTACTTGCCCCAGTACGGCAGACCCACGCCGGCGGTGGCCGGCAGATTCAGGCGACGGTTCTGCTGATAGAAATCAACGTAGTGATCGCGCCCGTCCACTTCCCAGACCGGGATGATCATCGTGATCACGTTCTCGCGGATCTTGCGGATGTGCTCACCTTCGTCCACGGCGAGGCGATAGATCATTTCGATCATCGCTTCCGGGCTGCCGGTTTCCGTGGAGTGCAGCGCGCCGCTCAAGAGATACACCGGCTTGCCGATCTGCAGCAGTTGCGCGCGCTCGACGGCACTCAACCCACGCGGATCGGTGAGCTTGCGGAGAATGGCCTTGTAGTCATCGAGCTTCGCAATGGTCGCCTCGTCAGCGATGATGCCCATCACCATCTCGCGTCCTTCCTCGGACTTGCCGAGGCTCACCACCTGGACGCGATCACTCGCCGCATCGACGGCGCGGAAGTACTTCGCCGCCTCGGCGCTGTAGGCGAGCCGGCCGATCGTGCCCGGCACGTAGCCGAGCGTCTGCAGCGGTGTCGGCACCCGCGACGACGCGGGCAGGTAGTCGACGAGGTCGGTGATGAACTTGTACTGCGGATGAATGGGCGTGAGCTCATGAATCCGCGCGGTGTAGGCGGAGTCGATGGCCTGCGTGCCGCGCTGGGCCGCAAGAGGAGCCGCGCACAGAGCCGCGAGGGCGAGGCCGGTCAGTGGTCGCATGGAGAAACTGGGCAGGAGTTGCGAGGAGTACGCCGCCAGCCGCGAACTCGCTGGCTGGCGGTCAGCGACGTGAGTGGGATCAGCGCGGCGCGACGCGCAGGTCGGCGAGCTGGATGGAGCCGGGTGCAGCGGGCGTACCGGGCACGGTCCACGCGAGCGTGACGCCGGCACCGCG
>JAYWIJ010000186.1:0-9341 GCA_043788935.1 Gemmatimonadaceae bacterium | reverse complement strand
GAATGGACGGCGCGACGCCGGTGAGCCACCGATCGCCGGCGTGCAGGTGCAGGTCGGCACCGGCCTGTCGACCACCGATGCCGACGGGCGCTATCGGGTGTGGGACCTGATGCCGTTCGATCCGATGCCGGTCGCCGTCGACTCAACGACCTTGCCATCGCCGCTCTGGATTCCCGTGATGACTCACAAGAGTGTCGAAGCCGGGCCGAATCGCTTTGAGCCGATCGACATCCCCGTGGTCGCCGGCGGTGTGCTCGAGGGACGGGTACGCTGGGATCGCGACGGTGCCACCTCCCTGCCGCCGATTCCGCTGCAGGTGCTGAACGCACACAGCGACGTGATCGCCACCGCCGCGACGTTCAGCGACGGAGAGTTCGTGCTCTTCGGTGTGCGACCCGGCCCGATGACGGTGCGCGTGGATCCGCAGTGGCTCGCGGCACGGGGTCTCGAAGCCGTCGAAGCGCGGAAGATCGTGCTGCCCGCCCAAGACGACGGCGCAACGGTGCGGGTGCCCCTGATCACGATCACGCCGCATTCCGCGACGCCCTGATTCCACGCCGGCTCGATGTCAGCGCGCGTGGATCAGCAGTGGCGGCCGCACGTGCTCCTCGCTCAGTGGACGAAGGCGCTGCGGCTGCTGGTGCGCGTTGCGGCGGCACTGATCACGACCTGCGCCATCGACGGTGCGAGCAGGGCGTCGCTCTGCGAGAGGCGGATCTCGAAGTGCACGATCTGCGCGCTGTCGCGGTGAACGAGCGGCAGGACCAGGTCACGCCGTCCGGCGTGGCCGTCGGCATCGAGTTCGCGCCGGGCGATCGGGACGAGCGAGCCGTCGGCACGCCGACCCTGCACGGTGACGGTCCCCGCTCCACCACCGTCGATGCCCACATGCAGCTCGGCGCCACCGGCGGCGCTCGTCACCGTACGCAGCGAGAGCGGTCGGTCCAGCACACGAGCCACGGCGACGATCGAGGCCTGCTGGCTTTCGGCGTCCTGCGGAGTACCTGCTGCGCCAACGAGCATGGCAACGGCGATCCGACGGAGATGGGGGGACATGAGACGGAGTCTCGACAGGTGGCCATCCGTTTGCGAGCCCTGCGACTTCGCACGGGCTCCGAACCGGCGGCTGTCCTGCCTGCTGGACGGTAGAGCCGAAGTCGCCACAATGAAAGTGGCGACTTCGGCTTTGATGGAGGCGGCTGCCCTGTGCCCCGAAACGCGTCGGGCGGCCCCACGGTGCTCAGCCGGGCCGCCCGACGCACACGCCACGTCCCAGCGAGTTACTCCAGCGTCTTCACTTCGCTGACCAGCTTCGTCAGGCTCGCCTTCGCGTCACCGAACAGCATGCTCGTCTTCTCGTCGTAGAACAGTTCGTTCTCGATACCGGCGAAACCGGCCGACATGCCGCGCTTCATCACGATGATGTGCTTGGCGTCGGAGACATTGAGAATCGGCATGCCGAAGATCGGCGAGCTGGGATCGTTCTTCGCGGCAGGGTTCACCACGTCGTTCGCGCCGATCACCAGCGCCACGTCCGCACTCGCGAATTCGGCGTTGATCTCGTCCATGTCGTACATGCGGTCGTACGGCACGTTCGCTTCGGCGAGCAGCACGTTCATGTGACCCGGCATGCGACCAGCCACGGGATGAATGGCGTACTTCACTTCCCCACCCTTCTTCTCGATCAGTTCCGCCAGTTCGCGCACCGCGTGCTGGCTCTGCGCCACCGCCATGCCGTACCCCGGCACCACGATCACCTTCGAGGCGTAGCCCAGCTGCACCGCGGCATCCTCGGCGGTGATGCTGCGCACCGTGAGGCCCTCCGACGTCTTGCCGGGGGCGGAACCACCCGCGCTGCCGAAGGCGCCGAACAACACGTTCGCGAAGCTGCGGTTCATCGCCTTCGACATGATGATCGAGAGGATGAAGCCCGAGGCGCCATCGAGCGCACCACAGATGATCAGCACGTTGTTGCCGATCGCGAAACCCGTCGCGGACGCGGCTAGACCGGCGTACGAGTTCAGCAGCGAGACCACCACCGGCATGTCGGCGCCACCGATCGGCAGCACCATCGTGATGCCGATGACGAACGCGATGCCGATCATCGTGAAGAACACCGGCATGTTCATCGGCTCGTAGATCAGGTAGCCGAAACACCCGATCGCCGCGGCGAACAGCACGAGGTTCACGAAGTTCTGGCCCTTGAACGTCACCGGGCGGCCGGTGATGAACTCCTGAAGCTTGCCGAACGCCATGAAGCTGCCGGTCACGGTGAGTGCACCGAACAGCACTTCGAAACCGATGGCGGCCATCTTCGGACCACTGATCACGATGCCTTCGTGATAGTCGTGCCAGAACTCCGCCACACCCACCAGCGTGGCGGCCAGCGCGCCGAACATGTGACTGAACGCGATGCGCTGTGGCATCGCCGTCATCGGCACGAACTTGCCCAGCGGATATCCGATGATGCTGCCGATGATCAGGCCGGCGATGATCCACTGATAGGTCAGGATGTCCTGATGCACCAGCGTGCCGATGATCGCCAGCAGCATGCCCAGCGCGGCCATCTGCATGCCGCGTTGCGCCTGATCCGGCTTGGTCAGTCCGCGCAGGCCAAGGATGAACAGGACCGAGGCTGCCAGGTAACAGCCCTGCATGAAGAGCTCACGCATGCGTCGACCCCGGTGCCTTCTCGGCGGGCTTTTCGGTGCGCTTGAACATGCCCAGCATGCGATCGGTGATGATGAAGCCGCCGACCACGTTGGTGGTCGCGCAGATCACGGCGATGAAGCCGAGGATCGTGGAGACGGTGCCGAACTTGCCGCCCGCCGCCACCAGCGAGCCCACCAGCGAGATGCCGGAGATGGCGTTGGTGGCCGACATCAGCGGCGTGTGCAGCAGTGGCGGCACACGGGTGATCAGCAGGTAGCCGACGAAACCCGCCAGCACGAAGACATACAGTGAAATGATGTAATTGCCGGTCATGGCGATTTCTCCTAAGGGGAAGGTCAGCTCAGCCGGATCTGGCCATCATGCGTCACGAGCATCGCGCCCGTGATTTCGTCGGCCGGATCGACCACGAGGGTGTTGCCTTCCTTCGACGTCAGGTGCTGCAGCAGCGTGAGCACGTTGCGCCCGAACATCTGACTGGCGTGCATCGGCTGCGTGGCCGGCAGGTTGCGCGGACCCATGATCGTGACGCCGTTCACCACGATCGTCTCGTTCAGCTTCGTGAGTTCGCAGTTGCCGCCGGTTTCCGCGGCCAGATCGATGATCACGCTGCCCGGCTTCATGCGGTGCACCATGTCGGCCGTGATCAGGCGCGGTGCGGCGCGACCGGGAATGGCGGCGGTCGTGATCACGAGATCCTGCGTGACGATGTGATTGCCGATGGTCTCGAGCGTGCGCGCCGCTTCATCCTGCGACTGCGCCTTGGCGTAGCCACCCTTGTCCTCGGCGGCGGCACTCACGACATCCGACTTCACGAACGTCGCGCCGAGCGACATCACCTGCTCGGCGGCGGCCGGCCGCACGTCGAAGGCGCTGACCACGGCGCCGAGTCGGCGCGCCGTGGCGATGGCCTGCAGCCCGGCCACACCGGCACCGATCACGAACGCCTTGCCCGGAGTCAGTGAACCGGCTGCGGTGGTCATCATCGGCAGCAGGCGCGGCAACGCCGCGGCGCCCATCAGCACGGCCTTGTAGCCGGAGATCGTGGCCTGCGAGCTGAGCACGTCCATGCTCTGTGCGCGGGTGATGCGCGGTACGCGCTCGAGCGCCAGCGTACTGACCTTCGCCGTCGCCAGCTGCTGGATCATGTCGCCGGCGCTCTGCGCGTTCAGCATGCACACGAGCGCGACGCCGGGTGTGAGCAGTGACAGTTCGTCGGCCAGCGGACGCTGGACCTTCGCGACGATGTCGGCGCCGGCCACGGCTTCGGACGGCGTGGCGGCGATGGTGGCACCGGCTTTCACGTACGCGTCGTCGGCGTGGAACGCGCGCGCGCCGGCACCCGTCTCCACGACGACCGTCGCACCGGCTTTCACCAGCTTGGCGACATTCTCCGGCACCAGCGCGACGCGCTGCTCGCCCTCGGTGCGCTCGGTCAGAACGGAAATTCGCATGAGTTCAGGCGATGGGGATCAACAGAATCGGACAGGCAACGCCCCCGACACGCAGGGCGATGCCACACAGACTGCAGGAAGGTGTACGCAGACGGCGCTTCCCGTCAGGCGCGGAAGTCATCCAGTTCGTGCACACATCGGTCGAGCGGCGCGGCGGCCAGCGTCACGAGGAGCCGCGCCAGCGCGGGCCCGGTGATCGAGGCCCAGCGCGCCGCACGTTTCCGCGCCCCGAGCGCCCGCAGCACGGCACAGGCACCATCACCCAGCAGCGCACCGATGCGCTCGCCCGTTCTCGCTTCACCGCGATCGGGGCCGGTGATGAAACTCGGTCGCACAACAGTAAACGGGTTTGGCCCGCTGACCAGCGCAGCCTCGACCGTAGCACGGACGCGCAGGTATTCGTTCCCGGACGCCGATGCACCAAGGGCCGAGACGTACACGTGGCCGATGGCAGGCGAGACGGCGCGCGCGGCGTCCACTGCCAGCATCGTCAGCCCCAGATCCACGGCGCGTTGTGAGGCATCCACACCGCCGGTGGCAGCCGCCTTCGCGCGCGCGGCGGTGGTGCCGAGCAGCAGGAAAAGACGATCGGGCATCTCGGCGTCGAGAAGTGCGTACCAGTCGTCGGCGGTCCACGGCGTCCTGACCGCACGCGCGCCAGCGGCGACCAGCGCCGCCGCATCGCGATCCCCCGACGTGGATCCCGACCGTACATGCGCGACGACGTCATGCCCCGCACGCACCGATTCGGCCGCGACATGGCATCCAACGTATCCCGTGGCACCGGCAATCATCATGCGCATGGGCTACACGGATGCCGGATGTGAGGCGGGTGCGCCGGCGTGGCGGGCGAGCCATGCGGCGGTGAGTGCGAACACCTCGTCCCGGCAGTGATCGACGGTGATCACATGCCCACCACCCTGCACCCACACCTGTTCCCGCGCCACCGAAGCGGTGAAGTAACCGGCATGTCGTTCGGCAAGCGATGTCGGGATCCGATAGTCCGTTGTGGAATGCACCAGCAGCACGGGCGCCGTCACCTCGCCCGCTGCGTCGCGCGCATCATGCGCCACCGCCACCAGGTCGCGAATGCGCACCGGCGGTGCGGCACCAGCGCCGAGTGTTTTCGCGCGCGCCACCGGATCGAGGATGGAGCGGCTGCGATCACCTCCGGCGAGATACGGCACGAGCAGATTCACGAGGCTCGCAGCGGGCGACAGCCGCTCCGCGCTGGCGGGGGGCGTGAGGTATGGCACCAGCAGCACCAGGGCCGACAGATCCGGATGTTTCGCCGCCTCGATCGTGGCCAGTGCACCACCCATCGACAGTCCTACCATCGTCACGACGTCGAAGCGCTGCCGGAGTGCCGTGTACTCGTCGTGCATCGCAGCGCGCCACGCCACGTCGCCAACGGTATCGAAGTCCGCCAGCGTGCGGCCATGGCCCGGCAGCAGCATCGCACGCACGGTCCAGCCAAGGGACGCGTGCAGATGTTCGGCAAGCAATCGCAGTGACTGCGTGGTGTCGCCGAAGCCGTGCACGAGGAGCACCGCATGCGTCGCGCTGCCGGGCAGCGTGAACGATCCTGCGCCCGGAATGACGCCATCGTCGCCCACGGGAAGTCGCGCTGATTCGGCTGCGCGCGTGCGCGCCATCACGAGGCGATAGCGCACCACGTGCACCACCAGTGCCAGCAGTGCCAGCAGTGCGAGGCCAACGACCACACGGAGCATCGACCGTCAGTACTTGACGACCGTCGCGTCGATCTCGTCGCTCCACCGGTCGATGCCGCCGACCATGTGCGAGACACGCGTAAAGCCCTGCGCCAGCAGGAAGTTTCCCGCCATTTCGCTGCGCATGCCGTGATGGCAATGGAGGATGATCTCCTTGTCGCGCGGCAGCGTACCCAGTTCCTGCGGGATGCTCTGCATCGGCATCAGCGTGGCGCCATCGATGTGGGCGATGGCGTATTCGGCCGGTTCGCGGACATCCACCAGCACCACGTCGGTGCGGGTGGCGAGCGCATCGCGGATCTGTGCGGGCGTGAGATTCGAGAGCATGACGGGTGTTCGAAGAAGCCGCTTGCGGCGCGATGACGGGGACGGCGCACGGCGTCTTGAACGGTGACGGTGCACAGTGATGCGGACAATCTCGCGAATACCGGCGTCTGATGTTTGTGCAGTGTGCGGAACAGCGGCGGTCGCTGTACACTTGCGGCAGGGATTCCGCTCACTGTGATGAGGCTGTGCCACAGCTTGGGCTGCATCACCTTCAAGACCACTGCCACGCGACGCTGCGTGCGACGGAGTTCCGGCAATGCAAGTGCAATGGGCGCAAGCGGTTAGCTGTCTCTTGCCCAGAGACACGTGGTGGGAGTTTGTGGTCGAGCTCGGCTGGTCTGTATGTTGCCACCGATCTGAGCCATAAGCCTGCAAGCCCCCCACGGCACGGCACCAGAGTGAGCGCACCGCCTTATTCGATCGCCATCCTCGGCAACGACGCGTTTCTCGCGGCGGCCCCGGCGCTGCCCGTGCAACTCATGCACGCGGCGCTGGCCGCCGGGTTCGACGCCGTCGTCCCCGTCAGTCTGGGCGATGAACTGGTGGCCGGCGAAACGCTCCGACTGGCGCAGCTGCGCGGTCGGCGACCGGTGGTGCAGTGCTCATGCCCTTTCTCGCTCAGGCAGCTCTGCAAGCGCGAGGCCAATCTGGCCGACGTCACCGTGGCCGTCGCCCCCGCTGCCGTGGCGCTCGCCCGTGCGCTGCGCATCGAACGGACCGAATTCACGCACATCACGTACATCGGCGCCTGCCCGGGCGCGCAGGACCCCGACATCGACCTGCAGATCCTCCCTGATGCCTTCCTGCGCGGTCTGGCGCGCAAGGGCATCGCGCTGGCCGCTCAGGCCGAGGTGTTCACTGACCGCCTGCCACCCGACCGGCGGCGGTACCTCTCGCTGCCCGGCGGTGCACCGCGCCCCGAGCTCGTCGAAGCGGTCCTGCGCCGCAACGTCGTGAGTCTCGATGCGAAGATGAACCCGCTGCTGGCGGTGGCCGACGCGCTGTTCGACGGTGGCGTGACGATGATCGATCCGGCGGGCGCCTATCGCTGCGTCTGCGCGGGCTCGGACAGCGCACCGTCTGTGGCGGAGGGCCGGGTGGCAATCGCCAGCCTCGAACCCGCCCGTGCGACGTCGCCGATCTTCGAAGCGCCGGCGTGGCTCGACCTGCGCCCGACCGAGCCCCCCTCGGTCACGGATCAGGTCGGATCCACGCCCGCGCAGGCGGTGCTGCCGGCGTTCGCTGCGGCCGCGCGGATCGCACACGACGGCGTCGAGACGGAGTCTTCGGACCTCGCACCACCTGCCGCCACATCGCAGGCCGACGCCACACGCCGCATGTATGCACTCGGCGTGCGCTCGGCGCGCCGCCGCGCCCCGCAGGCGCCGGCCACGAGCGCCGAGCTGGCGCAGGCGTCGATGGACGCGCACATCCCGCCCACCTCACCGTCGCTGCATGCGCCGGTGCTCGACCGCGAAGTGCCGCTCACCGATCTGCGGCCACTGCTCGGCGACCGGTTTGCTGACGTCACCGCGCCACCGCTCCGCCGCCCGTTCAGCAACGACGAGATGCTGCGTCGGGACTGAGCACGCACGAACGGCGCGCCGCACGGACACCGCTCATCACAGCGTTGCGGCGACGCGACTGCCACCGACGGCAAGGATGGACGACACTGCAGATCACTTTCGTGCGGTGAGCGCCTCTCGCGCCTCGTCGAGCGCGCGCGAGGCGCTGTCCACGCGTGTCACGAGATCGGCGAGTTCCGCACGCGCAAGCGCAACGTCACCCGCCCGCACCGCTTCGCCGATGGTCGGGAAGATCATCGTCGAGTAGCCGTTGTCCACGTCGGCCGCGTAGATCAGGCTGCGCACCCAGGGACGTGACCTGAGCCCCTCGTCGCGCGCGAGTCGGCGTTCCACCTGCCGCAGTGCGGCGTTCGTCGCGTTCTTCGCGGCAGGCGCCATCGCACCGCGTGCGAGCACGCTGTCGCGCGTGGCGTTGAACGCGGCGGCGCGCTCGATGAAGCGCTGCCACGCCTGATCGAGCGTGAGCGCCGTGCCGGCATTCAGTGTCGTGAGCTGACGCGACGTGCGTTCGGTGTAGCGACGCATCGTGCGGCCGAACTCCACGTAGTCGTATGGCACGATGTCGGCATTCGCAAGACGCAGCAGCATCGCGGCCGCCAGGCGCGCCGCGGCCGCGTGCGCCACGTAGCCGGTGTCGCCGTACGTCTCCATCCACTTGTTGGAGTCGTACGCGGAGTGATACACACCACCCGGCCCGCCGAAGCCCCAGTCGGCGTGCGGAATGCCGAAGTGGTTGTAGAAACCGGCGAAGTCGGAACCGCCACCCGGATCGCCCATCACCGGCTCCGAGCTGTCGGGGACGGCGAGGCGCTTGCGCCATGTGGCGTAGATCGAGCCGTTGCCGCGCGGATCCGGCACCTCACGCGCGATCTCACGCGTGAGCCCGCGAAGCGACGGCGAACCACCGGAACCGAAATCGAGCCCGGTTGCACTGACATCGAGATTGAGGTACGCCACGCCACCCTTCTTGAGCCGCAGCGAATCGTCCTCGACGTACTCCGTGGAGCCAAGCATGCCCCACTCTTCGGCGTCCCACGTGGCGAAGACGATGGTGCGAGCCGGCTGCTGTCCGTTGAGCGCACCGACCACCGCCCGCGCCGACTCCATGATGCTGGTGATGCCACTGACGTTGTCGCCGGCACCCGCACCCCATGCGTCGCGATGTCCGCCGATGACGATGACTTCGTCGGCATTCGTGCGACCCGGCAACGTGGCGATGGTGTTGTGGATCATCTTGAACGGCGCATCGTCGAGCGTGACCTGCACCTTGGCACGCACCGGGCCGGGACCGATGTGATAGCGGAACGAAAGACCACCCTGCCACTGCGGCGGGATCGTGGCGCCGGTGATGCCTTCCAGCAGCGATGCGGCCGTGCCATACGACACCGGCACCACCGGAATGCGCGGGATCACCATCTGCTGCTCCGTCAGGCGCGGCGCCTTCTCGGTTGCCGCGTAGCCGGGCGTGGCCGGATCGCCGTAGCCGTTGAACACGCTGCCGCGCTGCACGCCACGCGAGTTGCGCATCGGGCCTGCGGGATAGACGTCACCGGTGACGAAACCATCGTCGA
>JAYWIJ010000185.1:0-9386 GCA_043788935.1 Gemmatimonadaceae bacterium | reverse complement strand
AGGCCTGCGGCATCTTCTCCGGGACGGCCGCCCGTCCGACGGGTATGCCGGCGACGAACCCGGACGGCGTGCCGGTGTGCTGGTGATGCAGTGAGGTGGTCGGCTGCGGCTGATCGCCCTGAGCGGCCGGCGTGCTTCGGCATGCCGGCCGGTCCTTTTTCTGCTGTGGACGCCCACCAGACTGTCCGTCTCACGAAACACATCGAGCATACACATGCCCCGTCGCCCTGCGAAGGGATTCACCCTCATCGAACTGCTGGTCACGGTCATGATCATCGGCGTGCTGGCCGCTGTCGCCGCGCCGAAGTTCAGCAATACGAAGCACCGCGCCACACGAGCCGCCGGCATCGCCGACATGCGCAACCTCGTCGCAGCGCAGGCAGGGTTCTTCGCGGATTCCAATCGCTACGCGACGCTCGCCGATACCGGCGCGGGTGTGGGCCGCATGAACTTCACGCCGACGAAGGGAAATACGGCACTGACGCTCGCCGTCTCCGCTGCGGGATGGAGCGGCGTGGTGAACATTCCCGGAAACCAGACGTGCGGCGTCTACAGCGGCGCGTCACCGCTGCCGACCGGTATGCCGACGACCACGCCTGCCGGCGAGCCGGCCTGCTGGTAGCGGACGCGGCACCTTCCGCAGGTGCCGCGTCATGCGTCACCGAGTCGGTCGAATGACCGCAGTCTGCGTCGAAGGTGTAGGAGGCGGCGCGATGTGTCAGGGGAGTTCACGCGTGTGTCGTCGCTCCTGCGAAATGCCGACACTGTCGTAAGATGCAAGGCATGGTCGGGTCGCCAGCGCATCGCTCCTTCCTGCTAAGTCATTACGCCGCAATCGGTTGTACGATACGCTCGGTGGTGGCTGGCGCCTTGCTTTGCAATACGCCATGACCAGATCGGCGCACCGTGCCGACGCGCTGGATCTCACCACGTCATCACACAGGACCCCATGCAGCCATCGACGAAGAAAGGCTTCACGCTGATCGAACTCCTGATCGTGGTCGTGATCATTGGCATTCTCGCCGCTGTCGCGATCCCGAAGTTCTCGAACACCAAGCAGCGCGCATCGCGCTCGGCCGGTCTCGCTGACATGCGCAACCTGGCCACGTCGCAGGAAGGCTTCTACGCCGACAGCAACCGCTACGCCGCCATCGGCGACACGGGCAGCTCGGCGGGCAGGATGAACTTCACGCCTTCGAACGGAAACACGGCGCTCACGATCGTCGCCTCGTCGACTGGCTGGAGTGCGGTAATCAACATTCCCGGCGGACAGAATTGCGGCATCTACCACGGCAGCGCAGTCGCGCCCACGGGCATGCCGGCCACCAACCCGGCAGGTGTGCCGGTCTGCTGGTAACACCTCGCTCATCGCGGTGACTATCACGGCCCGGCGCCTCCTCAGGCACCGGGCCGTGACGCGTGCATGCCATGCACCGTCCTCATCGTACAGCATGCGATGAACACCGGTCGCCGCGTACCCCGCTCGCTCCTGACAACCGAGGCTTCGATGCCGTACGCCCAACGGAAAGGCTTCACGCTCATCGAACTGCTCCTCGTCGTCGTGATCGTCGGCGTGCTCGCCAGCCTCGCCGTGCCGAAGTTTGCGAATACGAAGCAGCGCGCGGCGCGCACAGCAGGTGTTTCCGACCTGCATGCACTGCTCGTCGCGCAGGAACGCTTCTATTCGGAATCGGGGCGCTACGGCTCGCTCGCAGACAGCGCGTCGCTGAAGGTGTCGCTCAGCCGCGGTAACGGACCCTTCGTCATCACGCCCTCCGGCGCCCCGGTCGGCAGCACGGGTTTCAGCGCCACGGTGACGATTGCAGGCAGCGCGCAGTGCGGTGTGTTCGCTGGCGCGGCCTCCCGCCCTTCCGGCATGCCTTCCGACACGCCAGCGTCGACGCCTGTCTGCTGGTGATCCGGATCGGTACGTCGCACCCGCCAGCTGGGTGTGTCGTCTCCTGCATGTGCCGCGGTCGGCCACCGGGATGCATCAAATGCGACATCGCGCCGCCGAGCGCCTTGCGCCGCGCACGGCGTCAGACACGTTTCCGCGCGTGACTCCTCCGATGCCTCCGCGCGCCGACCGCGCTTCGCGTACACCGCCTGAACGGCGTGCCCTGCAGGACGCGCTCGCCTGGCCGATCGTGACGGCGCTCCTTACCGGCGCGCTCGTCATGTTCTTCCTGCCGCGCGTCGTCCCGCCGCAATTCCTCGCCCTCGCCGTCGGTGCGGTCTTCGCCATCGTCACGGTCGTGCTGGTCGTGGTGCTCGCCATCCTCATCGAGCGCTGGCTTCGTCGGCACGCCGAGGTAATGGCGGCGAATGCGGAGCGGCAGGTGGAGACGGTGGGAATCGCCGGATTACCCACGGCCACGGGCGACGGTGCCCTGATTCCACTCGCGTCGGCCTTCGCTGATGCCGGTGCCCGTGCCGCCTTGCACACCGCAGAACGTGAGCAGAGTGAGCTGCTGGCGAAGCTGGGTGAGAATGTGGCGCAGGCCCTGGCGCGTATCGGCCAGCGCGCACGCACTGATCCCGGCAGCGCAGTCGCTGAACTCGATGACGTCGCCGCCGCCATCCGACGCGTCTCTGCACCCGTACCAACTGCCCACGCGACCGTGGACGTCGTTGCGCTGATGCGCGATGCCATCGACGCTCGGCCACCGGACATGGTGAACGCCGTCATCGACACCGACCGCGCGATGGTCCGCATCGATCGTCAGCAACTGGCGCAGCACCTGCACGATCTGATGATGCTGGCGCGTGCGGCATCGCCACCGCACATGCCCGTCGCGGTGCATGTGTCGCGCATCTTCCGATCCAACCTCGAGGAAACGCCGGTGCGCCGGACCGGCGATTCGCGACTCACGATCGTCCCCCGCACGCCGGGTGATGCACTGCGCGCGTGGGTGTCGCGCGCTCAGCCGGGCGCTGAAGTGCTGTCGCTGATCATCTCTGACGCGGGCACGGTGCCGTCGACCGAACAGCAGCAGCGCGCGTTTGATGCGTTCGCGATGCCACGCGCCGGCGATCCACTTGGCGTCACCCTCGCCATGGTGCGGCGCACCATCGAGGCAGCCCGTGGCACGATGTGGATCGCGGGATCCCGTGAGGGCGGCACCGCGGTCCACTTGCTCCTTCCGATCGCCGCCTCGTGAACCGGTACCCGCGTGCGTCCGGTGACGGTTGCGTCGTTTCGGTGACCTGATTCACCAGCAGCACCATACCGTGGGCGCATCCCCTTCCGGAGCGCCACATGCCCGCAATCAGGTCCGGTACGTCGCTGTGTGAAGTGTTGCTGGCGCTCGTGATCATCGCGATGTCCGCGTCGTGGTCACTGCAAGCCACCGCCGCCACCGAACATGCCGTGGGCGTCGCCCGCGCCCGCGCCGATGCGATGCAACGGGCGTCGTTCGAACTCGCCGCATTGCAGGCGCTGCCCTGCGACACGGCCCGCTCGGCGCGTATTGCCGCCGAACCGCGATGGCACCTCCAGGCCACGCGAACCGCGCTGGGCACACTGCGGAAGAACGACGTCGTGCTCGCCACCCGTCGCGCCGATACCATCCGCACCACCTCATACGCATGGTGCAGCCAGTGACACGCCATGGCCGCCGACGGGGCACGACCCTCGTCGAACTGCTCGTCAGCCTCGTGCTCGTGACACTGCTCGTCGGCATCGGCAGCATGTCCACACGCCGCGTACTCGCTGTCCAGGCGCGTACCGCCCGCGACGACGCACGCCACGCCGCGCTCACCGACGCACTGCTCACCCTCAGCCGACAGGCCGCCTCGGCTGACCCGCTGATGGGCGATCTCCGCGTGGCACGCGACACGGCGCTCGAACTGCTCCACGACATCGGCATGACCACCGTCTGTCGCACCGCCGGCGACACGCTGGTGGTCACCAGCGGTGCCGACACACTGCCATGGTCGGCCACGCTGCCGCGCCTCGTCACCACTGACGATTTCGTGCGGATATGGCACGATGCCGACGCACGCTGGATCGCACGACGCGTGCTTGCCGCGACACCAGCCTCGGGACCATGTGGCGACAGCAGCCTCGCCTGGCCCGACCGCGGCACGCAACAACTCCTGCTCGACAGCACCACCGCCGGGATGCGCCCGGGCGTCGTCGTGCGCGTGCTGCAGCACGAACGATGGTCGATGGTGCGCGGAGCCGATGGCAACTGGTCGCTGTCACTCGCCACCTTCGACGCCACGCGGAACACCATGAGCTCCCCGCAGCCGCTGCTCTCGCCGCTCGCTGCGCCATCCGCTCCGTCAGGACCGGGCCTCGCAGTCCGCGCCATCGATGCACAGGGACGCACACTCCCCGACACCGCGCTCGCGCAGACACGAGCGCTCATGCTCACGCTCCGCCTCGCAACATCAGCGCGGCAGCACGCCACCACCGACTCGATACGGATCAATGTCGGAATCCACTGACCGCCCGGCGCGCGCCCACGGCCGACACGCATTCGCGCTCCTCTTCGCCCTCGTCACGCTCGCCGTCGCCGGGCTCTGCACGCTGGCGCTCTGGCACACCCACGCCAGCGCGACCCGCTCCGATCACCTCCGTCTCGCCACGCTCCACCACGGCGACACCGCCGATTCCCTCCTCGCACTCGGTGTCGCGGCCACACTCGGTGGTGCATGGCGAGGGTTGCCGTATCCGGGCGCGACCGTCGTGACGCATCAGGGCGCGGCGCACGGGGGAGTGCAGACGGCCACGATCGCGCGCGTGGGATGGCACTCCCTGCTCGTGCGAGGGCTCTCCACCGGACGCTCCGGCGTGAGCGCCGTCCAGGCGCGCGCCAATGCACGACTGCTCCTGCCACTGCACTCGCCGATGGTGATGCCCGCAGCTGCGCTCACCGCCCCAGTGCCATGGCACGTCGACCCAGGTGCGTCGGTCACATTCGCACCGAGCACACCCGGCGAGATGCGGTGCAGGGAGGGCGTGGTACCGCTGGCGGTGCTGGCCGACTCCCTGGCCGTGCGGCTGGACACGATCACGGCCATTCCGCTCGATCCCGACACCGTGAGCGCGCCGCTGGTCGGTGTGTTCCGGCTAATACGTGACCGAATCACCCGTCCGATGGTCGTTCATGGAATGGTCGAGTCCGTTTCAGGTCTCTTCATCGGGGCCGACCTTCAGATCGTGGGAGTACTCGTCGTGCAGGGTTCGGTGCAACCGGCTGGCGGTCAGCTCGATGTGACCGGCGCCGTCATCGCCAGGGATTCGGGTGGTGCGGGCTCCGTGCTCGGCAATGGTGATCGGGTTCGGTACGACGCGTGTGCGATTCGGCGCGCGGTGGATCGTGCGACGCGTCCCGCCCCTGCAGTGGCGTGGACGACGGTGGGGCGTTTCTGACCCCGGACCGGTGCCGACAGCACCGGGTGCATGGTTCGCCGACGTTACCTATTCGCGCGCCATTCGTTCCCTGTGTGCAATTCGACCCACCTGTCGAAGGCATCACGGAGCGATGTGTCGTATTCCGTAGCCACGCTCACCGCCAACCCCGGTGACCCTGTACGGGTCTCGTCACACCTGGCCCCAAATCCGATGGCGTTCTTCAAGCGACGTAAGGTCACGATCGGTCTCGATATCGGCTCGGGACTGGTCAAAATTGCCGTGATCGACCATGGCAAGGGCCTGCCCGAGCTCCAACGGGTGGTCGTCGAACCCGTCCCCGCCGATGCGATCGTCGAAGGCGAAGTCATGGACCATGCCCTGGTCATCCAGGCCGTCCAGAATGCACTCGCTGCGGCCTCGGCAGACATCAAAGGCGCACACATCGTCGCCGCCGTGGGCGGTGGCAACGTCATCGTGCGCAAGGTGCTGCTCGATCGCTCCAAGATGGGCGAACTGCGCGAGGCCATGCAGTGGGAGGCCGAGCAGATCGTACCCTTCGACACCAGCTCCATTTCGCTCGACTATCAGGTCCTCGATCCCGACGGGGAATCGAGCGAGATGTCGGTGCTGCTGGCCGTCGCCAAGCGCGACCTCATCGACGCCCGCGTGCAACTGCTGCGCGATGCCGGCGTCGAGCCGCGCGTCGTCGACGTCGAGGCCTTCGCGCTGCACAACGCCTTCGAATTCAATCATCCCGATGCCATGCGCGGCACGGTGGCGCTGGTGAACATCGGCAACGATGTCTGCAACGTCAGCGTGCTCGATGACGGCGTGCCGATCCTGACCCGCGACAACACCGTCGGTGTCCGCCGCCTGCGCGAAGACCTGCAGCGCGATGCGCGCATGACCGCCGACGACGCCGATTCCGCACTTGTCGCCGCCACCACCACGCCGGCGCTCGACAACGTCGTGCATCGCCGAGGCGAGGAGCTGGCCAAGGAAATCGAACGCACGGGGACGGTGGCGCAGTCGCTCTCGCGCACCGTGCGTCCGATCCGCGAAGTGTACATCGCCGGCGGTGGCGCCCGCGTGACCGGCCTCGCCGAGCGCCTCGCCGGGCTGTTGCGCATTCCCGTGCGGCCGGTGAACCCGCTGCTCAACCTTGCCGTGGCTGATGGTGCACTGGCCGACGTGAACGCCGATGAAGTCGCGTCACTGCTGGTGCTGCCCGTCGGACTCGCGCTCCGTCAGGTGGCCTGAGGAACCGACGCCATGATCGAGATCAATCTCCTCTCCCCGCGCGAGAACTCCGGCAAGAAGAAGTCGGGTGGCCTCGCCTCGCTGGTCCAGCGCTTCCAGCGCAAGGACTCGCCCAGCGTCGCCATCGACGACGGCTCCGCACCGCCGGCGCGCGTCGCACTGACGATCGCGGCCGGTGTCGCCGTGGCCTTCGCGGCCTTCGGCGTCGGCGGCGCGTTCTGGTATCAGGATCGCCAGCTCACCGCCATCGAAGAAAAGCTCCAGCAGGAACTCGCCGACTCGGCACGCTTCTCCACCGTCATCGGTGAACGGAAGGCCGTCATCGCCCGACGCGATTCGCTGGTCAAGCAGCTTGGCATCATCCAGCAGATCGACGACAGCCGCTACGTCTGGCCGCACATCCTCGATGAGGTCAGCCGCGCCCTGCCGCCGTACACCTGGATCACGACGATCAGCCAGCTCAGCGCCAAGCCGGTGCTGCCGCAGCGCGACACGACGAAGGCGGCCGCCGACTCCGCGCCCAAGGCGAAGCCGGTCGCCGAACCGATCGTGACGTTCCAGATCGTCGGCAACACCGTCGACATCCAGGCGCTCACGCGGTTCATGCGCGTGCTCGAAAGCTCGCCGTTCGTGCAGAACGTCACGATCAACAAGTCCAATGTCGTGCTCGTGGACAACCGTGAAGTCACGGAATTCACCCTCGACGTGCAGTACCAGAAGCCGGACCCGGCGGCCGTCACGACGGTCCCGATCACCTTGTCGGTGCGCTGATCATGCTCAATTCCTTTACCAAGCGCGAACAGAGTCTGCTGGCCGTGATCCTCTTTGCGGTCGGTCTCGCCGTCCTGTTCTACATGTACGTCTTCACGCCGAAGGCCGAGACGATCACCGAGCAGGCGTCGCATGTCGAAGCGCTCGCCGCGGCGAACAGCAAGGCGGCCAGTGAGCTCAAGGCGGGCAACCTCCGCCAGCTCAAGGAAGACGCCACGAAGTATGCCGAAAACCTCGCCGTCATGCGTCAGCTCGTGCCGACGGTGAACGAGGTGCCCGGCCTGCTCGAGCAGGTGTCGAATGCCGCCCGTCGCGTGGGGCTCGACATCGCCAGCGTGCAGCCGCAGCCCGTCTCGAGCAACGGCGAGAACTACGATGCGCATCGCTACCGCCTGGTGGTCAAGGGCGGGTACAACAACATGACGGAGTTCCTCACCAACGTCGGCAGCCTGCCGCGTATCGTCACGCCGACCGTGCTCAAGATGAAGCTGGCTGACGGCGCCGCCGCAGCCGCACCGCCGGTGGGCAACCGCCGTCGCATGCCGGCATCGGAAGCACCGATCCAGACCGAGTTCGACATCGAGACCTACGTCGCCCGTGGCGGTGAGCCCGTGTCCACGTCGCGTCGCGGAGGCACCACGCCATGATGCGCCGCACGCTGCGCACGCTGATCGCGCTCGCCGCCGTCGTCTGCGCCACTTCACCGCTGGCCGCGCAGTCGGCCTCGCGTCCCGAAACGCAGATGTCGGTCGCCAAGCGCGACTCGATCGCCCGTCATGAACAGCTGTCGTATCGCCGCGAGATGTTCGCGTACGAAGCGGCGGGTCGTCGCGATCCGTTCGTGTCGCTCGCCACCACCGGCGTGCTGCGGCCGACCATTGCCGACCTCTCGCTGGTCGGTATCGCTTACGCCACGTCGCGCGGTGGCGCAGGCGCACCGTCGTCCGTCGCGATCTTCCGCGACCGCACCACCAAGGAGCAGTACCGCGTCCGTGTCGGCCAGCCGCTCGGCCGGATGCGCGTCGCCAGCATCGAGCCGCGACGCGTCGTGTTCGCGATCGACGAATTCGGCGTCAGCCGACAGGAAAGTATCGCCATGGGTGATTCCACCCGCACCATCACGCCGACGAGGGCACCATGATGAACCGGATGCACGCATTTTCGCGGCAGCGCGGCTGGTATCGCGCCGCGGCTGCCGGGGCCGCGGTGATCGCCGCGTCAGCCCTCACTACGACCACCGCCGCTGCGCAGGCCCTCGTTCAGGGTGTGCGCGTCGAATCGAACGCCTCGGGCACCGTGGTCGCCGTCATGCTCACCGACTCGGTGGCACGCTCGGCGTTCACGCTGGCAGGCCCCAACCGCATCGTGCTCGATCTGCCCAACGCCACGCTCGGATCGCTCGGCGCTCGCGGGTATGACGGACAGCCGCGTGGCCCCGTGCAGAACGTCCGCATGGCGCAGTACCGCCCCGACATCGTCCGCGTCGTCATCGACGTGGATCGTGCCGCCAGATACGACGTCACCGGCGGCAACGAAGTGCGCATCGCGATGGCCGGAGGTCCTGACGTCGCCAGCTGGAGCACGGGCGACGCGATGCCGTCGCGCCGCGCCGAACGTGTGGCGACCACGGAAGCGACCGCCGCCGCGGTGATGGACTCGACCGTGTCGAGCGCCCGTGCCGCCGCCGGCGACGCACCGTCGCGCGTGCAGTATCAGACCCCCGAGTCGAACGTCCTCGGCAACGTGAAGGCTGCGCCGGGCAAGCCGCCCAAGCCGCGCATCACGGTCAGCTACCAGGAAGCCGACATCCGCGACGTGATCGCCGCCTTCGCGAGCTTCGCGAATCGCACGATCATCGTCGGCAAGGACGTCTCCGGCAGCATCACCGCCGATGTGAAGGACAAGCCGTGGGACGAAGCACTCGCCGCCATCCTCAGCGCACAGGGACTGGCCGCGAGTGAAGAGCCGAACGGCATCATCATCGTGGATTCCT
>JAYWIJ010000184.1:0-9413 GCA_043788935.1 Gemmatimonadaceae bacterium | reverse complement strand
GTTCGGCTCCAGGCCGGTATCCGTGTACGAGCCGACCGTGCCAACGAGCGACGCGGCGAGGACCGTCGGCGTGCCGCCGCTGGCACCCGTGGCGCGACGCAGCACGTACGACGAAGCACCCGCGACGGGCGTCCAGTTCAGCGTCAGCGAGGTGGTCGCCGGTGACGCGATCGCGGCGTTCGTCGGCGGAGCGGGCGGCGGAACCGGGTCGTCACCGCCGCTGCACGCCGCGAACAGCGCGCTGGTAGCCAGCAGAGCGGCGGGGCCGCTGCGACGCAAAAAATGAGTGAGCATCTGAAATGAATGATGAGGAAGGTGAGATGAATGGCGTCCAACAAATCGTGCTGAAAAGCTACGGCCGCGGGTAAAAGCTTCCGTCATGTTCCTGTCACAGGAGTGTCACCGCGCGGCCGGTGCGAAGGATCAGTTGCGAAGCGACAGGCCGAAGCTGAACTGGCGGCCGACACGCCACTCCTGGCGCGTGAAGTCGCCCTGCACAAAGCGATACGGCGCGTCGATGAGGTTCCGTGCGTCGACACGCAGCGACAGCGTACGCAGCACCGGGTAGCGCAGTGACAGATCCACGAGGTTGCGCGGCTGCTCGTACAGGTCGGGATATGGCACCGAGCCGGCGGCAGAGATGCGGCGACCGACCACGCTGTACAGCACCGTGGCACTGCGATCACCGGAGAGGTTTGCCCACGTCACGCCGGCATTGCCGACGTACGGCGCCTGACCCATCATCGGACGGCTCGTGTTGGTGTTCGCAGATACTCCACTGCCGATGTCGATGCTGCTGCTCATCAGCGTCAGGTTTCCGAACACCGTCAGCGGACTCAGGACACTCGCCAGCGTGCCGAGATTACTGCGCACTTCGGCCTCGAGACCGAGGTTTCTCGCGGACCGGGCGTTCGCAAAGTTGATGATCTGGCTGGTACCACCCGTCGCGACATCGATGCGCTCGATCGGCGAATCGAACCGCTTGTAGAACGCCCCGAGGCTGATCACTTCGCCGCCGGACGGATACCACTCCCACTTCGTGTCGTAGTTCTGGATCAGCGTGCGCTTCAGGTTCGGATTGCCTGCCGTCGTCGCACTGCCGATCACATCGATGAACTGGACGGGTGAGAGCTCGCGATACTCTGGACGCGCGAGGGTCTGCGACGCCGAGAAGCGGAGCGTGTGCTTGTCGGTGACGCGGTAGTTCAGCACGAGTGACGGCAACACATCGGTGTTGTCGAGCTGTGCGGGCACCGTATTGCCGTTCGAGAGCACGGTGGCCACGTCGATCTTCGCCTGCTCCACGCGGGCGCCACCGATCAGGCGGACGCGGTCGGTGAGCGGCCATTCGCCCATCAGATAGCCAGCCTGCAGCGTTTCATTGGCGCGGTACTCACCATCTTCCGCCACGTTGCCCAGCTGCCAGACGTTGCTGGTCGGCGTGAGGTTGCTCGGCAGGAGCAGCGACTCGATCGACCCGGCGCGCTGTGCGGCGGTCGTGGAGCCCGTGCGGAGGCGGAGATTGAACTGGCGGTTCACCGCGTCACGGTCGGTGGTGCGACGCAGCGCACCGACCTTGATCACGAACGGCGACGCTTCAGCGCCAAGCTCGTGTCGATAGTTGAGACCGTACGTCAGATTGGACTCCGACAGCTTCCCAAACGTCTTGCGCAAGCCCTCGGGGTCGTCCTCAGGGAAGAGAAATCCGCCCGCTCCGCTGAACTGAATCCGCACGGCATCCGTGCGATCCGGTTCATCACGGCGCACGCCGGACGACGCCACCGACCAATCGAGCTGGTTTCGGCCCAGGGAGTGCTCACCCTTCAGCTGATTCGACCGGATCTCACGCGCCACGAACCGGAGCGTGGTGCGCTCTGCCACGGCACCGGAGTACGCGAACGTGGGCCCGGTGGACTGACGTGCCAGATTGTCAGACGAACGCGTGTACGTGTTGTTCAGCATGATGCGCGACCGTGTACCGAGCATCGTGCTGAGATTGAACAGGCCGCCCCAGAGATTGCTCAGCGTCGCGCTCGAACCGCGCCATCCTTCGTTCTGGGCGATCTGACCATTGGTGAGGACGGGATTCCGTTCGACTTCTCCGTCACGCACTTCCTGCGACGTGGCGTAGTTCGCCGAGAACAGGTAGCCGATGCGCTGGCCCAGAACCGGGTCCTGACCGCCGACCGAGAAGCTCATCGATCCGTTCGGCAGACCGTTCGAGATCCGCGGCGTGTACACCTGCCGCAGCGAGGTGATGGCGGCATTCACCTGCGCCTGCGTCGTCAGTGCACCGAGCGCCGACGCCGTCGACAGTGCCGACGGGAGCGAGCGCGTGCCGTCGGCGAAGCCGAACCACTCGCTGCCCGCGCCACGCGGAGCCGCCGCCAGCGTCTGGCCGGTCGCGGCAGCATTCACGCCGGCGGACGACGAGAACGTCACGGACCGGCGGGACGGGAACTCGCGGGTCTGGATGTCGACTTCCGCACCGCCGAAGTCGCCGCTGCGGTCGGGCGTGAAGGTCTTGATGGTCGTGATGGTCTGCAGCAGGCCCGCAGGAAAGATGTCCATCGGGACGTAGCGCTTTTCCGGCTCGGGACTCGGCAGTCGCGCACCATTCAGCGACGTCGTCGTGTACCGCTCTCCGAGGCCGCGGACGAAGACCGACTTGCCATCCTGCACGGTCACACCACTGACGCGCTGCACCGCCTGCGCTGCATCACTGTCGGGACTGCGGGCGATCTGTTCGGCCGTGATCGCGGCGACGACGCCCGTGGCGCGACGCTGCTGATCCAACGCGGAGCTCACGGATCCGCGCTCCTGCGTCGCCGTGGTGGTGATGGCCGCGAGCTGCATCGTGGCCGGCGCCATCGCGATGTTCTGTTCCGTCGTTGCACCGGCGCGCACCACGATGCCGGTCACGGTCTTCGAGGCGAAGCCGATGCGGCGCGCGAGCAGCGTCACGGTGCCAGCCGGCACGTTCGCGATCGAGAAACGACCATCGACGCCCGAGAGTGCACCCATTGTGGTGCCAACGAGCTGGATCCCGACGTCAGACATACCAGCACCTTGCGGGTCGAGCACACGGCCCGTGATCCGGCCTCCCGCCGCAATGGCGGGGGCCTGCGCCAGTGACTGCTGCGACACACCGAACAGCGTCACACATAGAAGCGCAAAGCGACGAACAGATGAAAGCGACATAGAGGATTCGCGATTCGTTTCGGGGAAGCGATGGGCCGATGACGACGCCCATCCGCATGCCGAAGCATGCACCGTTACGATCGCGTGCCTCTGTTACAGTGACCTCATCATTTGTGCAACGGACGTGTAACGCATGTCACGAGGGCGCTCCAACTTTCCCGTTACACGTCCGTGACAGGCACCGGCCAGCTGGTCGTGATCGCCGTCCCGACGCCGATCGTGCTCTCTGCCGTGACCGTCCCGCCATGCGATTCCACGAGATGCCGGACGATGGCCAGACCGAGCCCGGTGCCTCCCTGCTCGCGCGATCGCGCCGGGTCCACGCGATAGAATCGCTCGAAAATGCGCGGAAGATGTTCGGGTGCGATCCCGATCCCCGTGTCGGTGACCGTCAGGACCGCCACCTCACCGTCACGCCGCGCCACGACGGTCACGGTACCCTCCGCAGTGTGGCGGACGGCGTTCTCGATCAGGTTGCCGAGCACCTGGCGCAGCGCGGTCGGGTCAGCGAACACCAACTCGGACTCGGCGGTGAGGTCGGCGCGGACCTTCACGTTCTTCGCCGCGGCCGCCGGCGTCACCGCCAGCATCACGTCCGCCACCACATCGGGCAGACGGCACCAGACCGGATTCGGCCGCCACCCCCCCGACTCGATCCGGCTCAGATCCAGCAAATCGTCCACGATCCGCTGCATGCGCCGGGTATTGGACAGAATGGTCTGCAGAAATGCCTGCCGACTCGGCATGGGTACATCCACGTCGTCCACCAGCGTCTCGGCATAGCCACCGACGATGGTGAGCGGCGTGCGGAGTTCGTGGCTCACGTTGGCCACGAAGTCGCGTCGGACCTGCTCGAGACGCCGGATCGGGGTGAGGTCGTACATCGCGAGCACGGCGCCACCGTCGGTGAGCGGACGCGCCACCAGCGACACGGCGCGCTCGTTGAGCGTGACCTCGCGCGGCTCCACCACCTGCCCCGACAGCGCGCGCTGCAACGCGTCGCGAAGTTCGGCGTTGTCCGGCAGCTTGTCGACGGCGAATGGCACCTGGCCGTCGACACTGGCCAGCACGCGACCCACGTCGTTGATGCGCATCACCTGCCGCGTTGCATCGACGGCGATCGCGCCTTCGGTGAGCGAGTCGAACAGCTCGGTGAGCAGCGATTCTTCCGCCTCCAGCGTGGCGAGGCGCGCCCCGAGCTGCTCGGCAAGGCGGTGTACCGCCCGTGCGAGATCACCGACTTCGCCTGGCGCGGAGAGCGCGGGACGCCGCGAGAGATCACCGGCGGCGAGTGATTGCGTCACGTCACGCAGCTCGATGATCGGGCGCGAGATGGAGCGCGAAAAGAAGAAGCCGAAAACGGCCACGGCCATGATCGCGCCGACCCCGACGAACAGGATGTCGAGTCGGGACCTCGCGAAGAGTTCTTCCACGTCACGCGTGCGGACCGACACGCGCGAGACGCCAAGTGGCATGCGAACGGCGACGTAGAGCTCTTCGTCGCCGGCGGACGCGGACACGCGACGGGACTGCCCCGATCCGCGGCGCAGCGCATCATCGACTTCCGGGCGGGTGCGATGATTCTCGAGCCTGCCCAGGCGCGGCGGATCGAAGTCGGAATCACCGAGCACCACACCGTCGGTGCTGATCAGCGTGACGCGATGCCCGGTCGCGACACCGGCAGCGTCTGCGACAGCGTCAGCGGCCGCGGGATCACGCCACTGCCCCGCAAGCAAACGTGCCTCGCTCTGGAGCTGGGACACCTGCTGCTCGCCGATGCGGGCATACAGGCGCCGGTCGAGCACGGCGATCACGGCCGCGAGCAGCAGTGAGACGCCGAGCACGAGGCCGAGGAGGAGACGGGTGGTGAGCCGCACGGGAGGAACTTAGGTGCAGGTGTGCCGCGCGGTGGAACTCAGCCGGCGGCGCTCTTCCGCATCCGGTATCCGAACCCGCGCACCGTCTCGATCAATTCGCCAGCGTCGCCCAGCTTAGTCCGCAGGCGCTGGATGTGCATGTCCACGGTGCGCGTCTGAATGTCGGGAGCGGCTTCCCACACTGTCTCCAGCAGGTGACCACGCGCCTGCACACGACCCGTGCGCTCGGCGAGCGTGATCAGCAGCTTGTACTCCGTGGGCGTGAGCTCCACCTCGCCCGACGCGATGGCGACGCGGTGCGCCGCGCGATCGATGCGGATCGGACCGATGTGCAGCACGTCGGATGGCGCTTCGGACGTGCCGGTGGTGCGCCGCAGGATGGCCCCCACGCGGAGCACGAGTTCCTGTGGGCTGAACGGCTTCGTGAGGTAGTCGTCCGCACCGAGCGAGAGCCCGCGGATGCGGTCCTGCTCCTCCTTCCGTGCGGTGAGCATCAGCACCGCGATGTGCCGCGTCGATTCCTCGGCGCGGATGTGTTCGAGCACGTCGAACCCGCTCATGCCGGGCAACATCAGGTCGAGCACCAGCAGGGACGGGCGTTCGCTGCGGGCGATGGACAGCGCGTCGGTGCCGTTGGACGCCGTCGAGACGCGATAGTTGGTCTTGGCGAGGTGGTAGGCGACCAGTGCGACGATGTCCGGCTCGTCGTCGACGACGAGGATGCGCTCCTGCACGTGCTGCGCGGGGGCCGTCATCCGACGTGGCCCTCGATGGCCGTGTGCATGCCCGTGATGCTGTGCCGGCGTTCGTCGTGGACCATCGGAATGTGGGGCGCGCCGTTCATCGCGACGCGCTGCCGGATTTTTGCCAGGATCATCTCAATTGCCACCGTGTTGTGACCACCGCGCGGGACGATGACATCCGCCCAGCGCTTGCTTGGTTCGATGAACTGCAGGTGCATCGGTCGGACCGTATTCACGTACTGCTCGAGGATTTCGTCCAGCGGCCTGCCCCGCGTGGCCATGTCGCGCTTGATGCGGCGCACCAGCCGGATGTCGGCATCCGCGTCCACGAACACCTTCACGTCGAGTCGCTGCCGAACGCGTTCATCAGTGAACAGCAGGATGCCATCCACCACCACCACGTCCACCTTCGCGATGCGAACGGTCTCATCGCTGCGCGCATGAATCGTGTAGTCGTACACGGGCTTTTCCACCGGCAGACCGGCGGCCATCGCATCCAGATGCTCGACGAACAGGTCGAGGTCGAAGGCATCCGGATGATCCCAGTTGATGCGGTGCAGCTCGTGCATCGTCCGACCAGAGAAATTCCGGTAGTACGAGTCCATCTCGACGAAGGCCATCGACGAGTCGGCGAGTGCGGCGGCCAGCCGTCGTGCCACCGTGCTCTTGCCGGACCCTGTGCCACCGGCAATACCGATCATCAGCGGGCGGTGCGACATCTGACCTCCTTCGTCACGAGCATAGAGTGAACCGTGACTATGTGAATATTCGTGATGATCCGGTCACGACTCCGTATCAGCGCACCGGGCCGGCGTGCAGCGTGGTCTTGGTAATCTACCCGGGCGGGACAGTGGGAGCTTGGCTGCCGGGGCAGGGAGGGGAGCGCTAGATTCGGTCCATGAAACTCATGGCTTTGCACTGCTGGCGACCTGTGACGCTGGCAGCCTGTTTTCTTGGCGCCGGTGTCGTCGGCGCGCAGCCCGCACCCGAGCGATCCCTCGTCGTCATGGCGACGACCGACGTGCATGGCCGCCTGCGTGGCTGGGACTACTACGATTCGCATGCGGACTCGGCCCACAGCCTGGCCGGCGCAGCGACGATCGTAGACTCCGTCCGAGCAGCCAACCCCGGCAATACGGTGCTGGTGGACGCCGGCGACCTGCTGCAGGGCAACCCACTGACGACCGTGGCTGCCCGGTCGCGCGCCGGGACGCACGCCGTCATCGCCGCGATGAACGCCATGCGGTACGACGCCGCGGCGGTCGGGAACCACGAATACAACTACGGCCTCCAGGTCATGCAGCGCGCGTTCCGGGCCGCGCGCTTTCCGTTCCTCTCGGCCAACGCCGTGGCTGCGCGCCCTGCTGACGCGCTGCCGTCCTACACGATCGTGCGGCGCGGCGACATCCGCGTCGGCATCATCGGCGCGACCACACCCGGGGTCATGGTGTGGGACCGCGACAACGTGCGGGGCCGGGTCCGCTACGCCGACATCATCCCTGCGCTGAAAGCCGCAGCCGCGCGCGCGCGGCGCGCCGGCGCGGATGTGGTGATCGCGGTGGTGCACGCCGGCCTCGATGGTGCGGCGAGCTACGACACCGTCAGCACGGGACTGCCCGGCGAGAATGTCGTCGCGCAGATCCCGCATGCGATCGCAGGACTCGACCTGGTGGTCTACGGACATTCGCATCGCGAAATGATCGACACGGTGGTGCATGGCGTGCGCCTCATGCAGCCGCGCAACTACGCGGCGACGCTGGCGGTGGCGACGCTCGGGATGACCCGCACCTCCAGCGGGTGGAAGGTGACGTCGTCGCGGGGACAGTCGATCCGGATTGCCGGGCATGCAGAATCACCCGCCGTGCTGCGTGCCACTGAGTCGGCGCATCGCGCGGCGCTGGCGTACGTGGCCGAGTCGATCGGTGTCTCGCCGGTGGCGTGGCGTGCCGATCTGGCGCGCGCCACCGACATGCCGATCACGGACCTGGTCGGCGAAGTGATGCGGCGCGTTTCGGGCGCACAGCTCGCCGCAAGCCCTGCCTTCTCGCTCGACGCGAGTCTCGACAGCGGCACGGTCACCGTGGCCGAAATCGCGAAGCTGTATCCGTTCGAGAACACGCTGCGGGCGGTGCGCATCAGCGGAGCGCAGCTGCGGGCCTTCCTCGAGCACAGTGCGCGGTACTGGAAGACGTGGACACCGGGCGGCACTGGTTCGCTCGTGAATGCGGCGGTCCCAGGCTACAACTTCGACATGGTGGTCGGCGCACAGTACGAGATGGATCTCTCGAAGCCGGTCGGTGAGCGGATCACGACGCTTGCGGTGAATGGCACGGCCGTCAGCGACAGCGATTCATTCACGATCGCCCTGAGCAACTATCGACAGACCGGCGGTGGTGGATACGCGATGCTCGCTGGCGCCCCGCTGGTGTTCGAGTCGAAGGGTGACATCCGCGACATGATCGTGGATGCGGTGCGCAAGTCGGGACTGCTGGATCCTCAAAACTGGGCTGCGACGAACTGGCGAATCATTCCGGCGGCAGCCGAGGGAGCCGCACGCGCATCGTTCCGCAGCGGAAACGCGGTGCGTCCGGCAGCCACGCGCTTTCGCGTGATTGGACTGAATGATTTTCACGGGACGTTCGAAGCCCGCGTGGGGCCGCGCGGCGTGCGTTTCGGCAGTGCCGGAGCGCTGGCGGCCACCATCCGCCGCGCCGAGGCGGAGTGTGCGGCACCGGCGTGCTACTCGGTGATCGTGGATGGTGGTGATGAGTACCAGGGGACCGCGGCGTCCAACCTCGCGTTCGGTCGTACCGTCGTCACGCTGTTCGACTCGATCGGCATCACGGCCGCAGCACTCGGCAACCACGAGTTCGACTACGGGCAGGACACGCTGCGCGCGCGCATCCGTCAGGCGTCGTATCCGATTCTCAGCGCCAATCTGCGCGACACGCTTGGCAACGTGCCGTCGTGGATCCGGCAGGATCTGATCGTGCAGCGAGGCCCATATCGCATCGGCATCATCGGCATCAGCACGATCGAGACGCCGAAGACGACGCGCGCCGTGAACGTGACGGACCTGCGCTTCATCGATCCGGCGCCGGTGGTCAGCGCGCGGGCCAGGGCGCTGCGCGCGCAGGGTGCCGATGTGATCGTCGTCACCGGCCACGTGGGGGGCTTCTGCAATGCACAAGGTGCCTGCGAAGGGGAAATCTTCGACATGGTGAATCGCCTCACCGAGCCGGTGGACGTGGTGGTCAGCGGTCACTCGCACAGCCTCGTGAACACGCGACTCCGTGGCGTGCCGATCGTGCAGGCCCGGTCCAACGGCGGCGCCATCGACGTGGTGGACATCGCCGTCGGCGACAGCAGCGAACGCAGGCCGGGTGACATCGCGGGATCCCGCGTGCTCCGGAGCGATGTGCTCGACGTGCTGGCGGACAGCATCGCCCCCGATCCTCAGGCGGCGCGCATCGCGAAGGCTGCGCTCGACGCGGTCGCGCCGATCATCGCGCTACCCGTGGGCACCGTGCTCGCCGACATGAAGCGCGACGGCAGCCAGTACGCGCTCGGCAATCTGATCGCCGATGCGATG
>JAYWIJ010000183.1:0-9423 GCA_043788935.1 Gemmatimonadaceae bacterium | reverse complement strand
CATCCTTGCGATGCTCATTCCAGCCATTGGCGAGCGCCCCGATCTCTGGACGATCGCCGGTGGCGCCCTGATCCTTCTGGGTGCGATCTGGGCTGCCCGGTCGAAATCGGCTGACGGAGTGTGAGGAGGGAGTAGCTTTCGAGGTTACCTCCGAAACGTCGAACGGGTTCAGCGCGCTAAAGATGGGTTCGGCACTCGCCGGTCGCCCGCGCGTGCTTTCCCCGTTCCGCAGCACTTCGTACCGCCCCACGCTTTTTCGATGACACAGGTCGATCCACTCGGTACTACCCTCCCGCCACTCGATGACCAGACGCGCTGTCTGGTGCGGCTTGCCGCTGTCATCGGAGCCGGATCCGAACGCCAGATGCGCGCGCTTCTCGTCGAAGCCCGCTCGCTTCCGGCATCCTGGGTGGAGGAAGTGATTCTGCAGTCGTACCTCTTCGCGGGTTTTCCGCGCACACTCAACGCCGCCCGCGAATGGCGGCGCATCTCCGGCGCGCCCGCGCCAGCCAGTGACGCGGATGCCGACGCCACCGTGGCGGGCACGGCGGATGCATGGCGCACGCGTGGCGAGGTGACCTGTGCACACGTGTATGGCGACATGTACGACAAGCTGAGGGTCAACATCGCCAAACTGCATCCCGCGCTCGATCACTGGATGATCACCGACGGCTACGGCAAGGTGCTCAGTCGCGGTGGCCTCGACATCGTGCGACGCGAACTGTGTGTCGTCGCGATCTGCGCCGTGGCCGAACAGGACCGGCAGTTACACTCGCATTTCCACGGCGCGCTGAATGTCGGCGCCACGCCGGCGCAGGTGTCGGGCACGCTCGATGCCCTCGCCGATCTGCTCGAAGAAGACTCGCTCCGTCGCTACCGCATGCTGTGGGGCCACGTGCGTACCGCACACACAGAACAGGCCCAGGGGCCGTCATGAGCGTTCACAACGATTTCATCGATCGCGTCGTCGTACGGATCCTCGCCGGTACCGGCGGCTCCGGCAACACGTCATTCCGTCGCGAGAAGTTCGTCCCGCAGGGCGGTCCAGACGGCGGTGATGGCGGTGCCGGTGGTCATGTATATCTGCGCGCCGACGCGAACCTGACCACGCTGCTCGACTACACCTATCGCGATCGCTGGGCCGCCGAACGCGGGCAGCACGGCGAAGGCAACAACAAGACGGGACGCAGTGGCGCCGACATCGTCATGCCGGTGCCGCCCGGCACCATCGTGCTCGATGCCGAAACCAACGAGCCGATCGCCGAAGTGCTGGAGCACGGCCAGCAGGTCCGGATCGCGAAGGGCGGCCGCGGCGGCAAGGGCAACGCCTTTTTCGCCACACCGACGCACCAGTCGCCGCGTGAATGGCAGCCCGGCGAAGAGGGCGAAGAGCGACAGGTCGTCCTCGAGCTCAAGCTCATCGCCGACGTGGGCCTCGTGGGCGCGCCGAACGCGGGCAAATCCACGCTGCTCTCCGTCATCTCCGCCGCTCGTCCCAAGATCGCCGCCTATCCGTTCACGACCCTGTCGCCGAACCTTGGCGTCGTTCCGATGAGCGATCATCGCAGCTTCGTCGTCGCCGACATCCCCGGCATCATCGAAGGCGCCTCGGTGGGCAAGGGGCTTGGCCTGCAGTTCCTGCGACACATCGAACGGACGCGCATCCTCGCGTTCATCATCCCGATAGACGCGATGGACTGGCAGGAAGAGTATGACAAGCTCCGCGCGGAAGTGACGGCGTACTCGACCGAGCTTGCGGCCACGCCGCATTTCGTCGCGTTCTCGAAGCTCGACCTCATGGGCGAGGACTACATCCCGGAAATCGAGGCGCCCGACGCCTTCGCGCGCATCTCGTTCAGCGCTGCCAATCGGACGAATCTCGAGAATTTCCTCGACACCTGCTGGAAAAAACTGCTCTCGATGCGGCAGCAGACCGAGGCGGAAGTGCGTGCATCGGAGCAGGTGCTGCCCTAATGGCGCGACATGCGCGGTGAGCAGCGTCACAGCCGGCAGCCGGCGCTCGATGCGCTGACGTTGCTGGCGCTTCCGCGCGTCGGCGTTCGCGAGTGGCACCGACGCGTCGGTGCCGCCGGAAGTGCCGCCGGCGCATTGCATGTCGTACCGCCAGCGGAGCGGGACGCCGCCGCCGGACTCGCCTGTTCGATCAGCGAGCGGGCCGCGGCAATCGGCTGCGTGCTGCTCGTGCATGGTGAGGCAGGGTATCCCGACGCGCTGCACGATCTCACACGCTGCGGCGACGGCGCAGTGACCCCGGCGCCCCCGGTGCTGTTCGCACTCGGTGATCCGGCGCTGCTGTCGATGCCTGCCGTGGCACTCGTCGGCACGCGGCACGCGACCTCCGCCGGGTTGCGCGCGGCCGAACGCATCGCGCGCGAAGGTGCGGAAGCCGGCGCACTCGTCATCAGCGGACTGGCACGCGGCATCGACGCCGCCGCGCACACCGGTGCGCTGACGGTGGGTGGTGCCACGGCCGCCGTCATCGGCACCGGCATCGACATCGCCTACCCAGCCGATCACCGCGCGCTGCAACGACGCATCGCGACCGACGGGCTGCTGCTGACGGAGCATCCACCCGGCGCGCGGGCCAACCGCGGATCGTTCCCCGAACGCAATCGCCTCATCGCCGCGCTCGCGCAGGTTACCATCGTCGTCGAGGCGGGGCATCGCAGCGGTGCGCTGCTCACGGCGCGCGTGGCCAACACCATCGGCCGAAGCTGTGCGGCCGTACCGGGCAGCTTCGATGCCGCGGCCTGCCTCGGCTCCAATGAGCTGCTCCGCGATGGCGCGCAGGTGATCGCGTCGGTGGACGATGTGCTCGCCCTGCTGCGGCTCGCCCGTGCCGATGATCGCCACGCCATGCCGCCGCAGGAGCTGACGCCACCCGAACGCGCCATCTGGGATGTGCTGGGCAGTGTTCCGCTTGAACTCGACCTCGTCGTGGAACGCAGCGGGTGGGCCGCCGATGCCTGCTTCGCTGCCGTCACGACGCTCGAACTGCGTGGTCTCGTGCGCGCCTCGCACGACGGCGCCCTGCAGCGCGCATGACGATCCCGCCACAGCACGTCTATGTGCACGTGCCATTCTGCGCGCGGCGTTGCAGTTACTGTGACTTTTCCATCGCCGTGCGTCGCAACGTGCCGGTTGACGAATTTCTGACCGCGTTGCGCGGCGAGTTGCAAGTACGGCTCGGTGCGAGTGCTGGTCCACAGCAGATCGACACGCTCTACTTCGGCGGCGGTACCCCGTCACACCTCGGTCCGGACGGCGTCGCGGCGCTGCTCTCGGTGCTGCGCGATCACTTCGTGTGGGACGCCGACGCCGAGGTGACGCTCGAGGCCAATCCGGACGACGTGACGGCAGAGGCCACGCGTGCGTGGCTGCGTGCCGGCGTGACGCGTGTCTCACTCGGTGCACAGACATTCGATGCCACCGTGCTGGCGTGGATGCATCGCACGCATGGGCCGGCACAGATCGACACGGCCGTCGAGCTGCTGCGTGACGCCCCGTTCGCGAGCTGGAGCTTCGATCTCATCTTCGCATTGCCCGCTGCGTTGCAACGCGACTGGCAGCGCGACCTCGATCTGGCGCTGGCCAAGCGCCCGCCGCACCTCTCGCTCTACGGCCTCACCGTCGAACCCGGCACGCCGCTGTTTCGCTGGGCCGAACGCGGCGAGGTCCAGGCCAGCGATGAGTCGGCATACGAGGCCGAGTTCCTGGGCGCGCATGCGGGCGCCGTCGCGGCCGGCTTCGATCACTACGAGGTCTCCAACTTCGCGCAGCCCGGCCACCAGTCGCGACACAACCGCAGTTACTGGCGCGGCGTGCCGTATTACGGATTCGGTCCCTCGGCGCACGGCTTCGATGGGCAGGTCCGCCGATGGAATCGTGCGGCCTACGCGGCGTGGCAGCAGGCCGTGATCGCCGGCGCCGATCCTGTGGGTGGTTCCGAGAACATCGGGGACGGTGAACGAACGCTCGAAACGGTCTATCTCGGATTGCGGACCATTACTGGGCTCGAGATGTCGCCCGACGATCTCGAACAGGTTCGCCCGTGGCTGCACGCCGGCTGGGCAACGTTGAACGGCAATCGGCTCGTGCTCACTCCGCTCGGTTGGCTTCGCCTCGACAGCCTGGCCGCCGCCCTCACTCCCGTTCGAGCCGTCCGGTAGCTAGCTGTTCTGTATGTCCATGCAGCCCGAACTCACGGATCGCGAGCGCCAGGTGCTCGAAGCTGTCATCCAGAGCTATGTGGAGACCGCTGAACCCGCCGCGTCCCGGACCCTTTCCCGACGCTTCGGGCTTGGCGTGTCTCCGGCCACAATCCGCAACACGATGAGCGACCTGGAAGAGAAAGGATTTCTGTTCCATCCGCACACGTCGGCGGGTCGCGTGCCCACGGATCTCGCGTACCGCGTCTACGTGGATTCGCTGCTGCGCGTGCCGGTGATGAAGACGGCGGAAGAGGCAGTCCTTGGTGAAGAGATCCACGGGGCCAGCAACGCCATCGAAGCCATTCTGCGACGCGCCGCGCAATCGCTGGGCGTGCTCACGCAGGAACTCGGCGTGGCGCTCGGGCCGCAGCTCGATGCCGCCATCCTGCAGCGGATCGAATTGATGCGCCTCGCCAGCGACCGGCTGTTGATGGTGCTCGCGCTGGAACGCGGTGTGGCCCGCTCCATTTACATCGAGCTGCCGATCGAGATCGCCGACGACGCCATCGGCGCAGTGAACCTGGTACTCAACGAACGCCTCGCCGGACTGACGCTGCGCGAGATCCGTTCGTCGCTCGCGCTCCGCCTGCGGGACGCACAGGCCGGCGGCACCGCGGCGGAGCTGCTCAACATCTTCGTCGAGGAAGGCGAGCAGTACTTCGCCAACGCTGCGCGCTCGGACGACGCGGCCGTGGTGCTCGGTCAACCGTCGTTGCTGGCCGAGCACCCGGAGTTCGCGACGGGCGAAAGCATGCGGCAGCTGCTGGCCTTCACGGAAACGCCGGCACAGATCGCCGACGTGCTCCGGCGCCGGTCGCCGCAGCCCGGCATCACGATCACCATCGGCAACGAGCATGGTGACCCACGCCTGGACCGCTTCACGATCGTCACCGCCGAATATCATTTCGGGTCACTGAGTGGTGTGATCGGCGTGATCGGTCCCACGCGGATGCCGTACCGGAAGGTCATCTCGCTGGTCGGCCACGCCTCCCGGCTCGTCTCCGACCTGCTCTGAGACGCGGAAAACACCCGGCGCCACCCGGTCGGCTGGGTGGCGCCGCCCCTCCTGCCTGACGATCTTTCCCGATCACGCCCGGCCCTGTCGGCCGGGCGTTCGTGCGACCTGTCGCGCCGTTCCGGCGTGCGCTCTCTTACGTGAAGTGACCGATGGCTGACTACTACGCGACTCTGAACGTCGAAAAGACGGCGTCGGAGGACGAGGTGAAGAAGGCATACCGCCGCCTGGCAATGCAGTACCACCCGGACAAGAACGGGGGCTCGAAGGAGGCGGAGGAAAAGTTCAAGGAGATCACCGAAGCCTACGACGTGCTGCGTGATCCGCAGAAGCGTGCGGCGTACGATCGCTATGGTGAAGCCGGACTTCGTGGCGGCGGTGGTGGCGGCGGCTACCAGCACGTGGACCTCAGCGAAGCGCTGAACATCTTCATGCGCGATTTCGGCTTCGGCTCGGCCGACATGTTCGGTGGCCGCGGCGGGTCGGGCGGCGCGCGACAGGGCGGCGACATCAAGGTGGGCGTACCACTGACGCTCGACGAAGTCATGACCGGCGTCGACAAGGCGCTGACGATCAAGGTGCTCGACACGTGCGGCACCTGTACCGGCAGCGGCGCCGAAGCGGGTTCGACGCCCCAGCGCTGCGCCACCTGCGGCGGCACGGGCGAGGTGCGTCGCGCGCAGCGCAGCTTCTTCGGGCAGTTCGTGAGTGTTGCGGCCTGCCCCACGTGTAATGGCGAGGGCACCGTGGTCGCATCGCCCTGCCGTTCGTGCAAGGGCGATGGCCGCGTACGTGTGGATCGCACTATCAACGTGCGGATTCCCGGTGGCGTCGCGACCGGGCAGTACATGACCCTGCGTGGCGTCGGCAACGTCGGTTCGCGCGGCGGCGGCAAGGGCGACGTGCTCGTCGTGTTCGAGGTCGAGGACAATCCGCGCTTCGAACGCGACGAAGAGGACCTCTACACCGAGGTGCTCGTGACGTACCCGCAACTGGTGCTCGGCACCGAGTTGCTGGTGCCCGGCCTCACCGGTATGGAATTCCGCGTGAAGGTGCCTGCCGGCACGCAGAGCGGACATCTCTTCCATCTTCGTGGCAAGGGCCTGCCACGTGTGAACGCCAGCGGCACGGGTGACATGCACGTGCGCGTGCAGGTATGGACGCCGGACGAGGTCAGCGACGAGGAGCGCCGGTTGCTCACCAAGCTGGCCGAGATCCAGGGGAACGCGCCAACGGAGCGCAACAAGAGCTTCTGGTCACGGATGAAGGAAGCGCTGGGCGCATGACGCCCACCGACTGGCAGACGCTGCGCGTGACGCCGTCGCACGATGATGTGCGCGACGCGGTCGCTGCAGCGTTGTTCACGGGTGGTGCAGAAGGCCTGATGGAAGATGGGCTCACCTACGTGACCCATGTGCCGGCGGATCACGACCTGATCCTCCTGCGCGCCGAAGTGCAGCGCGCCGATCCCGCTGCACAGATTCTCGTCACGCCACTGGATGCCGCCACCGCATCACCGGAACTGCACGGCACGGTGCAGGCACATGATCTCGGTGCGTTCGTGATCACGCCGCCGTGGCTCGCCGATCAGTACGATCCAGCGAAGACCATCATCGTCGAACCGGGCACGGCGTTCGGCACCGGTGAACATGCCACGACGCGCGGTGTGCTTCGGTTGTTGCCGCAGGTCTTGCGCCAGGGTGACGTGGTCGCAGATCTCGGCGCCGGCAGTGCGGTCCTTGCAATCGCCGCAGCGAAGGGCGGGGCATCGAAGGTCATCGCGATCGAACTCGACGACGACGCCATGTCGAACGCCGCAGAGAACGTGGAACGCAACGGCGTGGCGGATTGCGTGCATCTGCTGTGTGGCGACGCGACGGTGCTGCTGCCGTTCTTCGCGCCGGTGCGCCTCGTAATGGCGAACATCATTTCGAGCGTGCACGTCATGATGCTGCCTGTCGTGGAGCGCTGCCTTGCTCCCGACGGCGTGGTGATCATCAGCGGTATCCTGCAGACCGAGCGAGACGAGTTGCTGCGCCACCTGACGTCCACTGGCTGGCGCATGATCGCCGACGACAGCGAGGGGGAATGGTGGAGCGCGACCATCGTCCGGGCGTAGCACATTTCTACTGCAGCGAGCCGCTGCTTTCGTCGGGCGCGCTGGTGCTCGGTGAGGACGCGGCGCACCACGCCCGCGTGCGACGGCTCGCCGTCGGTGCACCGGTGACCGTGCGTGACGGCACCGGCACGACTGCCAGCGGTACGCTCGTCCGCATGGCGAAGCAGCATCTCGAGCTCGAGATCGAGTCGCCGCGGTGTCCGCCCCCACTGCCCGCTGTGCACCTGCTGGTACCGGTGGCCGACAAGGACCGCATGCTGCTGGTGGCCGAAAAGGCGACTGAACTGGCGGTGACCACCTGGCGACCGGTGCTCTGGCGCCGCTCCAGGAGCGTGGCCGGCCGCGGTGAAGGCCCGATGTTCGCGCAGAAGGTCGAGGCGCGAATGATCGGCGCCCTCCTGCAGAGCGAGGGAGCCTGGCTTCCGCAGCGCTTCACGGAATCCAGCGCCGAGCGCGCCATCGCGGCCCTGCCGTCCGACGGGACCCGCCTGCTGCTGGATCACGAAGGGGAGCCGATCACCGGGGTGTCGGTGACGGAGCCAGTCGTGCTCGCCATCGGTCCGGAGGGTGGATTCGAGCCCGATGAGACGCAGCGCCTCGTGGACTCCGGTTTCCGCCGCGTCTCCATCGCCGGCGGCATTCTGCGCATGGAGACGGCGGCCATCGTCGCACTCGGCATCGTCCGGTCACAGCTCGCCGCCACAACACACACGGGAGCGTCACATGGCTGATTGCCTCTTCTGCCGGATCGTCGCGCGGGAGATTCCGGCCCAGATCGTGGGTGAAACGGAACACTGCCTCGCGTTTCGGGACATTGCCCCGCAGGCGCCCGTGCATCTGCTCGTCATCCCGAAAACGCATGTTTCCTCGCTCGACGGGGTGGCCGATCCCCTCGAGGCAGGCCGGGTCGTGCTGCTGGCGGCGGAGCTGGCGCGCACACTCGGTGTGGCTGAGTCCGGCTACCGGGTCGTCATGAACACCGGAGATGACGGTGGGCAGAGTGTGCACCATCTCCACGCCCATCTCCTTGCCGGCCGACCGTTGCGCTGGCCGCCGGGCTGATCCGCGCCCGCAGGCCGGTACCGCCACCTGTGCCCAAGTCATTGACTCGGCGCGCCTTACGGGGCTAGGTTCCACGGCTCACTCACAGAACTCCAGCCGGCGCAACCAACGCCACGAAGGGGGGAAGAAGCTTTTGGCAGAAGTCGTCATCCATGAAGACGAGAACTTCGAGCGCGCGCTCAAGCGGTTCAAGAAGAAGTGCGAGAAGGCCGGGATCCTGTCGGATCTCCGCAAACATCGTCACTACGAGAAGCCGTCGGAGAAGCGCAAGCGCAAGATGAATGCGGCCACCCGCAAGAATCGTCGTACGCGGTCGTTCTAAGTTTTGCCGACCGAGACACACACCCGGCTGAACGGTGATCTGATCACCGCGCGCCGTGCGCAGGACAAGCCAGTGCTGCTGCTCCTCGGCACAATCATCGCCGAGGTGAAGGAGCGGGTTCGCGTGATCGAAGTCGAAGAGAAGCGCGAAGTCCAGGATTCGGAAGTCATCGAAGTCCTGCGCAAGGGTATCAAGAAGCGGCGCGATTCGGTGGAGCAATACACAGCCGCTGATCGTCCGGAGCTGGCGCAGAAGGAGAGCGATGAAATCGCGATCCTCGAGCAATATCTCCCGGCTGCAATTGATCCGGCCGTGATCCGAAGTGCTGTCCAGGAGGTCATCGCCAGTGGCGTGACCGTCATGGGGCAGGTCATGGGCAAGGTGTTGCCCCGCTTCAAGGGTCAGGTTGAGGGCAGTGTCATCAACGCGATTGTTCGCGAGGAACTGGCGAAGCTCGTCTAAGCTTCTTCCCACAGCTGGTGACCGGCCCGATCGCTCTCAACGTCAGAGTGATCGGGCCGGTTTGCGTCCGTACGACCCGATGCGCGTGCGCCGCAGGACTGTGCCCATGCACTCGCTCTGATTCTTCCGCATCTTTCGAGCTGTGAATACTCACGCATTGTCCGTTCTCGAGTTTCCCCGTGTGCTGGATGTCGTCGCCGATCGTGCGTCG
>JAYWIJ010000182.1:0-9425 GCA_043788935.1 Gemmatimonadaceae bacterium | reverse complement strand
GGCCGGCCACCCTCTACGGGTCGCTCGAGGAGCTGGTGCGGCTCGGCTGGCTGGAGGAAGTCGGAGAGGGTGACCGTCCCGAGGGGGGCTCCGGCCGGGAACGCTTTTATCGCATCTCAGCAGCGGGTCGGGCGTCGCTCGAGGCAGAGTGTGCACGGCTCGAGTCGGTGGCACGCACAGCACGCGCCCGGCTGTCGGCACCGGTGGCCTGCGCATGACGCCCGCGGACGAGGGAGCGCACACCCTCCGTGCCTGGCGGGCCGCGTACCGTGCGTTGCTGCGCCTGTTGCCGGTCCCGCTGCATGAGAAGCAGGGCGAGGCGATGCTGGATCGTCACCTGCGCGAACTGCGACGCCGTGGCGGCGAGGGCATGCTGGCGGTGTGCAGCGCTGGTGTGGCGGGCATGCTCGATCTCGTGCGACGCGGATGCTACGAGCGCGTGATGGAGGAGCGTCGGGCGCTCACCTCAGGCGGCCTTGCACAAATCGGTCGCATGGCGTTCGCGTTCTTTGTGACCTGCAGCGCACTGACGCTGCTGATGGTGGCAAAAGTCGTCCTGACGGGTGCCGCGGCGCGCGCCAACGGACGGACCTTCGATGTGGTCCTGCTCTCGATCCCGTTCACTGCGGCGCTCACCGTGCCGATGGCGGTGTTCATCGCGGTACTCTGGACGATGTCAGTCGGGCGCAGCAGCACCGCTCCGATCGTGCGTGATGGTGGTCCGACGCGGGATGCCGGCCTCTTGCGGCTCGCCCCCGTCATCGGCGTGGCGTCGATCGTTGCCGTCTTCTGCCTGGTGCTGAACACGGAGGTGGTGCCTCGGGCGAACCTGCGCCTGCAGGCCCTGGCGTCGGGTCGCGCTGTCGTCTCGCCGACCGATCGCAGCATGACCCTGCAGCAGTTGCGCCGTGCGGAAGCGCAGCCAGTGAGTCGTGCGGATGGCGCGACGACGGCCGGCAGCGCCGTGACCACGGCTGCCACATACGGGGTCGAGATTCACAAGAAATTTGCGCTGGCCGCGGCCTGCGTGGTGCTGGCGTTGTGTGCTGCCGCGATTGCGCGCCGAGTGCCGCACGCCGGTGTGCTGGCGCAGGCATCGATCAGCGTCGGCGTCTTCGCGGGCTACTACGTGTGTCTGATTGCGGGGGAGCAGCTGGCGGACGGTGCGGTGGTTTCGCCGGCGGTGGCGATGTGGAGCGCGAATGGCATCGTGCTGGGGCTGGCGATGCTGGCGTTCCGTGGAGTCCGTGGTGGTCGAGCGTCGCGGCGTCAACCCCGCTGCGCTGGTCATGGTGACGCTGCGGCGAGACTCCGCCGTGTGCCGGTGATGCTGGATTAGTGTGAGCACATCCCGGCAGTGGCCAGCTTTCCGAGGCACCTGACCATGGCCGTGACGCACGAGCGCCAGTCGCGATCGCTGGTTCGGCATCGTGGCCGACGCTCGTTTTCGCGCTTCAGCCCGTCACCTGCGGTGAAATGCCGCGCGTCCCTTGTTCCGCATGGGGCGCCCACGCCTTATTGCAGTGGACGCCAGATCACGGTGACCGCAGCCTCGCTGGCGGATTCTCCGCCATAGCACCCGCAACGGCAGTACACGAAGGATGCGCAATGACGCTGGCGGATTTCATCGAGCGGAATCGGGAGACGATTCTCGCGGAATGGGTGGCGTTTGCGGGCACCATGCTGCCGGCGGCTGACGACATGGTCGCATCCGAGTTGCGCGATCACGCCCCAAAAATCCTCGAAGCCATCAGCAAGGATCTGCGCTCTCGGCAGTCGCGCGAGGCGCAGTACGAAAAGTCGCAGGGGCGTGCCCCTGTCGTCGAGGATGCGCCCGACACTGCCGCCGAGATCCACGCGGTGCTCCGCGCCCGCAGTGGGTTCGACATCAACCAGCTGGTGGCGGAATACCGCGCCCTGCGGGCCTCTGTCCTGCGCCTCTGGATCGACAACGGCACCATCGACCGCAGTTCGATCGACGACATGCGACGCTTCAACGAAGCGGTGGATCAGGCGATCGCCGAATCGGTGTCGCACTTCCACACCGAGGTGGAAACCGCGCGCAATCTCCTGCTCGGCATGCTCGGACACGACATGCGGAGCCCGCTGTCCACGATCGTGACGACCGCTTCTGGGCTGCAGCTGATGGACGCAGGGCCGGTGGTGAGTGCTGCCGCCGATCGACTGGTGCGCGGTGCGCAGTCACTGCGGAGCCTGCTCGATGACCTGATCGATTTCAGCCGGACACGTCTGGGGCTCGGACTCCGCATCGCACCGGTACAGGTCGATCTGTCGCAGGTGATCAGCGGCGAACTGGAGCAGTTGCGTGGCGCGCATCCGGAGCGGTCGGTCCACCTCACCATCGAGGGTGATACCGCGGGTCAGTTCGACGGCCGGCGTGTGCAGCAGGTCCTTCGCAATCTGGTGTCCAACGCCATGCTCTATGGCGCACCTGCCATGCCGGTCCGCGTGATGTTGCGCGGCGTCCCGGATGCGGTGCATCTGGTGGTGGCCAACAACGGGCCGACGATCAACGACCAGACGGCTGACGAGATGTTCCTGGCGCTCAAGCGAGGGTCGCCACACGGTGACGGTCTCGGTCTTGGCCTCTTCATCGTCACGGCCATCACCGAAGCGCACAAGGGCAAGGTCACATTCAGTTCGCTGGATGGCGAAACATCCTTTGACGTGCAGCTGCCCAAGATTCCCGTCTCGCGCTGACGGCCAGCGCGCGCAGGTGTTGCGGCAGCGCAGATTGTGGCATGCACACACGACTCGTCGCCCATGCCGTCGCGCTGACGGCGCTCCTGCTGGCACACGTCACACCGATGCTCGCGCAGGACGCGCCGCGTGTCCGCGCTTTCACCGGTTTCACGCTGATCGATGGCACGGGGCGCGCGCCGGTGCCGAACGCCACGCTGCTCGTGCGCGATGGGCGCATCGTTGCGGTGGGCCCGTCGGCAACGGTGCGGATTCCAGCAGGTGCCGATCGCGTCGCGCTGGACGGGCGGTTCGTGATGCCCGGGTTGATCAACGGACATGGGCATGCAGGCAGCGTCGCGGACCTCGCCACGTACGCGGCGTACGGGGTGACGACCGTCTTCTCGCTCGGTGACGAGCCGGCCGACGTGTTCGCGTCACGCGACGCGCAGCGCCGGACGTCGCCGGCACATGCGCGCGTGTATCTGGCCGGGCCCGTGCTCACGCCGACGTCACCGGACGACGCGCGGACGCAGGTGGCCGCCGTGGTGGCCCGCGGCATCGACATCGTGAAGATCCGTGTCGACGACAACCTTGGCGCCGCGAAGAAGATGACGCCGGAGGTGTATCGTGCGGTGATCGACGCGGCGCATGCGAGCGGGAAGCGCGTGGCCGTGCATCTGTACTATCTGGACGATGCCAAGGCACTGCTGGCGGCCGGTGCGAACTACATCGCGCACAGCGTCCGCGATCTCCCGGTGGACAGCGCGTTCGTGCAGGCACTGGTGCGCTCGAAGGTGTGTTATTCGCCGACGCTGATGCGCGAGGTTTCCACCTTCGTGTACGAGACTACACCGGCGTTTCTCACCGACTCACTCTTCCTGGCGCATGCCAATCGCAGCTGGCTGGCCACCGTACAGCAGCCCGCGCGACAGGAGGCGACGCGCACGAGTGCCAGCGCGCAGCGCTACAAGGCGCAGCTCCCGGTGGCGATGCGCAACCTGGCGGCGCTGCATCGTGCGGGCGTTCCGATTGCGATGGGCACCGACACCGGGCCGGCTGGCCGGTTTCAGGGGTACTTCGAGCTGATGGAGCTCGAGATGATGGTGGAGGCGGGTATGACACCGGCCAAGGTGCTACGCTCGGCGACGTCGGTCGCGGCGGCCTGCATGCATGTGGATCGCGAGCTCGGTACGCTCGAACGGGGCAAGTGGGCCGACCTGCTGGTGCTCGACGCCTCGCCGTTGCAACAGATTTCGAATGTCCGGCGGCAGCACTCGGTGTGGATCGGTGGGGAGCGGGTGGGCACGCGCTGAGCGCTGCCCTGGGCATGTCGCTGCATGATTGCGCCGCACGTATGTTGCGCCCGTGAGCCAGAAAACATCGCGGCAGCGACTCGAGGACCTGTATCAGGCAGCGATCGTCGCGATCCAGCCGGACCGTGCCGTGTGCGCCGCGCTCGATCACGCTGGCGATGTCGCGCTGCACGCCAACGGTGGGCTGCTGCACGTCATCGCGATCGGCAAGGCGGCGCGCACGATGTTGCGGGCGGCGCTGGCGTGGTGCGAGGCACAGGGGCAGGCGGTAGCGGGTGGCGTGTGCGTCAGTCATGAAACCGATGACGCGGCGCTGCCTTCGACGATCACCGTCACGCATGGTGATCATCCACACCCCGGTGATGCATCGGCAACCGCTGGGGCGCTTTTGCGCACGTACGTGGCTTCGGCGGTGGTGCCGGGCGCACGCGTGCTCGTGTTGCTCTCGGGCGGGACGTCGTCGCTGATCGGCGCGCCGGTGCATGCCGTCACGCACGACACGTATCGTGCATGTTGTGCAGCACTGTTGCGCTCGGGACTGGACATCCATGCGCACAACGCGCTGCGGCGACAGCTGTCGATGTGGGGCAACGGACGGCTCGGTGCCGAGTTGCACGGGGCGGGAGCGGTCGTCACGGTACTGGCGATCTCCGATGTGCCTGGTGATGCGGCCGTGTCGATCGGGAGTGCGCCGTGTATCGCGTCGCCGGTGCAGACGGCTGCCGACGAGGCGCTGTTGGCGTCGGCCGTCTCGTTGACCGACGATGATCGTGTCACGCTGCGCGAGGCACTGCGGGCCGCAGAATCGCTGCAGGCAGCGGAATTTCCCGCGATCGCGCATCATGTCGTGAGCAGCAATCGCACGGCGCGGGAGGCCGTCGCTGCGGTGGCAGGGAGCGCGATTCGTGTGGAGGTCAGCGACGAAATGCTGGTGGAGGATGCACACCGCTGCGGCGAGATGATCGCCCGCCAGCTGATCGCTGCGCGCGCGACACTGGCTGAACCGACGCTTCTTTGCTGGGGTGGCGAGCCAGTGGTGCATGTGCCGAGCGGGGCACCGCGTGGTGGGCGCATGCAGGCACTGGCGCTGGCGGTGGCGCGCACGCTGCACGACGCCGGTACGGACGCCGCGCATGGCATCACGTTGCTCGCGGCGGGCAGCGATGGTCGCGATGGAGACACCGCTGCAGCGGGGGCGGTGGTCGATGGCATGACGTGGAGCACGATCGAACGCAGCGGCCGTGATCCGCTGCAGCTGCTCACGTCACACGACAGTCATGCGGCGCTGCGCGACGCGGGGTGCCTGATTCCGGCGTTCGTCAGTGGCACGAACGTCAACGATCTGGTCATTGCGTTGGTGGAACCCGTGCGACGAGACGAAGCGCCGTAGTGCGACGAGGCTGGCCGCTCAGTTCCAGAGCAGTGCAGCGCCGCGTGCCCCGCTGTCGGCGAACATCGCCCGTCTCACCACCGGCTCGGCGGTGCCGGAGAATGTGTAGCTCGCGATGAGCGGAGGCATGGCCTCGACCAGTTCAGGAAGCGACGCCATGCCACCACCGAGCACGAAGATGTCGGGGTCGATCATGTTGACGATGTTCGCGCAGGTGCGTGCGAAGCGGTGCTGCAGGCGTGCGAGCGTAGCGACTGCATCGGTGTCACCGCGACGTGCCGCGTCGATGATCGCATGGCCGCTCAGCGCGGTCCCGGTCACGAGCGCGTAGTCTTTCGTAAGGCCGGTGCCGGAGACGTACATCTCCACGCAGCCCCGCTTGCCACAGAAGCAGTCACGCGGTGGCAGGTCTTCGTCGGCGAGCCATGGGAGTCCGGTGTGGCCGAACTCCGCGGCTTCGCCATGAGCACCGGTGATCGGCCTCCCATCGACCACCAGCCCGCCACCGAGGCCGGTACCGATCGTGAGGAAGGCGACCACGCCATAGCCGCGCGCTGCACCGTGTGCCGCTTCGCTGAGCGCGAAGCAGTTGGCATCATTGCCCGTACGAATTTCACGGCCGATGCTCGACTGCAGATCGGCGTGGAACGGACGCCCGTTGCACGCGACGATGTTGGAATTGCGCCAGAGGCCAGTGATCGGCGACGACGAGCCTGGTGCCCCGATGCCGACGGTGCCGGGCCCGGCCTGCTGCACCAGCGCCGCGACGGCAGTCAGGATGGTCTCGTACGAGCTCGGTGTGTCGATGCGCGTGTCGTGCAGCACGGCGCCGTCGGAATTCAGGGTGAGTGCCTGAATCTTGGTGCCACCGATGTCGATGCCGATGCGATGCATGAGTGCGGTGCGGAACGGGGCAGGGATCTGTTCGCTACGGCGGAGCAGGCAACATGCGCGACGACCGCCCCGCGTGCCAGTTCGTGGATGGTGTAGAATGCAGCCATGCCCAATCGCCCAACTGCTCTCGTCACCGGTGCCTCACGCGGTATCGGTCGCGCCATCGCGCTCGCGCTGGCCCCTTCGCACGACCTGATCCTCACCGCGCGTACCCGTGACGCACTCGATGCCGTCGCCGCCGATGCGTCGGCGCTCGGTGCTGCGGTGCGAGTGATTCCGTGTGACGTCGCTGATCCCGCCTCGATCGCGGTGGCGCTGGACGGTGTGCACTGCGACGTGCTGGTGAACAATGCGGGCGTCGCCAGCATGAAGCCGTTCCTGTCACTGACGCCGGACGAGTGGCATGGCATGGTCAACGTCAATGTCAACGCGCTGTATCACGTCACGCGTGCGGTGTTGCCCGGCATGGTGTCGCGGCAGCGTGGCCACGTGATCACGATCGGCTCCACCGCTGGGCGGAACACCTTCGTGGGCGGCTCGTGCTACGCCGGCACCAAGCACTTCGTGATGGGCTTCAGCGAATCACTGATGCTGGAAGTGCGTGATGCCGGCGTGAAGGTGAGCGTGGTGATGCCGGGCAGCGTGGAGACCGGGTTGTTCCCCGCCGGCACCGAAACCAGCTGGATGTGTTTGCCGGAGGACATCGGCGCGGCGGTCCGTCAGATGGTGGACACGCCGGCGCACACGCTGCAGTTCATCGTGGAGGTGCGACCGTTGTCACCGAAGCGGCGTCGGGATGGCAGCGCACGGGGGTAAGTACTGGTGGCGCGTTCGGGCGCCACGCTGCATGGTATGCTCCGCGTCAGATTGCACCATCCGCATCTCACCGACCGTGCCCATGCGCCGCTCACTTCTCTGCCTCCTGACCGCCGTCATGGCCTCCACCACCAGTGCGCAGTCGACACGCCCCGACTCGGCCGCCGACCCGCACCGCTGGCTCGAGGAACTGAGCAGCGAGCGCGCCATGGCCTGGGTGCGCGCCGAGAACGCCCGCACCAGCAACATCCTCGAGAACGACCCGCGGTTCGCCGACGTCCGCGCGCAGGCGCTCACGATGGCACAGGCCAAGGACAGGCTGCCGTACGTGACGTTCATCGGCGGCGCGCTGTACAACTTCTGGCAGGACTCCACCCACGTGCGTGGTCTCTGGCGGAAGACGTCGCTCACGAGCTATCGCACGGCATCACCGACCTGGGTGACCGTGCTGGATCTCGACGAGCTGGCGCGGAAGGAAGATGCGAACTGGGTGTGGCACGGCGCGATCTGCAGCCAGCCGTCGGAAGATCGCTGCCTCGTGTCGCTGTCGGATGGCGGCGAGGATGCCGTGACGTTGCGTGAGTTCGACGTGGTGGCGCGACACTTCGTGTCGGGCGGCTTCTCGCTGCCGAAGGGCAAGCAGAACGTGGCGTGGCTGTCGCGTGACACGCTGCTGGTGGCGCGGGAGTGGACGCCGGGCGAGATGACGACGTCAGGATATGCCTACGTCGTCAAGCGACTCACACGCGGGCAGGGGCTGTCGTCCGCGGTCGAGGTGTATCGCGGCAAGCCGGCAGATGTGATGGTGCGACCGTACACCGTGACCGATGCGGCGGGTCACCGCCTCACGATCATCGATCGCGGCATCAGCTTCTTCGAGTCGGAGCACCACGTGGTGCGCGATGGCGGCGTGGCACGCCTGAACATTCCCGCGAAAGCGAACATCGCCGGCATGCTCGACAACCAGGTGCTCGTGCGTCTCGCCGAACACTGGACCGCTGGTACGTCGACGATCATGAGCGGTGCGCTGGCGTCGTTCGATGCCGGCGTCGCGGTCCGCACGCCTGATGCGCTGGCACCGGTGACGGTGTTTCAGCCCGGTCCGCGTGAATCGGTGGAAGGCACGGCGACCACCGAAGAGCGGCTGCTGGTCGGCATCACGCGTAACGTGACGGGGCAGGTCCTGGCGTTCGCGCACGACAAGGGCGGCACGTGGACGCAGGTCACGCTCAAACTGCCCGAGAACGTCTCCACCAGTGTGCTCACGGCGGATCGCCGCTCCAACCGCGCCTTCATCGGTGTGACGGGATATCTCACGCCGAGCAGTGTCTGGCTCGCCGATGCAGCCACGGCCGCGGTGTCGCAACTCAAGACGCTGGCGCCGCGATTCAATGCGTCAGGTATGGTGGTGGAGCAGGTCGAAGTGGCGTCGTCGGATGGCGTGAAGGTGCCGTACTTCGTGATGCGTCAAAAGGGGATCACGCTGGATGGCGCCAACCCCACGATCCTGTATGCGTACGGCGGCTTCGAGATCTCACTCACGCCGCAGTACGACGCGGACGTGGGCAAGCTCTGGGTGGAGCGTGGCGGCGTGTTCGTGGTGGCGAACATTCGCGGCGGTGGCGAGTTCGGTCCGGCGTGGCACGATGCGGGCCTCAAGACGAAGCGGCAGATCATCTACGACGATTTCGCGGCGGTGGCGAGGGACCTCATCGCGCGGCGCATCACCAGCCCGGCGAAGCTCGGCATTCAGGGCGGTTCCAACGGCGGGCTGCTGATGGGCGTGCAGATGACGCAGCATCCAGAGCTGTATGGGGCGGTGGACATCCAGGTGCCGCTGCTCGACATGCTGCGGTACGAGCACATCGCAGCCGGTTCGTCGTGGGTGGGCGAGTACGGCAGCGTGCGCGTGCCGGAAGAGCGTGCATTCCTCGCCTCCATCTCACCGCTGCAGAATCTGAAGGCGAATGTGTCGTATCCCACGCCGCTGATCTGGACCACCACGAAGGACGATCGCGTGGGTCCATAGCACGCCCGCAAGTTTGCGGCGCAGATGTCGGCGCTGGGGCTGCCGTACCTCTTCTACGAAGTGACGGAAGGTGGGCACGGCGCCGGTGCCAACATCGAGCAGCGCGTGCAGACGACTGCGCTCGAGTTCACGTATTTCATGCGCCAGCTGATGGGTCCGGCGACACCGTCGCCGTAGCTGCGTGCCGTTCGCGAGCATACGGCAGTCGAGTACGGTACGTGACGGCACAAACGCGGCGCGGGTGAGTAGTGCAAGGCTCCACTCACAGGAGCGAACGTCA
>JAYWIJ010000181.1:0-2674 GCA_043788935.1 Gemmatimonadaceae bacterium | reverse complement strand
CCATGCGCGTGAACTGCGCGACGAGCTGCTCGCGGCGTGCGTCGAGCCGGCGCTGTGCATCCGCCTGCCGCAACTTGAGCCGGCGCGTCGAGTTGTCGAGCGACAGCGTCTGTGCGCTGATGGTGCCCGTGCCGAACTGCGTCGCGCGATCGGTTGCCACCACGAATGCGGCGCCGACGCCGGAGAAGCCGAACAGCGCCTCGATCTCCGACGGCTTGGACGAGAACGCCGTCTTGAGCTTGTCGGCATCCAGCGTGAGCACACCGTTGCGATCGAGCACGAGTCCGACCTGCGCCAGGCGCGAGTACGTGCCGTTGCCCGCCACTTCGGTGCGCAGTGCCGCCGTGAAGCTGTCGACGACGTTGCGCAGCAGGCCGTCGGCATAGAGCGGCGCGTCGACCTTGCGCTGCTCGTCGAAGAACGTGCGGATCGCGTTGTACGCGTCCTTGAACTTCGTGACCGCGTCCACCGCGCCCTTGCTGTCGCGCTCGACGACGAGGTCGATGTTCGTGCCGGCTTCCGCCGTCGCGAGACTCAGCGAGACGCCTGCGATCGCATCGGTGATCGTGTTCGTCGACCGCGTGAACTGCTGGCCGTCGACGCGAATGATCGCGTCCTTGCCCTGCTGCAGTTCGCGCGCGCGGCCCGGCACGGAGACGGCGGGTGCACCCAGGGTGCCCGTCGTGCCGTCGAGATGCGTGACGTTGAGCTGCAGCGCGAGGCGTGACGCGCCGCCCTGCGAATCGGTGAGCCGGATCTTGCCGTCAGCGCCCATCGTGGCCGTGGCCGTGCGTGCCCCCGAGCCGAAGCCCGAGGTCGCGTCGTTGATGCGGTCGAGCAAGGTCTGCATGGTGTCGCCGGGGGCGACGACCAGGCCGATGGTCACGGCGGTGCCATCACCGCGGGTTCCGCGGATGTTGATGGCGTCGCCGGCCACGAGCCCGGATGCTGCCCCGTCGATCTTGAGACCCGCGAGCTCGGTGGCCGTGGTGGCCGTCGCATCGGCCGAGTCGGTTAACACGCCGCTCGACACCGTCTGGCTCACGGCACCGAATGCGCCGGCGGTGAGGCCCAGCGCATCGATGACGTCCTGGCTTCCCGCGTCGCCGCCGACCGCGGACACGTTGCCGTCGGCGACGAGGCGATAGCGCGTCTGGTCGCCGTAGATTTCCGATTCGATCGTCGCGGATCCACCGGCTGCGTTGATCTTGCTGGCGATCGCACTCAGCGAGTCGGTGGCGAGATCCACGGTGATCACGCGTCCGCCCACGTTGATCGACGCCGGCGAAGGAGACACGGCGATGCCCATCGCGGCCGCGGCGGCCAGCATCGACGAGGAAACCGGCTTGCTGCGTGTGTCGAGCAGGCCGATCTCGCGCGCGATTCCCCCGGTCCCGTCGGTGATCGTGATGCCGGCAGCGCCGCCCGTATCCTTTGTAAGCACGAGCCGGCCAGCGGTCCCACCTTCGCTGACAATGGAGGCGGTGACGCCGGTGGGCGTCGGGCCGGTGTTCGCATCGTTGATGCGCGTGCGGATGGCGTCGAGCGAATCGGCCGCGCCGACGGCGATCGAGACGCCGTTCACGCGGAAGTCGCCGGTGAGTCCGAGCGCCGCGGACGTGTTGGCCATCGAGCCACCGCTGATCTTGGCTGTGTCCGCGAGCTGCAGTATCTCGACCCGGTACTTGCCGGGAAGCGCGGTGAGCGATGGCGTGGCGGAGAAGAGCGTGCGCCCGGTGGTGGCGCTCGGAGGAACGGTGGCGGTGAAGCCACTGAAGCCCGTCCTCCGGATGTTGCGCGCGGTCTCGTTGAGCGTTTCGGTGAGCTTCTGCAACTGCGCCCAAGCGGCACGCTGCGCCGTGCGCAAGCTGATCTGCGCCGTGACCGGCGTGACCAGGCGCGCTTCGTCGGCCTTCACGATGGAGTCGACGATGTCGCCCCACTGAATGCCGCTGCCGATCCCGCTGACGTTCACTGAACTTGGCATGCTTCCTCCTCCTTCCCAGGACAAGACCCCGGGGCCGGCGACTGGCCGACCCCGGGGTGACGCTACGAGTTACTGTCCCGAATCAACCGGTATCAGCGCAGGAGCTGGAGAATGCCCTGACCCGACTGGTTCGCCTGCGACAGCATGGCCGTCGCTGCCTCCTTCAGGATGTTGTTCTTCGTGAAGTTGGCCATTTCTTCCGCCATGTCGACGTCGCGAATGGTGGATTCTGCAGCGCGCACGTTCACGACGGCCGACTTCAAGTTCTGCACCGTGTAATCGAGCACGTTCTGGCCGGCACCGATCGCCGCCAGGTTGGCATTCACTGCGTCGAGCGCGGTGTCTGCGTTCGCAAGCGTCGACGTGGCCGTGAGCGACGTCAGCGTGAGCGAGGCACCAACCGTGACCGTACCATTGCTGGTCTGGTCGGAGACCTGGAAGGTCAACGAGGCGAAGACCGAGGCGCCCTGGAAGTCCGCATCCGCGAGGATACGGGCCGATTCCGTCTGCAGCGTCGCGATTTCCGTTCCGAGCGTGCCGGTCACCGTCGAGTTGTTACCCGACGAGTCGCGCTGCACGATCAGTTCCTTCTGACGCTCGATGATGCGCTGGATGGTCTGGGACGCACCTTCCGCGATCTGGAGCATCGCGTTGCCCTGCTCGGCGTTGCTCGCAGCCTGCGTCAGC
>JAYWIJ010000180.1:0-39558 GCA_043788935.1 Gemmatimonadaceae bacterium | reverse complement strand
GAGCGCGTGGTGCAAAACCGTCATCGACGCAACGTACCGGGGTGGCGTATGACATGAACAGGCTCCAGACGCGACCGGGGGACCAGCAGCATGCTGATCCCCCGGTCGACGCTTCGATCACGCCATCATCACGGGCGGGCGAGCTCTCCGATGCCCGACGGCGGCGTCGGGCGGTTCGAGCGTTCCGGCCGCAGTGTCGGCGTGAGGTTCAGACCGACGATGATCGGATCGTGATCACTCACGCGGAATGCATCGGGCGCGAACAGCGATACCTGCAAATTCGCCGTTTTGTTCTCGGTGTTGTAATCCAGCACGGAGGGTTCGTCGGCGTTGATGTGCCACTCGGTGACGCCGGTGACCTGCGAGCGCAGGCTGGTCGACGCGAGTGCATGATCGAGGTAGCCCCACTGGCCGTCGAAACCATAGGAGTAAGCAGCAGCACCATTGAGTTGTTCGATCAGGTTCGCGAAACCGGCGCCAAGCAAGGTGGTGATGGGATCTTCCCTGGCATAGGCATTCAGGTCTCCCAGCACCAGCACGTCGGTCTCGCCAGTGCCCGTGGGATCCGCGGCGAGCCAGCTTGCAAGCTGTGTGGCGGCAACGACACGCACCGCGTTGCAGTTGCCCTGTCCGTCGCCGAGATCCACACACCCGGTGCCACTGCCCTTGCTCTTGAAGTGATTCACGCTCACCACCACACGCCCGCTGTGCGGCTGCATGAAGGCCTGCGCGAGTGCGGGACGATTCAGTGGTGATGCGGTGCCACCGTTCACGAAGGCCGTCGTGTTGAGCACCGCCGTCGTGCCGACGGGACGCACTGCTGATGGCTTGTAGAGCAGACCGACCTTGATGGCATCACTGCCCAGCGCGTCGACCTGACCGGTGGCGGCATCGGCATCGATGTACGCCCACGTGCCCGCGCCCGCGACGAGGTTGAGCCGCGTGACGAGATCGACGATCGCGCTGCCGGGACCGTAGCCGTCATTCTCGATTTCGACGATGCCAAGCACATCGACGTTCATGCCGGTGATCGCTGCGACCGTCTTGACGGCCTGCCGTTCGAACTCGGCGCTGTTGTTCGCGCCACGGCAGCCGTTGCTTCCGGCGTTCGGGCCACTCACGCCGAGCGTACAGGCGCTGCCGAACGTGTTGAAGTAGTTGAGCAGGTTGAGCGCACCGACCTTCAGCGTGCCGCCGACCGGCAGCGGTGCGGCCGGCCGCACATTCACCGCGACGAAGTTCGGCAGCGTGGCACCGAGTGCACCCAGCGGACGAAGCCGCCACGCATTCGCACTGGCGGCGTTGCCACCCCACGTAAAGGTCATCACGCCGGCAACGCCTGTCACCGCATCCCCACCGCGCAACGTGTTGGCCGCGCTGAGCGGCTGGCCGCCGCGCGCGAACGCGATCGGATCCGTGTTCTGCGTCTGGAGATCGTCGTCGATGATCACGCTGCGCAGATCGTTCGCGGCCTGCAGCGCGAGCGCGGCCGCGCCCGGCGTGGTGACGTTGGTCGGCTGCGCGAGCCGGCCGCCCGAGGCCACCGTGACGTGACCGAAGCGGCCGAGCTGGAACGTCTCCGTGACGGTCATCGTCTGCGGCACCCGCACCAGCATACCCTCGAACTGCTCGAGATACGTGGCCGACGACGCAGGGAACGCGATGTCGACCGGCGCCACCGTGGCGCTACCGCAGGTGCTGATCGTGGTGGCGCTGACCTGCGTCTGCCCTTGGTTCTCACCAGCGGTTCCCGAGACGACGACGAGGTCGCCGACCCGTACGCGATTGCCGTTGGTGAAATCGAAGACGAACACGGCATCGGACGTGGCCGGGTTGCCGTCACCCGTGACGTCCTGCAGGTAGAACCCGCGCAAGCCGTTCGTTCCTTCGTAGTCGCCCACCACCACACCCCGCGTCGTCACCGATTGACCGGCAATCGGCGTGGACGCACCGGTGCCCTGAACGGCGAATGCTGGCGTGAACGTCGTCGTCGAGCAGGGATCGCTGGCGGCGATGGTGAAGCGCCAGGTGTAGTCAGCCGCCATGCGCAAAGCGGCATCGGAGAGGGCGACGATGCTCGCCGCCTGGACCGTCGCGGTGCAGTCCTCACCGGCGCTGAAGTCCGTCGTCGGATCCACGACGAACGTGATGGGACCGCCACTGATGGCGACGGGATGCGCACCGCTCACCGTGCACGACACCGCAAGCCAGTCAGGCGCGGCAGTGACCGCGCGATTGAAGGTCACGGACAGGTTGCCAGCCGGCGTCACGCCGGTCGCGGCATTGCCGGGCACCGTCGATGCCACTGACGGCGCCGCCAGCGACGCATTGCGCGGTGTCGGTGCGCCCGTCACGAAGTCGGCCGAGTTGTTGTCGGTGTCGACGGTACCGGCCCCCTTTCGGATGGCCGCCGTCGTGTTGCTCAGCGTCGGCGTCGGTGCGGTTTCCGAACAGTTGGCCGCCGTGCCGAAGCCAACGAAATCCTGCACGCCAACAGGGCGCGGGCAGCCGGTCGATGGATTCAAACCGGCGGTTGCGTTGACGAGCGCGACTTTCCCCGACGTGCCGCTCATGGCGATGTTGCCGACCGCATCAGGCGTCGGCAGGTCCACCGTGCCGCCAGTGCCCGCAGCCTGCCGCACGAGATAGAAGCTGCCCGGACTGATTGCGCCGGTGAGCGGCGTGACCTGCCACGTGGTGCCGGCCGACGATGCGTACTGGACCGACCACCCGGCTAGTGACACCACGCTGTCGCTCGCGTTGAACAGCTCGATGAAGTCGTTGCGGAACGTCGCGCCCGCGTTGCCGCCGCCGCCGTACACCTGGCTGATCACAATGCCGGACGGCGAGGCGACCGTCAGCGCGACCGGCAGCGGCGCCAGCGTTTCGCGACTGGCGCAACCGGCAAGGAAGACGGCGGTGGAGAGTGCGACGAGGGCGCAACCACGATGACTGCGCTGCATCAGGGGTTCGAATCTCATTGGCTCATGTGTGGAAGTGATGCCGACGGCGGCACTCCGCAAACCAACGAGCCATCCCGCGCGCGCACAAGAAGCACCGCGAGGGCGTGACGTGATCGTGGTAGGCGAGCCGCGGTGTCACCGCCTGCTCAGCACTGGCGACCTCTGCCAGTCGAGGCACGATTGGTATGACCATTTTGATCGCCTACATGCGGATCCCATGACAGACGCCGTCACGCGGCAACGTCCGTGGCTCAGGCTGACAGCACAACGTGCGCGGCGTAGCGTTGTCGCGTGATCGTCACACGCAAACATGCCGCACCGCCCGATGAGCCACCGTCCGGAAGTGTCTGGCGCGCACGGCTGCACACCGTCGTGTCTGAAGCCGATACACCGGCAGGGCGCGCGTTCGACCTTGCACTGATCGCGCTGATCATCGGCAGCGTACTCGTCGTGAGTCTGGAAACGTTGCCGGGTCTGTCCGCAGAGAGCTATACGCTGCTCCGACGCTGCGAATGGGTGCTGACCGCCCTCTTCACGATCGAATACGCGCTGCGACTGGTCGCCGTGCAGCGTCCGCGCGTGTACGCGATGAGTTTCTACGGTCTGGTGGATCTGCTCGCCATCCTGCCCACGTGGATCAGCCTCCTCGTGCCGGGTGCAGGCGTGCTGCTGGTGGTGCGCGTGCTGCGACTGCTGCGGATCGTCCGCGTACTCAAGCTGTCGCGCTACCTCGTCGAAGCCGACGTGATCGGCACGGCGCTGCGTGCGAGCGCTCGCAAGATTGGCGTCTTCCTGCTGGCCGTCACGACGATCGTGGTGATCGTCGGCTCCGTGATGTATCTCGTCGAAGGGCCCGCCCATGGCTTCACCAGTGTGCCGATCAGCATGTACTGGGCGGTCGTGACGCTGACGACCGTCGGCTACGGCGACCTGGCACCGGCCACCGCGCTGGGTAAGGCGATCGCATCGCTGGTGATGATTCCTGGCTACGGCATCATCGCCGTTCCGACAGGCATCGTCACCGCCGAGTTCACGCATCGTCGCGACAGGGCGCCGGTGCTGAGCACGCAGGTCTGCGGCCAGTGTGAGCTTGACGACCACGCCGCGGACGCCTCCTACTGCCGGCGATGCGCAGCCCGGCTCTGACACGTTCCGGGCTCGGCGCACTTTTCGACCGCTACCGTAGTATTAAAGGCGTCTCGCTTGCGCCGTCCTTCCACGCTCTGCCCCGCTCCCGATGCGTCTCCGTCACACGCTCCTGACACTGGCACTGCTCCCCGCCCCGCTCTTCGCGCAGGGGATGGGTGGCATGGGCGGCATGGGTGGGATGGGCGGCATGGGCGGCCGCGGCGGGATGGGACCGTCGCCATCCAGCCGCGGCCTGCCGAAGTTCGCCACGGCGAAGGAGCTGGAGCGATTCAACGCCGCCGACGCACTGCTGAACGAGCGCCGCAAGCTGAAGCTCTCCGACGAGCAGGTCACGCAGCTCACCACGCTTCGCGGCACGCTGTTCGAGCGGAATGCACTGCTGCTCGTTCGCTACGATTCCGTCCGTCGCAACTTCCGCGTGCCGAAGGCGCTCGAGGCCAACGCGCCGTCAGGCGCCGAGCCGCCCTCGCCGCAGGAGATGCAGACACTGCGAGAGCAGATGCTGGCCATGATGGAGATCGCCGACTCGCTGATGGCCCGCCGTCCGGAACAGACGGCATCGGTGCTGGCACTCGTCGGCGACGAGCAGAAGAAAGATGCGGAGAAGGAGCTGAAGAATCAGAGCGAGGAGTTGCGCAAGCAGGTGCCGGAGCGACCGCGCGCGCGACGGTGATCTCCGCTGTACCGTGAACACAGGAACGCCGCCGACGGATTCTCCATCGGCGGCGTTCCTGTTCTGTACCACATCCACTGACGCAATCAGGGAATGCTGGGCGGCATGCGACCCTCGTCCATCTCCGCCGTCTCGAACGGTGCGATCTTCGCAAGCTGCGTATTGAACGCCAGCAACAAGCCGAGGGCGATGCCCCACTGCATCAGGATCGTGCCGATATTCTCGATGCCGAGTGGATTCATGGCACCGGGGCCGCGCACCTGCCACATCCACCAGCCCATCAGCGCGATGGCCTCGAGTGGCACGAGTATGCGGATCGCCCAGTCCCACCATGCGCCCACACGAATGTTGGAATGCTCATGATTGATCTGCTCGGCGCGGAACTTCGCCGGTCCCATCTTCACGACGGCGATCGCGAAGAAGAGGCCGGAGAGCATCAGCGCCACGCCCCACACCCAGTCCTGGTTGTGCAGTACGTCGAGTGAGAACGCCGAGGGCAGACCGAGCACGAGTCCGAAGGCACCCACCACCCAGACGGCGCGTGCGCGCGTCCAGCCCATGTCGAGCAGCACGCGGGTGCCGAGTTCGACCATCGACACGAGCGAGGTGAAGGCCGCCATGAACAGCGCGAGGAAGAACAGCGTCATGAAGATCGCGCCACCTGGCAGCGTCGAGAACAACTTCGGGATCCGGATGAACGTCACGCCTTCGTTGCCGGCGCCGAAGATCGTCTTCTGCACGAGCGCCGCATCGAGCGTGGCACCGCCGGCGATGGCGGCCTGCAGATCGGGGAAGTCGGCGAGTGCCGCCGGGATGGAGGTGATGGAGCTCACCAGTTGTGGCACGACGGTGAAGACGGTGCAGAACACCATCATGCCCGCACAGAGCGAGACGGTGTCGTTGGCGGCAGGAAGTATGAAGGCATTGAGCGCCGTGTCCTCGTTGCTGCGCATGTAGGCGGCGTACGTGAGGATCAGCCCCCATCCGGCGCCCGTGTCCCAGGCATTCTGCGTCAACGCCTGCAGCCAGAGCGAGGCATCGGAGAGCCGACTCCAGTCCACGCCGTAGAAATAGTCGAGACCAGCGCCGGCACCCGGCAGCATCAGTGCGCGACCGGTGAGCAGCAGGATGATCCCGATCAGGATCGGCATCAGGATCGTGGTCGTGCGCTCGATGCCTTTGACGCCCTTGGCGACGATGAACGTGGCGCCGATGATCGAGATCACGTGCGGGAGCACGGGCCCTGCGCCGCCGGAGAAGGTCTTCCAGAAGCTGACGGAGTTGGTGCCGCTGACTTCACCGAACGCAGAGGCGATGAAGTAGCGCAGCGTCCAGCCTGTGACCACGGAGTAGTACGCCATGATGGCGACGGCCGTGAACGCGATGAATCCACCCATCCACGCGTACTTCTGCCCGATGGTCCGAACGAACGCACCGATCGGTCCGAGTCGCGTCTTTCGCCCCATGCCGAACTCGATCAGGATCAGCGGGATCGACCAGGTGAACAGGCAGATGATCCAGGCGACGAGAAACGCGCCGCCACCGTTAGTGGCCACGATGCGCGGGAAGCGCCAGATGTTGCCGGTGCCGACGGCCATGCTGAGCATGGCGAGCATCATGGCCCAGCGCGTGGAGAAGCCCTTGGTTTCAGTCACGTGATCGGTTCGGGTGGGAGCGACCTGCATGGAGACGTCAACGACCTCGGATCAGCCTGTACTTCTTCCGCTCGCCCCAGCGGCGTCCAGTGAGTTTTTCGGCGGCGCGACTGAGCACCATCTTCCAGTCCTTCGCGTTCCAATCGGACGGCTTGAACGCCGGCGTGAACGTCCAGTCCTGCGCGGCGACGATGTGCCGCATGATGGCCGGGTGCGCGCCCGTGTACGGTCGCAGGCCATACATCTGGCGGAACTGGAACGTCGGATCCTCGGTCGTCTCTTCCTGCGCACCGAAGTACCAGTAGTGAAAGCGCGCCATCTTGCGACCCATGCGCTCCGGCGGCTTGGCCCAGCCGTAGTGCATGATGCGCGCACCGCTGCGCACCACGCGCGGCTTGTGATCGGCCACCATGAAGCTCTGCGCATCGCCGATGCTGCGCGCGCCGATGCCGTTACGCACGATGCGCACTTCGTTGCGATACCAGTTGTGTGACGTGGCGATCACACTGAACGAGCCGTAGAAGTGCGTGTAGGAAAACAGCAGTGCCTCGACCTGCGTGTCGTTCCGCAGCCGTTCACACGCCGCGCGCAGGACGGGCAGATCGTTTTCGTGAACGACTTCGTCGGCCTGCAGATAGAAGCACCAGGTGCCGCGACACATCGCCAGCGCCTCGTTCGTCTTCTCGGCGAGCATGTGCCCGCCCGTGTTTTTCGTGCGATCCCAGACGGTGTCCACGATCCGCAGTCTCGGATCGCCGATGGAGGCGATCAGCTCGCGCGTGTCGTCGTCACCGGCACCGACCGCCACGATGTACTCGTCGCAGATCGGCAGGATCGACCTGATCGCCTCGACCACCGGATAGCCCATCAGGACCGCATTGCGGATGACGGTGAACCCGGAAATCAGGATGTCACGATCGGGCACGTCAGGACTCGCGGAGGCGTGCGCGGCAGGGCTCGGGTCAGACATCCGCACAACGTACGCGACGCGGTGCGGTCGGTGCACCCTCTGCGCTGGCCACGCGAGCGCTTCAGGGTTTGCGGCGCGGCGGCACGGGCGGCGGCGCCGGAGCGTCATCCTTCTCGATGGCGCCCCAGTCCTTCTTGGTCTCGCCACGCGACGGCCCCCGCGCCCCCTTCAGTGGATCCGCTGGTACGTTGGCCGGTCGCTTCCGTCCTGCCTTCCCTCCCTTCATCACACCTCCGACCGTCAACGCGTCACACGCAAGCGCTCTTCGCGTGAAACTACGGGCGCGCCATCACTCGCGGTACAGCCGCAGCGCCGCCAGGCGCGACTCGATGCGTTCCATCATGGCCTGATAGCGCGGGGCGTCGATGTCGCCGAAGCGTTCGGCAAATTCGGCGGCGGTCATCGATTCCGGCAGGTCGCCGACCGCGGGAATCAGGTCCGCGTCGGTCAGCCCCGTCGCCGCTGCATCGCCCAGCCGCCCGGGGTTCTGCGAGGCGAGTTCACCGAAGCGCGTGCCGGCGCGATCCGCGGCGATGTCGACGAAGCTGAAGCCCGTGCCGACGCGAGAGTCATCCACCTCCTTCGTGCGACCCACCGCGTCTGCCAGCGTGTTGCTGCTCTGGGACGACACCACCGCAGAGACGAGGAAGTGCTTGGCGAGATCCGCGCGGCCGGCGAGCGTCACCACACGCGGCGGAATGCTCGTCCACGACTTCGCGCGACGGACGTAGCGCCCCAGCGGTCGCCCCGTCACGTACAGCGCCAGCGTCACCAGCACCGCACGCTGTTCAGCCACGGCATTACCGCCGCTGGCGCGCGTGGTCGCCTGCTGCACCATCGGCACGAGCAGTGCGGACAGCGGCAGAGGACCCGCGCCACGCGTGGTACGCACGATCTGCGCGAGCGCCTCGTGCGCCACCTGCAGGCGCTGCAGATCCTCCGGCGGAATGAGCATGTCGCGCACACGCGTCGTCGCGTTTTTCTGCCACGTGTAGTCGATGCGCGCTGCGCTCGACGTGAACGCCACGCTGTGCACCATCTCCTTCGCGATGGCGAGCGGCATCGCGGAGCCGAGGCGCGCCAGCACGAACTCGGCGATCGGCTGAGCGGCCGCAGCCGGGATCGGCAGCGCGCCCACGCGGAGGCGTCGGACGTCCGGCAGCCCTTCCGCATCGACGACGGTTGCGTCGATGTTGAGCCAGTTACCCGGCAGCGGCAGCCCCGCCACGTCGACGCTGGCCTGCACGTCGGCTTCGCCGTCGCGCAGCGTGACGCGCGTGACCCCACGCCGCCAGCGCGAGGCGGCGTACTGCGTGAGCAAGGTCACGTCCTGCTGCGTGAGCACCACGCGATTGGCGACGCCGTCGGGCACTCGCCGCGGATCGTGGCGCTGCATGAGCACCCGGGCGCGCTGAACATCCTCCACCGACACCGCACTGGCCGCCGTCACCAGCGGTGCCCCCTGAAACGCGAGCAGCAGTGCGCCGCCACACAGCGCAGCGACGACCAGTACCGCGATCGTGAGTGCGCGCACCACACGCTTCATGATTGCATCAGCTGGCGAGGATGTACGAGCAGCCGGCTTCCTGCGCGCGCAACGCGGCGAAGATGCCATTGGGTTGCAGAATGACGCCCGGCAAGAGCAAGGTGCGGGCACGGGCCTCCGCAGCAGCGCGATCGATGCGGTCGTGCTTCGCAATGCGACTGACCGCACCACCGAAACTCCAACCGCAGGCCAGCACGATACCGCCGGCCGCAATGAAACCAGGAATGGTACTGGCCACCGCAGCGGCACTCGCTCCTGCGGATGCCTCACCAATCGGGTTCGATCGAGCCCATTTCCGCCCGTTGTCGTCACGCACCTTCAACTCCTTGCCGGCCTCGTACTCGGCCCAGAACGCATTGTTCATGGACATGTAAAAGCCGGTGTGCCGCAGCACGACGACGGGCGACATGTCTGCGCGCGCGGCGCCGTACACTTCCTTGTACTGATCGCACCACGCCGTCGCGCGATAGAGCGCCGCACCGCCGGCGACATCCGGCGAGTCGAACACGGCCTTGTATTTCCCGGTGACACGTTCCGTCCAGCTCATGTCCCACGCGACGGCGCCAACGGCCGCGGCATGACCGTCATCCGTCGATTCGGTCCCATCGGCACGGACGAGTGGCGAGAGCGTGGGCCGCGTGGCGACCCCGAGCAGCGATGCGCTGCCGAGCCAGCTGAGGAAACGGCGACGGGCAGTTGGCATTGAGTCCCCGCTGAGATGCGCTGTGGGTGGGCATGACGAATGGCATGTGTGCCGGTGCGCAAGCTATCGCGACAGACAACGGCCCAGACGGCACGAACGAAAGCGCCCCACCGAGGACGAATCCTCGGTGGGGCGCTTCTGGTCGTGTCTCGTTAACGCCGCCTTACGGCAGAGTCAGGCCGATGCACGACCCGTGATCAACGACCCGAGCGGGTGACGTTTTCGGCGGCCGGACCCTTCTGGCCCTGCACCATGTCGAAATCGACAGCTTCGCCTTCGGCCAGCGTCTTGAAGCCGTTACCCTGGATTGCCGAATGGTGCACGAAGCAATCCTTCTGGCCATCCGACGGGGTGATGAAGCCGAAACCCTTGGCATCGTTGAACCACTTGACTGTGCCTGACATACGCATTGGAATGCTCCTGTGTGTTGGTGCGGCTTTTTACCCGGAGCATGGCCTTTACGCCTGTTCCCGACAGATACTCACCACATCGAACTCGTGATCTCCCTCACGATGGGTGCGGCCAGTCAGCCGCGATAGCATGAACATACACCTCTGCTGCAGAGCGCAAGGGGGTTTCCGGCAAAGATTCCGGGCAAACGGCCGTTTTTCGTAAATTCAGAGGGAAAAACGGTCAGCCGTCGGGGTCGTTTGGCGCGTCCCGGGCGGGCCGATCCGTACTTTTCCGAACTTGAGCAGCCCCTCCAGTCCGGCGACCCTTCCCCCACGAAACCGAGATCGAAACCCACGTAACTCAGAATGCAGGTATCGATGTACACGAATGTGAAGATGCGGACGACGATCGCGGCGGTGCTGGCCGCCGTCACCCTCTCCGGCTGCGGCGAGGATTCCACGGACGCCGAAAGTATCACGGGGGGCGGAGCGGCGCTGAACGCGGTCGTCACGTCCAGCCCGCTGAACGCCAACTCTGCAGACACGCTGGTCTATTTCAGCTTCGCAACCAATACGCTGGTGCCGAAGACGGGCGCGTGGGACATCGCGCTGCGACGCTACGAGATCCGCGTCAACGGCGGCGTGACCGGCACCGGCAGCGTGACGGGCTACAACTTCGAGAACAACAAGACCGCGACGCCGGCACAGGTGCTCGCTTACACCAACACCAACACGCTGGCGGCGTTCGACTCCATTCGCGATTCGCGCATTCCGGCTGACTCGTTCTTCAAGGCTGACCGTCTGATCCCGAATGCCACCGGCTATCTGGTGTTCGGTGCGGGCGCGCCGACGGCGAACACGGCGAACTTCTGGAAGGTGAAGACGGCAAATGGCGGCTACCAACTGACCCGCGTGACGGCCATCAGCTTCACGGGTCGTGCGCTGTCGTCGGTCACGTTCGAGTCGCGCACGCAGACGGGCACCACGCTTGGCGCGGCGCGCACGTTCTCCGTTCCGACGGGCAACACGCCGGTCAACGTGAACCTGGCCAGCGGCACGGCGGTGGTGGCGTCGGGGTGCAACTCCGATCTTGTGATCACGCCCACCGCATACGAAATCGGTGTGAACGCCGCGTGCAACGTGGGCACGTATCCGGGCGACGCCGCCATCGGTTTCGTCGGCACCACCAGCGCCAGTGACGCACCGCAGTATGGCGCGTTCCTTTCGCTGCTCACGGGTCCGATCCCGAACAACATCGAGGATCCCGCCGGTCCTTTCCGCTACAATCTGAACAACGACCAGCGTCTCTCGCCGACGTTCAACACGTACCTGATCCGCAACGGAGCACGCACCTACAAGTTGCAGGTGATCGGATACTACGGCGCCTCGGGTGCCGGCGGCTTCCCGACCCTGCGTTACGCACGCATCCGCTGAGATCGCCGATGTCCAGGCGCCGCCGTGTGCCGCGTTTGGGGGGGCCTGCCGTTGCCGCGGCGTGCTGCCTGGGCATCATGTTCGGCCCGTCGTCATCAGTCGAGGCGCAGGCCGTCCAGGGGTTGATCACGAGCCGCGGTGCGAACGGTGGTGTCGTGACCTCCGCCGAAGTCAGGGCGATTGCGAGCGGCCTGAAGACGCGCAGTGACGCGCGCGGTACCTTCCGCATTCTCGCCGGCGTGGGCGACAGCCTGCACGTTCGCGCGCTCGGATTCCGGGAGCGACGACTCGCCGTCGCGTCGTTTGACATCATCGTGCAACTCGAGCCGTTGCCGGCCATGCTGGATCGCGTGGTGACCACGGTGGGTCAGCGTGAAATCCGCGTCGGGGAGTCACCAGCCAGTGTGCTGGTGCTGTCGCGCGAGGACATCGCCGCTGCCGCGGCCTTCTCGGCCAATCAGCTGCTGCGCCGACTGCCCGGACTGCAGGAAATTGCATCGCCGCCAGCGCAGACGTCCATCGCCATTCGCGGCCTCGATCAGTCGCGCGTGCTGCTGCTGATCGACGGAGAACCAGTGGCCGGCGCCATGACGGAAAACCGGGACATTGGCCGACTTTCGACCATCGCGGCCGAGCGCATCGAAGTGGTGAAAGGGCCGTCCAGCGTGGAATACGGCAGCGAGGCGCTGGGTGGCGTGATCAACCTCGTGACGGCTGCCCCGTCGACGCGCTTCGTGGCCGAGGCGACGGCACGCGCGGGGGAACTCGGGCGGCGTGAGAGTATGCTGGAGGTGAGTGACACGTACGGGCGCGTGGGCGTTCGGCTGAACGGTGGCTGGCGGCAGACGGATCGCGTCACGGCCATCAACGCCAGTGGTTCGACGCTGGACCGGGTGTACGATTTCCGGGGCGACAGCCGCATTCGCGTGAGCGATCGACTGCAGCTACGCACCGACCTGACACTTTCGCAGCAACGCCAGCGGTGGCCCGTGGGCGCAGGCTTCAATGGGTTCATCGACAACAATTCCCAGCAGGGGTTCGTCGAGGCGCAGCTGAAGATGGCCGGTGGCATGTTGCGCAGTCGTCTGTTCGGTCAACGATATGCGTACCAGTTCCGCGAGGCGCTGGGGCTGCTGCCGATCACCGGTTCCGCCGATTCGCTGGAGCAGCGCGAGCGCATGACGCGGGCGCTTATGTCGTATTCGCGCGGCGCCGGTCGGCATACCTTCGACGCCGGCATGCAGTTGTCGGCGCGACGCATCTCGTCGCCGACGAAGATCGACGGTGACAGTGCGTCCGACCGCGTCGCCGAATTCTTTCTGCGCGATGCCGTCACGCTCGGTGACGTGCTGCTGACGGTCGGAGCGCGCACGTCGAACAGTACGTTGTGGGGTGGCGCGATCTCACCGAGCGTCGGCGCCGTGTGGCAGGCAGCGCCCACCATGCGTCTGCGCGCGAACGTGGCGCGCGGTTTTCGCGCGCCGTCGTTCAAGGAAATCCGCTACACGTTCATCAACGGTGCCGCCGGCTACCAGATCACCGGAAACCCGGACCTGCGTCCCGAGTCATCTTGGAGCACGAGTGTCGGCGGCACGTGGGCCCCGCGCCCTGCCCTCACGCTCGATCTCGAGGGGTATCGGAATTCGCTGACGAACCTGATCGCGACGCGCGACATCGGCACGAACGCCGCAGGACTGATTCTCTTCCGCAACGTGAACGTCGAGCGCGCGCGCACCGAGGGGATCGAGTCCAACGTGCGCTACAGCCGCGGCGCCACGGAGTTGTCGCTGGGTTACGATCATTTGCGTGCGCGGGACCTGCTCACCGGTCGCACGCTGGAAGGGCGTGCGACGCACACGGCTCGCGCGGCCATGTCACGACAGTTCGCGACGCTGGGCGGCATCGCCACTGATCTCTCTGCCCGCTACATCAGCGCGGCGCAGCGTGCCCTGTTCACGCAGGAGCCGTTTCTGTCGCTGGACGGTCAGATTCGCGTCGGACTGCGGCGCTCGATGGAGCTGTCAGTGGCGGTGACGAACCTCTTCGATCAGCGGCCTGGCGGCTGGACCGCGGCGTTCCAGCGGCAGGTGCTGGTGGGCCTGCGCGCGGGCTGGCGCGAGCGCTGACCAGCGCAGGTCGTCGGGCGTCACGGCCATCGGAACAGCAGCGCTGACGCGACTGCACAACGTCGACCCCATCCGCGACGTTGTCCAACGTCCGCCCAGACCGCTTCCCCCGCACTCGCCGCCCATGCCGAACGCAGGTCGCATCACCACCATCGCCAGCCGTACGCTCCTCACGGCAGCGGTCGCCGTTTCGACACTGCTGGCGCCCCGATCCGCCGCGGCGCAACCAGCGTCCGGTGCCTCGCCGAGCGCACCGGTCAACTTCGGCGACCTCGCCGCCGGCCCGTACAAGCGACTCGTGATCCGCGGGGCGATGGTGATCCCCGGTCACGGCGGGCCGCCAGCCGGGCCGTACGACATCGTCATCGAAGGCAACACGATCACGGAGATGACGCCGTTCGATCCCGTCGCTGCCCAGCGTCGCGGTCGCACCGAGCGCGCGACCGGCGACCGCGTGATCGACGCGACGGGCATGTTCGTGATGCCCGGGATGTTCGACTTGCACACGCACATCCGCACGCAGCCGATGCCGCTGAATTACGTGTACTATCTGAAGCTGGCGATGGGCGTGACGACGATGGTGCCCGCCAGCGACCGTGGTCTGGACAGCGCACTGACGGAGTCCGACCGCTCACGGCAGAACACGGTGCTGGCGCCGCGACTCCATCCGCTCGTGAGCTGGGGCGGCGGCACACGGTTCACGCGCGCCGAGATCGACGATCCGACGCGCGCACCGGACGTGGCGAAGGCGATGGCGGCGCGCGGACTGCGCGTGATCTCGATGGACTTCAACGGCTGGAGTGCGGACCTCGTGCGCGCGATCGCCGCTGCGGGCAAGGCCAATGGCATGATCACGAGCTTTCACATTCCGCCCAGCACCACAGCGGTCGTGAACGCCGTGCAGGCGGCCTGTTCCGGCGTGACCATGATCGAACATCACTACGGGTATGCCGAGTCGGCGTTGCCGCGCACGGTGCAGGACTTCGGGCCGGAATACAGCTTCGGGAATGAAAACCAGCGCTTCCGCTACGCCGGCAAGGTGTGGCAGGAAGCCGATCGCGCCAAGCTGCTTGGCGCCGTGGCTGACTCGATGGTGAAATGCGGCGTGACGATGTTGCCGACCCGCGTAGTGTACGAAGCCAATCGCGACGCCGTGCGTGCGATGAGCCTCCCGTGGCACGAGAAGTACACGCACCCGGCACTCTGGAACTGGAACCTGCCCAATCCCGCCAACCACGGTGCCTACCACGTGGACTGGACGTCGGAGGACGAGTACAACTGGACGTATGCGTACCGGCTGTGGGGTGACCTGATCTACGCCTTCAACCAGAAGGGCGGCAAGGTCGCATTCGGCACGGATGATTCCTATATCTGGGCCACCCCGGGGTTCTCGACCGTACGCGAAGCGCAGCTGATGCGCGAGACGGGCATGCACAATCTCGAAGTCCTCAAGGCGGCGACGCTCACCAGCGCCAACACGCTCGGCGTGCCGGAGCTCGGTCTCGTACGCCCGGGTTATCTCGCCGATCTGTTGATCGTGGACGGTAACCCGGCGGCGAACCTGAAGCTGCTCTACGCGTTCGGCGATCTGGTGAAGGGCGCCGATGGCACCATGCGGCGGACCCGCGGCATCGTGCACACGATCAAGGACGGCATCGTGATGGAGAATGCGAACCTGATGCGCGACGTCGAGCAGATCGTGCGGGACGCGAAGAAGACGATGCCCATGGACACGGTGCGGGCGCCCTGGGTGCTGGATGGGGCGCGGCCGTAGCGCGGCGCGGGCACGGCCCCGTTCGCTCACGGCCGCTCGGGCGCGGGACTGACGGCGGTGGCGGGGGCGGTGGTATGCTGCATCATCTGCCGCCCCGCCCCAACCCAGAGGCTCCCGTGACTGCTCCCGTGAATCGCCGTCAGTGGTTGATCAACACCGGTCTCGCGGCCGGCTCGACGGCGCTGCTGCCGTCGCTGCTCCCCGCCCTCGCTGTCCGCGGCGCGAGCTACCGCGAGGCGCTGCAGGACATGGAGGATCGCGCCACCGCCCAGCGGCGCGCGGCGGGGCCGGTGCGGCTCTCGGCCAACGAGAATCCCTTCGGCATGTCGCCGAAGGCGAAGGAGGCCATCGGCAGCGGGTGGCACGAGCACAGCCTGTACGGGCTGCAGTCCACCGACGTGCTGCGCAAGGCATTTGCGCAGCACGTCGGCGTCGACCCGTCGCATGTGCTGATCACGCAGGGCTCGAGCGAGACGCTGGCCATCGCCGCCCTCGCATTCGGCATGCAGGGTGGCGAAGTCGTGACGCCGTGGCCGACCTTCGAAGGCCTGCCGGGCTATGCGGAAAAGATCGGGGCGACCGTGCACAAGGTGCCGCTCACACCGACGATGGGTCACGACTTCGCCGCACTCGACGCGCGCATCACGAACGCCGTCAGCCTGGTGTTCGTCTGCAACCCGAACAATCCAAGCAGCACGATCGAGCGCGCGGTCGACATCCGCCGCTTCGTGAGTGCCACGCAGCATCGCACGCCGGTGCTGGTGGACAAGGCGTATCACGACTTCGTGGATGACCCGACACACACGTCGATGGTGGACCTCGTGCTCAAGGGCGAGAACGTCATCATCTCGCGCACCGCCTCCAAGCTGCATGGCATCGCCGGGTTGCGCGTGGGCTTCGCCATCGCCCGCCCCGACCTCATCCAGCGGCTGCAGAAGTTCATGACGGGCAATCCGAACGCCTTCGGCATGAACGCTGCCATCGCGTCACTCGCCGATACGCAGTATCAGGAATTCGTGAAGGCGAAGAACCGCGAGGGGCGAGCGTTGCTCACCACGGCGCTCACATCGATGGGCCGCACGGTCGCGCCGTCGCAGACCAACTTCGTGTTCTTCGATGCCGGCATGCCGGTGGAACGGTTTCAGACGGCGATGCGCGCCAAGGGATTCCTCGTCGGACGCCGATTCATGCCGTACTCCGACTGGTGTCGCGTGAGCATCGGCACGCCGGAAGAGATGCGCACCTTCGTGGCCGCGCTGCCGGAAGCGTTGCGCGTCTGACCACCGCCGTGCGCCCCGCGTCGCCTGCACGGACGCGGTGCGCGGCGCTTTCTCTGTCCGCACCGTATGCTCAGATCCACACGCCTCTGCGACGCCAGCGCCGGCTTCCTGGCCATCACCGGGCTGTCGCTGCTGTTTGCATCGCAGGAGTTGCTGCCGCTGCTGGTCCCCGGGTTTCCGCCGGGGATGGCGTGGGTCGGTGAACTGGTGGCGTCGGGATGGCTGGCGCTGGCGGCCCTGAACTGGGCCAACCGCAAGGCGCTGCTGGGCGGTGTCTCTGGCCGACCCGTGGTGCTCACCAACGCCCTGTTCTACTTCACGACCATGATGACGCTGCTGCGCCTTCTCGGCAGCCGCGCGCTACCGACGCACTCGGCGCCGGTGCTGGTGCCGATCGCCATCTTCACGGTCATCTACTTTCGGCTCCTGTTGCGCGGACCGCTTGGCGACGATTACGAGCGTTTCAAACGGTCTTGACGGCCCACGGTCACACCGTCAACGCACCAGCGCGCACTGGCAGGACCACGAGGAATTCTGTGCGACCCGGTCGTGACAGCGCCACGTCCACCGTGCCGCCGTGCATTTCCGCAATGCGCCGCGCGATGGCCAGGCCGAGCCCCGCACCGCTGGTCGCGCTGGTTTCGGATCGCGAGCGCGCCGAGTCCACGCGATAGAAGCGCTCGAATATTTTTGGCACGGATTCCAGCGGGATGCCGGGGCCGGTGTCACCGACGCGCACTTCGCAATGCATTCCGCGCAACTGCATCGCGACATCCACCGTGCCGCCGCGCGGCGAGTGTTTGATGGCGTTGTCCAGCAGGTTGAGCAGCAAGCGACCCAGCAGGTCCGCATCACCCGTCAGGGGTGCCTCGGCCACATCCTGCAGCATGATCGACACGCCGCGCTCGCTGGCGACGGAGCGGACCGCACGTGTGGCCTCCTGCACCAGTTCCTCGAGATCGAGCGCCTCGCGACGCATGACGAGGTGCCCTGAGTCGGCGCGCGAGAGCAGGAACAGGTCGTCCACGATACGTGTGAGGCGTCGCGCGGCATCCTGCATCACCAACACCGACTCGCGATACTCCACCTCGGTGCGATGTTCGCGCGACAGCGTGACGTCGGCCTCGGTGCGCACCACGGCCGTCGGCGTGCGCAACTCGTGCGAGGCGTCGGTGACGAACCGGCGCTGTTGCTCGAACGACGCCTCGAGGCGGTCGAGCAGACCATTCACCACACGCGCCAGCGACGCCAGCTCCTCGCCGCCGCCGACAGGCAGGCGTTCATGCATGTTGCTGGCACTGATGACGGCCGCCTGTGCCGACATCGCATTCACCGGCGTGAGACTGCGTCGTGCGAGCGCGGAGCCGCCGATGGCTGATACGAGCAGCAATCCTGGAATCGCGATCAGGAAGAGGTCACGCAGTTGCGACAGCACGTCGTCGATATCGCTGAGGGAATAGGCCCCGGTGAGCGTGAAGCGCTGCTGTTCGACGGTCAGCGGGCGCGAGAGGATGCGGAACGCTGCGGCACTGCCATCCACCGTGAGGGCCTGCGGTTCGGCGAGATTGCGGCGCCGAACCACCGCCAGCAGCCGCTGCTCCACATCGGCCGACGGACGCCGGCTGGTGCTCAGCTCCTCCGCCGTGCCACCGGTGGCGTTCATCACCACGAGCCGCCCCGACGAGTCGAGGATGGCGATGTTCAGGTCGCGAAATTTCACTTCCGTCACGGCCGTCTGCATCGCCTGCACGACACTCATCGACGCACGTCGTTCGGCGAAGAGTTCGCGCGCGAAGGCATTCAGCGCGTCGTTGATGAACACATCGGTGCGGCGCTCCAGCGTGCGCTGCACGACGACGTAGGACGCCGCCGCGAACACCGCCAGCGGCACGGCCAGCAGCATGGTGTACCAGAGCGTCAGCCGCGCCCTGAGCGTGGACGGCCACAACTGCACGCGTCAGTCGCCGCGACGCGCGGTCTTCCGACGCACAGGCGCCTTGCCCTGCCCGTGCGGCACCGTCGGCGGCGGCTGCAGGATGAAACCGGTGCCGCGCAACGTCGTGAACATCGGCGTCGCCTCACCATCGTCCACTTTGCGACGCACCCGGCTCGCGTACACGTCGATGATGTTCGAGTAGGTGTTCTTCGGATCGTCCCACACCTGCGCCATCAGCCCGGCGCGGCTCACGACCTTGCCGGCGTGCTTCGCGAGCAGCAGCAGGAACGCGAACTCGGTGGCGGTCAGCGGAATGTCGCGCTCCCCGCGGCGCACGGTGTGCCGATCGGTGTCGATCACCAGGTCGCCGACCACCACGACCGACGTGACGCTGTCGGAGCTCCGGCGCGTGAGCGCACGCAGCCGCGCCAGCAACTCGCCGAAGTCGAAAGGCTTGGTGAGATAGTCGTCGGCCCCGGCATCGAGGCCGGCAATGCGATGCTCGACTGCGTCCAGCGCGGTGAGCATCAGGATCGGCACACGATCGCCACGCGCGCGGATCGCGCGGCAGACATCCACACCGCTCATGCCGGGCAGCAGGACGTCGAGGACGACGGCATCCCACCCACCCTGCTCCGCCAGCACGAGTGCGGCAGATCCGGTGGCCGCCTGCTCCACCTCGTACGATGCCTCCTGCAATCCCCGTGTGATCGAGGCCCGCAACGGTCGGTCATCTTCGGCGAAGAGGAGGCGCATGGCCGACAAGTTACAGGGGCGCACTGCGCCATTCCACATGCATGAGTACGCTGTCTTCCGACGATTCAAGCGGCGCTCGTCTGCGGAAGCGCACTGGCGCGGGAAGAAGACGGAGAGCTTCCCCGTCTGCGGAAGGAGCATAGGTGTCTGCCATCGGCGGACCACCGGCTTCAACCACCCTTCAGGAGTCTGTGCATGATCATGACCGCACGTTGGACCCGCCGGTTCGCGCTGGCCGCCGCACTCGCCGCGAGCACCACCACTGCGGGCGCGCAATCGTGGACCGCCACGCTCACCGGCGCTGCCGAAGCCCCACCCAACAGCTCACTCGGCATCGGCTCGGCGACGTTCACCCTCACCGGCACCGTGTTGCGCATTCAGGGCAGCTTCTCGGGCCTGACGGGCATCACGACGGTGGCACACATCCATTGCTGCACCGCCCTGCCGGGCCCGGCAACGGCAGGCGTCGCCACCACGACACCGACCTTCGTTGGATTCCCGGTCGGCGTCAGCGCCGGCACGTTCGATCTCCTGCTCGACCTCAACCAGTCGTCGTCGTTCAACAGTGCCTTCGTGACCGCCAACGGCGGCACGCTCGCCACCGCACGCGCCCGACTGCTGAGCGGCATGAACGACGGCACGTCGTACCTGAACATCCACAGCTCGACATTCCCGGGCGGTGAAATCCGCGGCTTCATCCTCACCACCGTTCCGGAACCGGCCAGCATGCTGCTCCTCGGCAGCGGTCTGCTCGGCCTGGCCGGCATCGCAGCACGCCGCAAGCACGGCGCGCGCTGACGCTGTGCACACGCGCCGGCAGTACCTCGCATCGTGTCGTCACGCCGGGGAGGGTGTGGCGACACGGTGCGGGGGCGGCCGCTCGATCCGCTTCACGGATCAGCGCACCAGACATCCTTGCGATCGATGCGCGTCGCACTGCGCCACGCATTCGGCGGCAGCAGCGACCCGCGTTTCTTGACGTCGGGCGGCGGCGAGGTGAATTCGTACACCAGCAACTGCTGCAGCTCCGAGGGCGTCACCGGCTCCACTCGCCCGCGTGGCTGACGGACGCGATTCACGGCACAGACCTTGTCGATCACCGACAGGCCAGCGGCGATGTCGAGAAATGACGTGACCATGTCCACGCCGACCACGCCCCTGAGCTCCTTGGGCAGTCGGTCGGGTCGGCTCATCGCCAGCGTCATGCGCCGCAACTGCGCGCTCGCACTGTCGAGGTAGAAGCTCCCGTTCACATCGGGAGACGAAAGCCGGTCAGCGGCGCGCACATCGAGGCGAATCCACGTCTCGTCGTTCTCCCGCACGGTGCCGCCTACCGCGAAGCAGTGATTGCGCAGGAACAGGTCATCGGCCAGATCGATCACCGTCGGAATCGCCATCGACCACTCCGCACCGCCACGATCCGTGCGCTGGCGTGACACGACCCTGCCGGGTGCATACGCCGTCCGGTTCCCGCTCTTCACCAGCAGCGTATCGACGCGCGAGATGAACATGTCGCGTGGCCCCATCTCGCCGATCGCCCGGATCTGCAGGTAGATGAAGGGATATTGCGAGGCGAGCAGGCGATAGCGATCGGCGTTCTCGCGCAGCAGGTTGACGAGGGCGAAGACCTCGGGGTCGGCCTGTTCGCTGGGCACGCCGGGGCGCGGACAGTTGGCCAGCGCACGCACCGTGGTGGACGCAAGGCGCACCGGAATCTGCTGCAACGTGATCGCGAGCCGCGCCACGGCACCCGAATCCACCTGCACCCTTCCGCGGAACGGCGTGTACCCGATCCGGCGCACGACGATGTCGTACGTGCCCGTGCGCAGCGCCGTGAGCGAAAAGCGTCCCTGCTGATCGGAAAAACGCTCCAGCGACAACGCCGGGATGCTCACCACCGCGTAGGCCAGCGGCACGTCGGCTTGCGCCGAACGGACCGTGCCGTCCACGCCACTGGTCGGCTGCGCCTGCAGCCCAGCGACGAAGCATGACAGAGCGGCGATCAGCGTCGCCACCCGGCGCCACAGGCGCGGCACCGCACGAATTCGAGCTTCCTGCATCGGATACCTCTGAAGTGTACTGACTTTCCCGTAGCTACTGCGAACCGAGCCGTGTGTCAAATCATTCGGGCACGAGCCGAGTAGAACCCCACGGGACGTACGCGGTTCATGCCGGCATTGACCCCGGCAGCGCAGCTGCACAACGTGGCGCGTGGCGGCGTCGGAGGAGCTGGTGGCGAGCGTATCGCTTGCAGAAGAATCGTCGTCAATGCTCGCACAGTCCTCCCGACGCGTCGGCTGGCGCTGACGCACTACCTGATGGAATCGGGCCTGACCGCTGATCCGCGTCCGGGATCAGAGTCCAACCCGTGTCACCGCCGCAATCACGACGGCAGCAATCGCGATCAGCACTCCTTCCCTGGGCCCACATGACCGCACCTCTCCGGATCGACTTCGATCCGACACTCGACCTGATGCTCGAGCGCACGATCGACGTTCCGCGCCATCTCGTCTGGGACGCGTGGACGAATCCCGAACATATCAAGCACTGGTTCTGCCCGGCGCCCTGGAGTGTGTCGCGCGCTGAGATCGATCTGCAGCCGGGCGGTACGTTCCTGACCGTCATGCGCTCACCGGATGGCGTCGAGCATCCCAATCCTGGTTGTGTCATGCAGGTCGTGCCAGGTGAGCTGCTGGTCACCACCGACACCCTGTTGCCGGGCTATCGTCCGACAGGCGCGGGGTTCATGACGCTCGTCCTGCAGCTCGAGTCGGTTGGAACAGGAACGCACTACCGCGCCATCGCCAAGCACGCTGACGTCGAAGCACGCACGCGCCATCAGGAGATGGGCTTCGAAGGCGGCTGGGGCACGGCGGCCGACCAGATGGTGGCATACATCAAAGAGCACATGTCATGACGAGTTGGCGGTACACCATCCGGAGAACGGCACTCACCGCGTGGCTTCTCGCCGGCGTGGCGTTCTCCGGCATCGCGGCGCAGTCGGGCACGCTGATCATCACCAACAAGAGTCCCAGTACCGCGACGCTGCTGGATGTGGCCAGCGGTGCGATCCTCGCGACGCTGCCCACGGGTCAGGGTCCGCACGAAGTCGTGGTGACGCGCGATGGCAGCACGGCCGTCGTGACCGACTACGGCGCGCAGCAGCCGGGCAGTTCGCTCACCGTGATCGACGTGCCGGGCCGCCGCGTGGCACGCACGATCACACTTGGCGAATACAGGCGTCCCCACGGCATCGTGTTCCTGCCGGGCGACTCGCTCGTCGCGGTCACATCCGAAGTGAACGGTGCGCTGCTGATCGTGCACGTCGGTCGTGGTGAGATCGTGCGCCGCGTTCCCACCACGCAGCGCGGCTCGCACATGGTCGGTGTCACCGGTGATGGTCGACGTGCGTGGACGGGCAACATCGGCAGCAACACCGTGTCCGAGCTCGATCTCACGACGGGCACCTTCGTCCGCACCATCGACGTACCGGTACAACCCGAAGCGATCAACGTCACGCCCGACGGTCGCGAGGTGTGGGTCGGCAGCAACGCCACCGGTGTCGTCAGCGTCATCGAGGTGGCGACAGGGACCGTCACATCGGCAGCCACAGGACTCGGCTGGCCATATCGCGTGGTCTATTCGCCCGACACGTCACTGGTCCTGCTGCCCGACCTCCGCGGCGAGACACTGCGATTTCTCGATCGTCGCACACGCGCCGAGCGGCACCGGCTCACACTCACCGGTGCCGCACCGCAGGGCATCGTGTTTTCAGACGATGGCAGATACGCCTTCCTGTCATTCAGCACCAAGGGCGTCGTGGCCCTGATCGACGTCTCGGCCAAGCGAATCATCCGCGAGACCCCCGCAGGTGACACCCCGGACGGTGTGGCTTTCACCACGCGTGTCCTGACGCGCTGACGCATTCCTATGCGCGCCGGGTCTGCACCTCGGCGCGCAACGCATCCAGCATCACCATCACGTCGATCGATTCCTGCGCGGTGATGCCGTTCCATCGTCCAGCACGTACCAGGTCAGCGAACGATTCCGCCTCGGCCAGAAATCCGTTGACCCAGGGCACGCTGATGTCCTCGTAGCGATCCACGCGCCCGGCGCCTCGCTTGATGCGCAGGACGGCGGGAGTGTCGGGACCGCTGTGATTGGCATACGTCGTCTCGATGGACCCGTCGCTACCCGCGATCAGGGCTTGTCGATGGACCGCCGTGTCGAAGCTGCACGCCACCTGCGCCAGCATGCCGTCCGCAAACTGCAGGTTCGCAATCACGCTGCGATCCACGCCAGTGACGTCGAGATCACCCATGGCCTGCATGCGTACCGGTAACGTACCGCTGATCATGCGCACGAGACTCAACGGGTACGCACCGAGATCCATCAATGCGCCACCGGCGAGTACCGGATCGAGGCGGACGTCGTCACGACTCGTAAAAAAGAATCCGAAACTGGCAGTGATTGTTTTCACGGTACCGATCGCGCCGTCGGCCAGCATCTGCTGCAGCCACAACGTCTGCGGTTGTGAGCGATACGGAAATGCCTCCACGAGATGAAGGCCGCAACGCGCAGCCGTGTCGAACATGCGGCGGGCTTCATCGGCATCGCTCGCCAGCGGCTTTTCGCACAGGACATGCTTCCCCGCCTCCAGCGACCTGATGCTCCAGGCACCGTGCAGCCCGTTCGGGAGCGGATTGTAGACGGCGTCGATGTCCGGATCGGCGAGCAGCGCGTCGTACGAGTCATGCACCACGGGCACGCCCGTGGCAGCGGCGAAGTCACGCGCCCTTACCGGTTCGCGACTCGCCACGGCTGCAGCCACGACCTTGTGCGAGCCGGCGATACCGGCAGCGAAGTTTCGGGCGATACGCGCGGCACCGAGAATTCCGAGACGCAGTGGGGCTGCTGGCATGACTGGCTCCTGCAGGCGCTGGATATCCTGCGGGTGAGCGCAGAGAGGACGCAGCAGATTGGACAGCTGAGATGACGGGGCACCTTCGGCGAAGTATGCTCCGTTGACGGCCGCCCCGCTGCCAACGGCACCACACCACAGGCCTCTCCGCACTCATGTCACCCGACCGCAGCACCTACACCCGCCTCGAGCAGTTGCCGAATGTCGGCAAGGCCACCGCCGGCGACTTCCGAGCGCTGGGCATCGACATGCCGGCACAGCTCGTCGGTCGCGATCCGTACGCCTTGTACGACGCACTCTGCGCCGTGACGGGCAAGTATCACGATCCCTGCATGATCGACGTGTTCATTGCGGCCGTGCGCTTCATGGAAGGCGCACCGAAGACACCGTGGTGGCACTACACACCGGAACGGAAAGCGCACCTTGCGATGAAGAATGGCCAGACGCCCTGACGGCACACCACGAGGTGCTTGCGTGACAGCGCGCGCGCACTGCCTCAGACGCGGCGCGGCGACCGGGTCGCGATCACCACCAGCCCCCCACCAAGCAGCAGAAAGATCGCGATCACGTAGAGTCCGGCCGTCGCGGAACCGGTGGCATCGCGGGCCACGCCGATCAGGTACGGACTGAGAAAGCCGGCGAGGTTCCCGATGGAGTTGATGGCGGCGATACCGGCTGCCGCCGAGGTGCCGCGCAGCGCCGCCGTTGGCAGGGTCCAGAACAGCGCGATGTTCGACAGTGAACCGGCCATGCCGGCACTCATCGCCATCAGCCCGATCACGAGGTGCGTGCTGAAGAGGCCCGCCACCACCAGCCCGGTCGCCCCCAGCACGGCGCCGAACATCAGGTGCCATCGACGTTCACCGCGGCGGTCGGAGCTCCAGCCGGCGACCACCATGAACACCGCAGCGAACGCCGACGGAATGCCGCTCAACACGCCGATCCGTGCCGCGTCCTGCACACCCATCGTGCGGATCAGCTGCGGCAGCCAGAACGAGATGCCGTACAGTCCCATCACGAAGCAGAAGCTGATGCCCGCGAAGACGAGCACCTGTGGATTGCGCAGGGTCGTGAACACGCTGTCGTGTTCCACGCCCCCCTGCTCGGCGGCAAGGTTGCGCGTGAGCACGTGCTTCTCCGCGTCGCTCAGCCACGCCGCTTTCGAAACCGACTCCGGCAGCAGGTGAAAGACCGCCACGCCCATCACGAGACTCGGAATGCCTTCCAGCAGGAAGAGCCACTGCCAGCCCGCCAACCCCGACACACCGGCCATGCGCGTCATGATCAGCCCCGACAACGGCCCCCCGATCACACCGGAGATCGCGACACCGGTCATGAACAGCGAGATGATCTGCGCGCGCCGTGAGCTGGGATACCAGAACGTGAGGTACAGCATCACACCGGGGAAGAAACCAGCCTCCGCGATGCCGAGCAGAAACCGCAGCAGGTAGAAGGTGTACGCGCCGGTGACGAACATCGTCAGCATCGACAGCACGCCCCACGTCACCATGATGCGTGCAATCCACACACGTGCGCCGACGCGATGCAGGATCAGGTTGCTCGGCACCTCGAACAGGAAGTAGCCGATGAAGAAGATGCCGGCGCCGATGCCGTACGCCGTGTCGCTCATGCGCAGGTCGCTCAGCATCTGCAACTTGGCGAAACCCACGTTCACGCGGTCGAGGTACGCCACCACGTAGCAAAGGAACAGGAACGGAATCAGACGCACGGTCACGCGTCGATACGCACGCGCTTCGAGTGCCGACTCCGCCGGTGTTTTCTCTGCAACCATCGCCGCCGTCGCCATTCACACGCTCCAGATGCTGATCACAGCGCAGCTCGTGTCGCCAACGCCGGCGGTTGGCACGCGCGGCAGTGACACCACCCTCGCATGAGATCGGGCGGGCGGCAGCAGAGAGGTATCGTGCATCGGCGGTCACGGCTGGCGGCGAAGGGGAGACGCTCCCTGCATCGTACAAGCCGCGCCCTGTCCCGCAAGCCGCAAGGGTGACGCAGCCGCTCCGCTGACATATTCCGCCGCATGCCACCACTCATCACCCCAACGATCATCAACGTCGGCTATCGATCCACCAACTACTGGGTCATCAGTGCGGGGACGTCGCGCCTGCTGCTGGATCTGGGGTGGCCCGGGACGATGGGCGCCATGCGCGCTGCACTCGCACGGGCGGGCGTGCCACTGCGCGAGATCCGCTACGCCATCGCGACGCATTTCCACATCGATCACGCAGGGCTGGCCCAGGATATCAAGCTGGCCGGTGTTCCCCTGCTCGTCGCCGACGTGCAGGTCGCGCACATCGCACGGATCGGCGATCACGTGAAGCCCACCGATGGGTTCACATCGATCACGTTGCACGACAATCAGGTGATCACGCTCGCGTCGAGTCGCGCCGTACTCGCCGACATCCGCATCGGGGGACAACTCGTGCACACTCCCGGACATTCGCCCGACAGCATCTCACTGCTGCTCGATGGCGGTGCCGTCTTCACCGGCGATCTCACGCATCCGATGCTCGTCACGGAGGCCGAGGCGGAGGAGACGATGACGAGCTGGCGAACGTTGCGAGACCTCGGCGCTACGGTGGTGCATGCCGGGCATGGCCCGGCGCGCCCGCTACCTGCCGATCTCATCTATTGACGGGCGGAGGAACGTCAGGCAAACGATGACTGCGGGTGCGGCGTAGACAGCTCATTGTGAAATATCTGCGTGCAAATGCCGCCGCCCTCCACGACCGCACCACCGTCATGCAAATCAAGCTCGTGTCCATAAAAGTCGACGACCAGGACAAGGCGATGCGTTTTAATACACAGGTGCTTGGCTTCGATACCTGTGCCGATGTCCCGATGGGTGAATACCGCTGGCTCACCGTCACGTCGCCCGACGGCATCGACGGGGTCGAGCTGGTGCTCGAGCCGACGACGTTCGAGCCCGCGCGCGTCGATCAGCGCGCCCTGTTCGACGCCGGCGTTCCGGCTACCGCCTTCATCACCAGCGATATCCGGAGCGACTACGCCCGCCTGCGCAGCCACGGCGTGACATTCCGCAGCGAGCCGAAGAACCGGGGGCCAGTCACGACCTGCGTCTTCGAGGACACCTGCGGGAATCTCATCAACCTGGCGCAGCCGGCGCAGCGCTGATCGTCGCCTGCAACCGCTGCGTCCACACCTGCCGGATGATTCCCACTGGCTCAGCGGCGCCCCGCGGCTTCACTTTGCGCCATTCACCGAACGCACGCTCCGGCCCGTCGAGGATCGCGCGCGCCCGCGCACTGCCGGTGCGGTCGAAGTGCACGCGCAGCAGCGTGTCCAGCAACAGATCATCTTCGGCATCCATCTCCGAAAGCAGTACCATCTCGTGGTTGACGCGGCTGGCAAACGTGCCTGCTTCATCCAGCACATACGCCACGCCATTCGACATGCCGGCGCCGAAGTTGCGCCCGGCGCGGCCGAGCACCGCCACCACGCCGCCCGTCATGTATTCGCAGGCGTGGTTGCCGACCCCTTCCACCACGGCACACGCGCCGGAGTTGCGCACGCCGAACCGGTCGCCCGCCTGCCCCGCCGCCAGCAGCACGCCGTCGGTGGCACCGTACAGGCAGGTGTTGCCGACGATCATGTTCAGGTGACTGGCACCGACGTACCGCGCATTCCGGAATGGACGGATGCTGATCTCGGCACCATTGAGCCCCTTGCCGACATAATCGTTCGCTTCACCCTCCAACTCCATCCGGAGCCCACGAATGGCGAACGCGCCGAAGCTCTGACCCGCGGTGCCCTTAAAGCGCGCAGTCAGTGTCCCTGCTGGCAATCCCGCATCGCCATGCCGTTCTGCAATGGCGCCACTGACACGTGCACCCACCGCCAGATGGTGATTACGAATCAGGAACGACCCCTCGAACGGCTCGCCGGCCTGAATTGCCGACGCCGCATCGCGCAGAATGTGATCATCGAGCGATATCACACCCGGCCGCACGTTGCGCGCCACCGTGCGCTTGCGCGGCTCGTCGTCGCGCGCCGCCGGCGTGAGCAGCAGTGACAGGTCGAGCATCGCCGAGCGAGGCACCTCGGGGCGATCGGCACGCTGCAATCGTTCGGCCGAACCGACGATCTCGTCGATGCTGCGCGCACCGATCGAGGCGAGGATCTCACGCACCTGCTGCGCAACGTGCGTGAAGTACGCCACCACCTGATCGGGATTGCCGCGGAACTTCGCGCGCAACTCAGGACGCTGCGTGGCGATTCCCGTAGGACACGAGTTCAGGTGGCACTGCCGGGCCATGTCGCACCCGATCGCCACCAGCGGCCCGGTGCCAAATCCGTAGCTCTCGGCGCCCAGCATCGCCGCGATCACCACGTCGCGTCCAGTCCGGAAGCCTCCATCCACGCGCACTTCGAGTCGGTGCCGCAATCCATTGCTGACCAGCACATGCTGCGCTTCGGCCAGACCAAGCTCCCACGGTGCACCGGCGTGCTTGATGCTCGACAGCGGCGACGCCCCCGTACCGCCGGAATGACCGGCCACCAGCACATAGTCTGCAAAGGCTTTTGCGACTCCCGCCGCCACGTTCCCGATCCCCGTTGACGCCACCAGCTTCACGCCGATGCGCGCCGTCGGATTCACCGCTTTCAGGTCGAGCACCAGCTGCGCGAGATCCTCGATGCTGTAAATGTCGTGGTGCGGCGGCGGCGAGATGAGCTGCACGCCGGGCGTCGCGTGACGCAGACGCGCGATCAGTTCCGTCACCTTGTGCGCCGGCAACTGGCCACCTTCGCCCGGCTTCGCACCCTGCACGATCTTGATCTCGATCTCGTCGGCGCGCACGAGGTACTCGGTGGTCACACCAAACCGTCCTGAGGCCACCTGCTTGATGCGGCTGTCCGCGCGGTCTGCATTCGTGCTGCGATAGTGTGCCGGATCCTCGCCCCCTTCACCCGAATTGCTGCGCAGCCCCATGCGATTCATCGCGATGGAGATCGTTTCGTGTGCCTCGGGCGACAGCGAGCCGAGCGACATGGCGCTCGACACGAAGCGTGCACGGATCGTCTCGACCGGTTCCACGTCATCCAGCGGCACGGGTATGCCTTCGCGAAACGACAGCAGGTCACGCACCGTGGTCGGTGACGCTGCCTCCGCACGCGCCACGAACGCACCCCACGCCTCGGTACCGGTGGCCGTCACGCGTGAGGAGCGTGCGCTGCCTACCGCCTGCTGCAATGCCAGCACCGACGGCGGTGCCCACGCGTGCGTCTCCCCTTCCTTGCGGAAGCGGATGCGTCCGTCATCCGGCAACGCACCCGTGCCACTCGCGTCGGGACCATAGGCCACACGATGACGCGCCAGCACATCCTCGGCCAGTTCGCGGAAGCCGATGCCACCGATCGGTGAGGCCGTGCCGGAGAAGCAGCGATCGATCACATCGGCACCCAATCCCAGCGCCTCGAACACCTGCGAACCGCAGTACGACGACAGTGTCGAGATTCCCATCTTCGCAAGGATCTTGAGCAGCCCCTTCTCCATCGCCTGCCGATAGCGCGACTGCGCCTTGGCGGGGAGCGGGCGCTCGACGTCGCTGTCGGCCTTACCATGCGCCGCTTCGGTGAACAGCGTGGCGATGGTCTCGAGCGCGAGCCACGGGTACACCGCCTCAGCGCCGTAGCCCACCAGCGTGGCCACGTGATGCTGCTCCACGACGTCACCCGCTTCGACCACGATGCCCACCTTGGCGCGCAGCCCGGTACGCACGAGGTGTTGCCGAATGGCGCCGAGCGCCAGCAGCGCCGGAATCGGCACGCGTTCGGTGCCCGCCTTCCGATCGCTGATGATCAGCAGGCGCGCCCCCTTCTGCGCCGCCGCTTCGGAACGCCGGCACAGCCCATCGAGCGCTGCTTCGAGTGCCTCGGGACGTGAGCGCGCCGGCCAGGTGGCGTCGAGCGTCACCGCCTTGAAGCCCGGGAAGTTGCGCACCTGCTCCATCTCCTCGGGCAGCAGCACCGGGTGCTCGATGCGCAGCATGCGCACATATGTGCTCTTTTCTTCCAGCGGCGACCCGCGTTGACCAAGGTGCATGCGCAGCGACATCACCATCGATTCGCGCAACGAGTCGATCGGCGGATTGGTGACCTGAGCAAAGCGCTGCCGCAAGAAGTCGTACAACGGCGGCATTTTGTGCGACAGCACCGCCAGCGGCGTGTCGTCGCCCATGCTCCAGACCACCTCGGCCGCGCTGGTCGCCATCGGCTCGAGGATCATGCGCAGATCCTCATGCCCGTAGCCGAATGCCAGCTGCAGCGGGCGCAACTGCTCGCTCGGCTTCACCAGCGGCTCCACGCCGTCCTGCGTGGACAGCGTGGCCATGTACTGCTGAATCCAGCGTGCGTACGGCCGACGCGTGGCCACCTCCCGCTTGGCCGCGAGGTTGCGCACGATGCGACGACCCGCCGTGTCCACCAGCAGCACACCGCCCGGTCCGAGCTTGCCGCTCTCCACCACGTCGCGTGGATCGAAATCCACGATGCCCACTTCCGATCCCGCCACCACCATACCGTCGGCGCGTATTTTGTAGCGGCATGGCCGTAATCCATTGCGATCCAGCGACACCGCCACCTGCACACCGTCACTGTACGCCAGCGCCGCCGGTCCATCCCATGGTTCGATCACGCACTGGTGATACTCGTAGAACGCCTTCACCGCCGGCTCCACGTCGGGATACTTCTCCCACGCCTGCGGCACCAGCATCATGGCGGCATGCACCGGGCTCCGGCCGGCACGCACCAGCAGTTCCAGTGCATTGTCCAGGCTCGCCGAGTCGCTGCCGCGGGGGCGGATCGGATCACGGATTCGCACGCCGTTGGCGCCGAACTGCGGCGAGTCCAGCAGGCCCGCACGCATCGCCATCGCATTGCGATTGCCCCACAACGTGTTGATCTCACCGTTGTGCCCGAGCATGCGGAACGGCTGCGCCAGCTCCCATCGCGGCAACGTGTTGGTGGCATAGCGCTCGTGGAACACGGCGATCGCTGACTCGAAGGCGGGATCGAGCAGGTCGGGATAGAACTCCGCCAGCTGCCCGCCGGTAAACAGCCCCTTGTAGATCACCGTTCGGCAGGAGAACGAACAGAGATAGAACGGCGTCAGTCCGAGCGCTTCGGCGCGGTGTTCCATCTCGCGCCGCGCCAGATACAGCAGCCGCTCCCACGCGTCATCGTCGGCCACGCCATCGGGGCGGCCGACGATCACCTGCCGGATCTTCGGCATCGCGTCACGCGCCGACTTGCCCAGCACGTCAGGGCGCACCGGCACATCGCGCCAGCCGATCAGCGGCAGGCTGTCGGCCGCCAGGACTTCCTCGATCACGCGTGTGGACAGCCGCATCCCGTCGGCGTCGGTCGGCAGGAAGCACATGCCGACCGCGAACGACGCATCGGCCGGCAGGTGCATCCCCTGACGCGAGCCGGCCAGGATGAAGAGTCGCCGCGGTATCTGGGTCAGCACACCGGCGCCGTCAGCCGACTTGTCGGTGCCGATCGCACCGCGATGCGCCATCCGTGACAGCGCTTCGAGCGCGAGCGTCACCACCTCATGCGTCCGCTCGCCGCTCTGCCGGGCGATGAAGCCCACACCGCAGGCATCTCGCGGTGCGAACGGCGAGCCGGTGCTGTCGTCCGTGACGCTGCCGCGCCGCTCGTGCCTGGGGGTCACATCCACGTCCTGCTCCGTCGCCCAAGGGTGGGGACCGCCGCACAGCCTGTCGACGCATCATAGCCAATTCCGGGGATGGTGCAATCACCTCGCTCCGGCGAGATTTCTCAGAGAGCGAGTCGCAGTGGGAGGGTTGGCAGAATGGCTATTGCACCGGTCTTGAAAACCGGCGTCCGCAAGGACATCAGGGTTCGAATCCCTGGCCCTCCGTTGGCATTGGATCGAGATGCGACAATACATGCAGGCAGACCGCGGGTCGTCGAGCAATGCATCGACGACCCGCGCTGCATTGCTTCGCCCATCCCTCGTGCCGTGCGCACGGCAATGTCGTGTCGCGCACCGGTCCTTCGTCATACGTTGCGCACGTCGGTGTCGCACGCTGCATCGCTGATGCAACGCGCATGGCGCACATCGCCCGCCGTGCATCGCCCCGGTGCATCGTCGCGTAGCCTGCACGCCGCACGTCTGTGCGCAGACGCAAACGGCCGAGTCTGACAGGTGGGACTGCGACACGCGTGAAGTGAGAAGACGTCGGCGATGACGTCGTTCCTGCAACTGTTCATGCTCTGCAGCATCCCCCCCGAGTCAGGAGCACTCCCATGGCAGCGAAGAAAGGCGCACGGCCGAGGACACGCACGCCACGTCCGGGCGGCGCAACGGCCCAGTCCACAAGCGGCACGGGCAGCATCGACGACATGCTGCTCGCCGCACTCGATCGAGGCGATTCATCGCTCGAGACCGGTCGGTTTCTCATCAGTTACAAGGAAGGGGCGCTCGACGCGGGTCTCAAATCGCTGTCCGCGATGGGCATGCGCACGGCCGACGCACGTGACTTCGATGCGCAGAACGTCAACGTCACCGACGTCGGCGACGCCGACGCGATCGTCTTCCCGGAGATCGGCGTCGCGCTGATCAGCGGTGATGCGATGCAGAGCCGCAGCATGAGTGTCACGAATGAGACCGAAAGCGACGATCCCGCGCAGGTCATCGAGCCGGAGTATTTCGTCTTCGCCGATTCCGACATGAACGCGTACCTGCGCGGATTCTCGCGTGCCGCAGCGACGATCGCTGCCGACTTCGGCGTCTCCGACGACACTTCCGACTCGGACGACGTGGAAGCCGAGGTGCTGGGTGTCACGTGGGGGCTCTCCGCCTGCCGTGTGCCACCGAGCGCACGCAGCGGATTCGGCATTCGCGTCGCGGTCCTCGACACCGGTTTCGACCTCGGCCACCCCGAGTTCGTCGGCCGCGTCGCTGCGGCCGCGAGCTTCGTGGGACAGCCCGTCCAGGACCTGCACGGGCACGGCACGCACTGCATCGGGACGGCTTGCGGACCCATCGCTCCCGCCGGCCTCATCCAGCGATACGGCATTGCGCACCGCTCGCAGATTTTCGTCGGCAAGGTGCTGACGAATTCCGGGTCGGGCAGCACCGCCAGCGTGCTCGCCGGCATGAACTGGGCGATCGCGAATCGTTGCACGGTCATCTCGATGTCACTCGGCTCGCAGGCACCCGTGCAGGCCGCCTACACCAACGCGGGCAATGCGGCGCTCAACCTCGGATTGCTGATCGTCGCCGCCGCAGGCAACGCCGGTTCCACCACCGGGGCCCCGGCCAACTCGCCGAGCATCTTCTCGGTCGCGTCGCTCGACCGGACGCTCACGCCCTCGAGCTTCTCGAACTTCGGCAAGATCGACATCGCCGCCCCCGGGCGCGATGTGTACTCCGCCGCGCCGCGCCCGCGCCTGCACGCCACGATGTCCGGAACGAGCATGGCCGCGCCGCACGTGGCCGGCTGCGCCGCGCTGTGGGCGCAGGTCGCCCCGTCGCTCCGCGGGCGTGTACTGTGGGCGCGGTTGCAGGCGGCGGCGCGACGGTTGCCGCCCCTGCCAGCGTCGCGCGTCGGCGCAGGTCTCGTGCAGGCGCCGTGACCGTGCCGCGCTGACGCGCGAGTGCCACCACCACGTCTGCAACGGGATATCTTGTCGGCACGGGAGGTGACGCATGGAAAAACTGACATCGTGGGTCGTGACGGCGTCGGGTGACCTACCGGTCCTCGACGTCGCTCGCACCCTGCGAGCCCACGGGTTCCAGGTCGCTCAGGTGCTTGACGCGATCGGCGTGATCACAGGCCGCTGCAGTGCTGCCACGGCGCGCACACTGCGCACGCTGGAAGGTGTTTCCGACGTTGCGCCTGATGCGGGCGTTGACATCGGTCCTCCCGATCAACCGATGACCTGGTAGCCTGATGTCCATCTCACGCCGCACCTTCCTCGCCTCGTCGGCCACCGTCGGCGGCGCCCTGTCGCTTGGCCTGCCGGCGCTGTCACATGCCTTGGAATTCGTACCGGCGACATCCGGCCACACCGATACTCCCCGCCGGGCTGTCGCGCCCCTCCGCATCCTGATTCTGGGCGGCACGGGCTTCATCGGTCCGAATCAGGTGCAGTACGCGCTGGACCGCGGACATTCCGTGACGCTCTTCAACCGGGGCGTCACGAATTCCACACTCTTCCCGAACGTCCCGCGTCTCGTCGGCGATCGGAATCGTCCCGACGGACACAAGGCGCTCGAAGGCGGCGAATGGGATGTGGTGATCGACAATCCCACGGCGAACCCGAAATGGGTGCGTGACGCCGGCCGCGCGCTCAAGGGCCGCACGAAGCACTACATCTTCGTCTCCACCATCTCGGTGTTCGCCGATGTCTCGACGCCGATCGACGAAAGCGGCACCCTGCTGCCGCCGGCTGACATCGATGCCGCCTTCGATCCGAAGACGTACGGCCCGAACAAGGTGCGCAGCGAGATGGAGGCGGAGACGCAGTTCGGCGACCGGCTCACCATCGTGCGTCCCGGCCTCATCGTCGGCGCAGGCGATCTCAGTGATCGCTTCTCGTACTGGCCCGTCCGCATCGACAAGGGCGGCGAGGTGCTTGCCCCCGGCACGCCCAACGATCCCGTGCAGTACGTCGATGCGCGCGACCTGAGCGAGTGGATGATCCGGGTCGCCGAGTCACGCACGCTCGGCACGTTCAACGCCACCGGCCCAGCGCTGCCCTCCACGATGGGCGAGATGCTGCACGGCATCAAGGCGGTCACGACGACGGGTGCGCAGTTCACGTGGGTGCCCGCCGAGTTCCTGTCGGCCAATCAGGTGCGTCCGTGGAGCGACATGCCCGTGTGGGTGCCACCGGTGGGGAGAACCGCCGGCTTTGCACGCGTCCTCTGTCGCAAGGCATACGAGGCCGGTCTCACCTTCCGTCCGCTGGCCGACACTGCGGCGACGACGCTCGCGTGGTACAAGACCCGGCCTGCCGCCGAACAGGAAAAGGCACGTGCCGGGCTGGCCCCCGAACGTGAGGTGGCGGTGCTGGCCGCGTGGCACGCCTCGACGCGCGCCGCACGCTGATGCACGGCAGGCAGGTCGCCGTGGCGCTGGGTCTCCTGCTCGGTGCTGCGTCCACCGGTGCACAGTCACGCACACAGCTGATCGTGCTCGGAAGCGGGACACCGATCCCCGATCCCGAACGCAGCGGGCCCGCGGTGGTGATCGTGGTGGATACGGTTGCCTACCTGTTCGATGCCGGCACCGGCGTCGTGCGCCGCGCCGTGGCAGCGGCGGCGCGCTACGGGACGCCCGCGTTGCAGGCGCCGAAACTCCGCACGCTCTTCCTCACGCACCTGCACTCCGATCACACCATGGGCCTGAACGACGTGATGTTCACGCCGTGGATCCAGGGACGCACGTCGCCGCTGCAGCTGTACGGACCGCCGGGCACCGCACGACTTGCGACGAGCATCGTGGATGGCAACAGTGAGGACATCGCCGAACGTGTCGCCAGCGCCGGCGGACCCGCGGCCAACGCCGGTACGGCGCAGGTGCACGAGATCAGCGACGGCACCGTGTACGAGGACGCATTCGTATCGATTCGCGCTTTCTCCGTACCCCACAGTGCGTGGAAGCACGCGTTCGGCTATCGCATCCGCACACCCGATCGCGTGATCGTGATCAGTGGTGACGCACGCAGCAATCCCGCGATCGCGCGTGAGTGCAACGGCTGCGACATCCTCGTGCACGAGGTCTATTCCGACTCGGGATTCGCCACCATCCCCGCGGCACGACAGCCGTACCATGCGCAGGCGCACACCTCGGCCACACAGCTCGGCGACATCGCCACGGCTGCGCGCCCGACACTGCTGGTGCTCTATCACCAGCTCTACTTCGGCGCCTCTGACGATACGCTCGTCCGTGAGGTGCAGTCGCGCTTCAGCGGCCGCGTCGTCTCGGCCAAAGATCTCGATCGCTTCTGAGTACATCACCGATGACCAACACACTATCCGGTGACGCGCTGCTGCGCGCCGCCTTCGATGTCGACACGTTTCGCCGTGCCGGCACACGAATGCTCGAACAACTGGCCGGCTACCTCGACGATGCACTGCACGGACGGGGAGCCGTCCTGCCGTACCGCGAACCGGCGGACATGCTCGCGAGCTGGCGGCTCGACACCAGCACGTATATGACGCAGGCCGAAGCCGGGCTGACGGCACCATCGGCGACACTCGAGGCACTCACGGCGCGCCTGCTGGCCGACGCCACCAAGCTGCATCACGCCGGATTCGTGGGTCATCAGGTGGCGCCGCCGCTGCCGCTTGCCGCGCTCTGCGATCTCACGGCCGACATGCTCAACAACGGCATGGCCGTGTACGAGATGGGCCAGGGCGGCACGGCGATGGAACTGCACGTGATCCGCTGGATGTGTGACACGCTTGGCCTGGGCTCAGCATCTGGCGGTGTGCTCACGTCGGGTGGCACACTCGCCACACTGACGGCGCTGCTCGCCATGCGACAGGCGCGTGCCGGCTGGGATGTCTGGACCGACGGCAGCGAAGGCCAGCCGATGCCTGCGGTGCTCGTCGGTGAACAGGCGCACTACTGCGCGGATCGCGCCGTGCGCATCATGGGCTGGGGCGAAGGCGGACTGGTGAAAGTGCCCGTCGACGAACGCTTCCGCCTGCGCCCCGAACTGCTGCAGGCGGCGCTGGACCGCGCCACCGCTGACGGACGGCGCGTGCTCGGTGCCGTGGCCAGCGCCTGCAGCACGGCCACCGGTGCGTTCGATCCGCTGGAGCCGATCGCCGACTTCTGCGAGCGGCACGGACTCTGGTTGCATGTGGACGGCGCGCACGGCGCAGCGCTCGCGCTCTCACCGAAGCATCGGCATGTGCTCCGAGGCATCGACCGTGCCGACTCGGTGATCTGGGATGCGCACAAGATGCTGCTGCAACCGGCGCTCGTCACCGCAGTGCTCTTCCGCGATCAGCGTCACTCGGCCGGCGCGTTCGCACAGGATGCCTCCTACCTGCTCGATGCGGCGCATGATGATGCGTGGTACGATCTCGCATCGCGCACCTTCGAGTGCACCAAGCGCACGATGAGCTTCAAGATCTACGCGACGCTTGCCGCGTTCGGACCGGCACTCTTCGATGCGTACGTGACACGTGTGGTGGACCTCGCTGCCGACTTCGCGATGGCGCTGCGCGCGGAGCCCGACTTCGAGGTCGCCGTCGATCCGCAGTGCAACATCGTCTGCTTCCGGCATCGTCCGACGGGCTTCACCGGCACCGACACGGCACTGGACGCCATGCAGGTCGCCATTCGGCGGCGTGTGATCGCGAGCGGCGCGTTTTATCCCGTGCAGACCAGACTGCACGGTCGCGTCTGGCTGCGGACGACGCTGATGGGACCGTTCACCACGGCTGACGATCTCAGTCGGCTGATACTGGCGTGTCGGAACGCAGTGTGACTGCCCCGAGCGGGCACGTGTCGCTTCGTTGCCGTGTCTGCGTGTCCGGCGTGTCCGGCGTGTGTCGGTCCTACTTCCGTTCGTACACCGTGCGACCACCCACCACCGTGCGCATCACTCGCACGCTGCGCAGCTGCTCCGGCGGCATGGTCGTGATGTCGCGCTCCAGGATCGCGAAATCGGCGAGCATCCCGACCTCCAGCGTCCCGCGATTCGCCTCCTCGAACGCGGCATAGGCGCCGCCGCGCGTGAACGCGCGCAACGCTTCACCCACCGTGATCTTCTGTGCCGGGACCCAGCCAGCCGGGTTGCGTTCGTCGAGCGTGCGACGAGTGACGGCCGCGTAGATCGCCTCCATCGGCCGCGGTGGCGCCACGAACCAGTCCGACCCGAAGGCCAGCTGCGCCCGCGCATCCAGCAGAGAGCGGAACGCGTACGTGCGTGAGGCACGCTCGGCACCGATGACCTGATCCGCCCACCGGCCATCGTCGATGGCGTGATACGGCTGCATCGAGGGAATGACGCCGAGTTTCGCGAAGCGACCCATGTCACGCGCACCGATGTGCTGCGCGTGCTCGATGCGGAAGCGGCGATCCCGCGCGCCGTTCGCACGTGCCACCCGCTCGTACACATCGAGCTGCGTGGTGATGGCGCGGTCGCCGATCGCGTGCACCAGCACCTGCAACCCCGCCCGGTCGGCGCCCAGTGTTCGCGCGTACAGGCTTTCCGGCGGCGTCACGAACAAGCCTCTGTCGGCCGGCTTGTCGGTGAAGCCGTCGTTCATCGCCGCGGTATGCGATCCCAGCGACCCATCCACGAAGCCTTTCAGTCCGCCGATGCGCAGGAAGTCGTCCCCACGTCCGCGGGCCTCCACGGTATCCCGCAGCCGCGCCCAGTCCTGCAGCGGCGTCACGGCGTAGATCCGCGTGCGCAGGCGCCCTGCACGGCGCGCACGATCGAAGACGGCGAGGTCGTTCCACGATCCCATGTTGTGCACGCTCGTCACGCCATACGAGGCCACGTACGCCATCGCGGCATCCAGCGCGCGGTCTTCCACGCTCTCTGGCGGCTGCGGCAGTGCCGTCGCAACGAGGTCCTGCGCGTTGTCCTTGAACACACCGGTCAGTTCGCCTGTCGCATCGCGCACGATCTCGCCACCGGCCACGTCCTTCACGTCGCGCGTGAGTCGTGCCGCGGTGAGCGCCAGCGTGTTGGCGAGATTCATGTGCCCGTCGAGCCGGTTGATCCAGACGGAATGGTCCGGCGTCACCGAGTCGATCCAGTTGCGCTGCGGTAACTCGCCGCCCCAGTTGGTGTGATCCCAGTCGCCATTGGTGATCCACGCACCCTTGGGCAGCGTCCGCGCGTGGTTGCGGATGCGTGTGATGAACTCCGCCTTCGTGCGCGCATCGCGCAGCTGCACCGACGCGAGACCGAACCCACCGTCCACGAAGTGCACGTGTGCATCGATGAAGCCCGGAACCACCATCTGCTGCTTCGCATCGATGACCGTGACCGCACCGAGTCGGGTGATCGCCGCCGTGGTACCCACCGCGGCAATGCGACCCGCACTGTCCACGGCCAGCGCCTGTGCCCACGGTCGTGCGTCCACGCCGGTCCAGACGCGGGCATTGACGATGGCGAGCGTCGGCCGCGGCCCCATGTACGACACGGTCTGGCAGCCAACCAGCAGCAGCGCAGCGAGACAGGTCGTGAAGCGTCGGCGGAGTGCGTGGTGCGTCATCGGAGTGAACGTGGG
>JAYWIJ010000179.1:0-9508 GCA_043788935.1 Gemmatimonadaceae bacterium | reverse complement strand
CGATGTCGCACAGCAGGCTGTTGTCGTCGTGCATGAACTCGAGATTGCCGCTCCAACGCGTGGCGATCGTGAGCACACCGGATGCCATCGCCTCCATGTAGGGATAGCCCCATCCCTCGCCACTGGATGGCGCGACGTACACGTCGGCCGCCGCATACAGGCGCGGCATGTCATCGTCAGGCACCTGCGTGCCCAGAATGACGATCGGTGCGAGTTGCGTACGCGAGTGGCCGTGGGACGCCAGCAGTGCATCGATCTGCTGCAGAATCTCCGGCGCCGAATCGGTATCGGTGCGGCCAGGGATCGAGGAGCGGATCACGAGCGACACGTCGTCGCTGGCGTCGAATGCCTTCGCCCAGGCCAGAATCAGTGTCTGCCACCCCTTGCGAGGCTTCCACTCGATCGTGGAGAGGAACACGGTCCCACGCACGCCAGCGATCGGGAATGGATCATGTCCCGGTCGGAATCGCGCACTGTCCACCGCACCAGGCACCCGGACGATGCGAGCACGCACACCGGCAGCCTTGAACGTGTGCTCGTTGAATGCGGAGGGGACCCAGATTTCGTCCATCGCGTTGCAGCGCTCGACATGCGCCGGCAGGAGTCCATCGGTCTCGAACATCGTGCGCCCGATCATGTAGCGGGCGCCGGGCACGCGCTGCAGGAAGGAGGGTGGCAGATGGATCACACCGATGAAATCACCACTGACCGGCTGCGCAAGCAACGCATCGAGTGTGGCGCGTGTCGACGCACTCGATGCCGCCCGGAACGTCTCGGAGTGATGACCGGCGGAACGCAACGCGTGTCGCGCGCCAGCGTCAACGAGCGACAGCACGAAGCCGCGAAGCTCATTGCCGTAGCCACTGGGATCGTACACCGGGCCAAACCACGCGAGTGCTGCCGGCGCGACGGCTGGCGCCGCCACGACAGTCGCACGCGGTGCCGGGAGCGCCGCAATGGGTGCCACGGGACGCCGACCGCGAATTTCGAATTGATGGGCGAGCGACGACGATCGTCGTGTGACATCGCGGTACCACGGCTTGTCCAGAGTCTTGACGACCTGCACTTCGGCCATCGGATACGTGTGTTCGCGTCCTGCCGCTTCGATCGCCGAGAGGAACAATGGCAGTTCACACTCGTCGGCATCGACAGGGCATGCCGCAGGAGCGGCGGTATCACTGTCGGAGAGCACCTCGCGCAACGCGCGCGCGAACGTCGCGCGAAGCGTGAGCGGGGCATACTCGCCGATGAGCGTGGACACCGCGCGGAAACGCCGGAGCTCCCACGTACCCGGCGGAAATGACGCCTGCGGCCATGCCGGTGTGACCGGCTCCGTGGTACACGCACCATAGGTCATCCACACGTCGGTCTGCTCGGCGTACACATGCGCCAGCCGGTTGAGCACTCCATCGTGCGCGAGCCGTTCATTGGCGTGCAGTACCAGCAGCACGTCATCGGCATCGAGCGTTTGCGCTCCGTCAGCGGTGGCACGCTGCAGCGCATCCAGACAGGGTCCCGACGGACGTGTCACCACGAAGCGCGCGTCAGTCGCCGCAACGCGAGCGAGCGCCGTCGCAATGCCGGCGTTACCCGACTGGTCGAGCATGTGGCAGATGAAGTGCCCGTACGTCTGCTTCTGCAGTGCCGATACGGCAGGCTTGATGCTGCGTGCATCGTTCGCATCGACCAGCATCGTGATGGCGAACCGCACGCGCCAGCTGCCCCCCTGCTCCGCGTTCCGCGACGAATGCTTGCCCGCGCCGTGGCAGGTGATCACGAGGCACTCGTCGATCAACGACTGCACGGGGTGGCGTGCCCAGTAGTCGCGGTCTTCGCTTGGTGGATCGTTCCAGGTCGCGGTGAGTGCGTCGCGACGCGCCATCGTGTTCGGTGTCAGCGGATGATGCGCGCGGGTGGGACGGCCATTGCAATCAGGGCCCGCGCAGCCGCAGGTCTGGATCCGGCAGCGCACGGACTGCGCGCCCGCGTCGAGCGCGGAGGCGAGCCGCGCCACATAGTCCCGATCGTAGTCGTCATCATCGTCCACGAAGGCGACGTAGTCACCCGTGGCCATCACCAGCCCGTGATTTCGGCAGGCGCCTTGACGCCCATGGGCGCAGGTGGTGAGCCGGACCCGGGCATCGGCCGGCAGCACGGCACGCAGCGCCTCCGCGGCACCTGGCGCGGGATCATTGTTGATGACGATCAGTTCGAGCGGTGCGCGCGTCTGCGCATCCACCAACTGCCGCACCGTCTCGGCGATGCAGTGCGTCCGGCGAAACGTCGCCATGATCAGGCTCACCGTGCCGCCGGTGGCAGGCGACCCGGTCATCGGGACAGTGGCGACGATCGGCGGTGGCGGAGCCATGTCGGTCCTGCGGTTCGGCGTGAGCACGATGGTGCACGGGGGTGGGTGCCCGAGCAGAAAGCAGCTATCGTGCCGACCGGAAGTCGTTGTTATTGAACGACTTGTGAATGCGCTCAACTGTCGTCGCGGCAACTCCTGCCCCGACGGACGCCGTAAGCGGCAGCTTTTGCCGACGTGCGGCTAGGTGCCCTGACGCGCGGCGGGCTGTCGGGGAGCAAGCATGCTCCCGATGACCTGCTGCGGCGTGGGTTGGTTTTCTGACGCGATCGCGCGCTTGTTGTGCGCCGCCACCTGATCCACCAGCTCCGCCCGCAGAATCGTCGTATCCGCCGGCGCCTCGATCCCGATGCGCACACTACCGCGATCACACTGCACCACCACGATCCGGATTCCTCCATCGATGACGATCGCGTCACCGGCCTTCCTGCTCAGGATCAGCATCCTTGCATCCCCGTCTGCTCAATTGTGAGTCCTGCCGGGCGTCGACTCCGCGTCACCCGTCGTGCATCACTGCACCTGCACGATCAGACTACCGCCCAAGATTGATCAACGTCTGCGACAACTCGTCCACCACCGAGATCAGCCGCGCCGCCGCCGCATACGACTGCTGGAACTTCATCAGGTTCACCATCTCCTCGTCGATCGACACACCCTTGATCGACTCGCGACGCGCATCCGACTGCGACGCGAGCGTCGACATCGCCGTCGCGCTGCCATTGGCGGCGCTGACGTTGGCGGCAATCTTCGCGACGACGGTGCGATAGCCTTCACCGATCGACGCGGAGGCGCCATTCACCGTGACGGCCGTGGCCCGCAACTGCGACAGGCCAAGCGCGACGGTGTTGTCGCCGGACTGACCGGAGATGCCGGACGCGGCGATCTGGTTGACGTCGGACTCGATGGCGCTGTCCAGACGGATCGTGCGTGCGGTGGTGCGGCTCGGATCGAAGAAATTGCCCGCCGCCGTCGTCCCGATGAAGCCCGTGGAATGCAGCGCATTCGTGTTCTGCACCAGTGCCGCTGCCACTCCATCGAGCTGGGCGAGCGCGTCGGGAAAGACCTCGTTGTACGACTCGAGCATGCCGGCGATGCCACCACCGATCTGGTACATCGTTTCCGTCGGGCCGCCGGACGACGACAGCGGACCGAGTGCGATCGCGAGTTTCGTGGGATCGTTCAGCGGCGCCTGCAGACGAAGCGACTTGAAGTTCGCGCCGTCCACCAGCGAGTCGCCACCGATGTTCACGTTGACCGAGCCGTCGGCCTGCGGATACGCCGTGGCGCCCACCAGCGACGCGAGCTCGTCGACCTTCGCGTCACGCTGGTCGCGCATGTCGGGCGACTCGTTGCCTGACGACTCCGCGGCGACGATACGCGCGTTGATGTCGGCCACCTGCGACGCGAGCGCGTTGACGCGATCCACCGTCTCCAGCAGGCGGGTGCGCACCACGGTCTGCGCGTCCACCATCTGGTTGCCATACTGATTGAGCTGGGCCGCGACCTGCGCGCCACGCTGACGCACCACTCCACGAGCGGCCGACGAGTTGGGATTGGTGGAGAGGTCACTCCACGAATTCCAGAGCTGCTCGAAACTCGATGCCAGACCCGTGGTGCTCGGCTCGCCGAGAATGTTCTCGACCGACTGCAGCGCATTGCGGCGTTCGTCAGCGACGGCGGCGCCATCCTTGTCGCGCCGGTGACTCCAGTCGAGCAGTGCGTCGCGCATGCGCTCGGCGCCCTGCGCCTGCACGCCGGTGCCGAAGACACCCTGCGGCAGCACCTGCGGATACGCCGCCTCCACACGCAACCGCTGCCGCGAATATCCGGGCGTCTGCGCGTTGGTGACGTTCTGCGAGGTGACTGCGATCTGCGCCTGGCTCACGGTGAGCCCGGTGCGTGCGATGTTGAGCAGGCCGCCGAAGTTCATGGTGCGTCCTCAGACCGAGCGATCGAGGAAGCGTGGTGCCGTGGGCACCATCGCCGGTGTCAGGCGGGCCGTCGTGGGACGGATGGCCGTGGCCGACGGTGCACCAGCCGGACCGACGTAGGTGGCGGTGGGCTGCGGCGTGCCGAACAGCTTCTGCACGTAGTCGTTGCCGTTGTCCATCGCCAGCTTCAGCACCTGCTTGTTCGCATCCACTTCGCGACTGAGTTCCATCGCGGCCTGCTGCAATGCGTTGCGCGCGTCGATGACGCCGGGCGTGGCGCGATCGCCGAGGATCTCCTCGAGATCGTTCACGTTCATGTCTTCCGCGCCGCCCAGCATGCGATTCACGCTCTTCCGGCGGCGACGTGCCTCACCCAGCGTGGCCAGCACACGATAGGTGGCGAACACGCTGTCGTCGAGCGCCTGCAGGTCGTCGGACGAGACGGCCGCGCGCTGCTTGCGCATCACCAGCATCAGTTCTTCGAGGAGCCTGCGCTCCGTACCCAGCACATCCGACAGCACCTCCACCGCCGTCTCGCGACGTGGCGTGGCAGGGGCGTACTTCTGGGCGTAAGTCGGCAGCATGGAGGTCTCAGGGGGTGCGGACGGGTGAAGCAGAAGGCGAAGCGGAATCGGATGCTGTCGGTGCGGTGGAGGGCGTCGCGGCCGCCTCGTCGAGGCCGGCCCTGACGCGCAGTGCGCGGTAGATGGCGTCACCGAGACCGCGATGCCACCGCGTACCAGTATCGGCGGCGAGGCGCTCGTCCATGAGGCCAGCGAAGAGTTCCTCACCCTGGCTCTGCTCCACGATGCCACCGTCCTTGGGTACGCTCTCGCGCATGGTCTTGTACAACTGCTGCACGAACATGCCCTGCAGGTCGGCGGCGGCTTTCCGCAGCTTGGTGTCCTGCGGGTCCACCGGCGTGCCACCCACGCCGGAAACGGATGGCGTCGTCATCGGATCACCACCTCGGCCGAGATGGCGCCGACTTCACGCAGCGCACTGAAGATGGCCGCGATTTCCTGCGGCGATGATCGGATGCCGTGCAAGGCGCTGGCGATCCGCTGCACCGAGGTGCCGTTCTCGAGACGCACTTCGCCGGCGGGTGCCTTGGTGGTATCGCCCGGTGCCGTGACGTTGCCGCCGATGGACAGTGTCAGCTGGCCGTGCGTGACGACGGCTTCGCCGACACTCACGTCACCGCCGGCCACCACCGTGCCGTCACGACCGTCGATCACCACCTTCGCACCACGTGCCACGCGAATCGGCAGCTCGCGCAATTTGGTGATCGCTGCGCTGCGTGCGGAGCCTGCAGAATCCTTGAGCGTGAGCGTCACGGAGCCCGGATCGTCAACACGGGCCGTGCCTGGCCCAACGGCGCTGTCGATCACCGCTGCGATGCGGCTGGCGACGGCGATGTCGGGTTCACGCAGCAACAGTGCGGTCGTGGACGTGGCGTAGTTGGCGCGCGGAAGTTCGGTCTCGACCACACCGCCAGCCGGTACGCGGGCGCTGGTCTCGACGCGGGTGCCGTACGAACGTGCACCGCTGCGATCACTGCCCTCCGACAGCACGATACCACCCTGCGCCGTGGCGATCGCATTGCCACCCACTTCGGAGATCAGTGGCGTCATGTAGAGCACACCGCCGCGGAGTGACGGCGCATCACCGATGCTCGCGATCTGCACGTCGAAGCGGCCACCGGGACGCAGGTACGCACTGACTTCAGCCGTCACCAGCACCGCCGCCACGTTGCGTGAGCGCAGCACCGAGGCCGGCACGTTCACGTCGAAGCGGCGCAGCAGGTTCACGATGCTCTGGACGGTCTGACCGCCCTGTGAGCCACCCATGCCGCGATCACCGGTCCCATCGAGACCCGCCACCAGTCCGTAGCCGACCACGCGCACGGGTGCGGCACCATCGGCCATGACCAGGTCGCGGATCTTCGACTGCGCCGGCAGCAGTGACGCGGTGCACATCAGTGCGATCGAGATCATGATGCACGACACGCCCACGGCCCGCGCGCGGCGCTCGGCGCCGTAGTGACGACGCAGCTGCACCTCGCTCATGGCCACAGCGCGCTGATGATCTTGCCGAAGATGCCCTGCTTCGGCTTGCCGAGATTGCCCTTGTTGGTGATGTCGAGCTTTGCATCCGCAACGCGACTCGAGGCGATCGCGTTGCTGCCGTTCAGGTCCTGCGGACGCACGGCGCCGCCGAAGCTGATGGTCTGCTGCTCCTTGTCGACGCCGATCGTCTTCATGCCCTTGATCGTGAGCACACCGCTCACCGGGTCGATGCTCATGACGCGTGCGGTGATCTCGCCATCGAGGCGGAGCTGACGCGACCGGTCACCACGTTGCGCACTCTCGCCGTTGTTGCTGGTGGCGAATTCGGCGCCCGGTGCCGTGGCGGCCGTGGCACCCGGTGTGATGAGCTGGAAGTCGGTGTTCTTCTTGCGCCGCTGCGTGGCGTTGTCGGTCATGTTGGCCGACGCCAGCGTGTATTCGTCGATGTGGACGATGATCAGATCGCCGACCGTGAAGCTGCGGCGGTCGGAAGTCCAGTTGAGACGCGTTGGGCGGGCGTTGAGCGCCGATGCCGGTGCGGCGGGCGCCACGACGACACTGTCGCGGCGTGCCTGCGCATGCGCGTGGCGTGCGAGCAGCATCGTCATGCCGATGAGTGCCGTGGCACGCATCAGGTCGCGCGGTGTGATGGTCATCAGTCGATTCTCACGGTGTTGCGTCCGGTGACGATGCCGGCGAAGCGGCGGCCACGGGCGAGTCGGATGGAGAGGCGTCCACCCAGCGATGCGTTCTGCAGTGCGAATCCGGGCACGACGAGTCGCACACCGTCGCGGATCACTTCCGCGGTGACCGAATCACCGGCGATGATCACCGGCGCGGCCTCGGTGTCGACGTCACGGATCGGCTCACCAGCACGGATGACGCGACGCGATGAGCGGCCCAGGGTCGCCGAGACGAGTGGCGGTGCGCTGTCGATCGGTGCGCCCCAGACGAGGGCACGCCGGATGGTGACGTCGGCGGCGTCGATGGTGCGGCCGCGGGAAATGGCCTGGGATGCGACGACGTCGGCGCGTTCGTACCCCACGCGCAGGCGCCCCACCAGCGTCGGTGCAGCGAAGCGCGCACTGCGCATCGTGATCGTGTAGACGCCCGATCGTTCACTGCCACTGATCTCGGCGGTGCTGGCATCGAGCAGGGTGCTGTCGCCGCGCACCACGCTCCACTCCGTGCGCCAGCCGCCGGCCGGTGCACGTCCCCACGCATGCGTGATGCGGGACACGAGCGAGTCGACGGTCGTGAGCTGTTGTGCCTCGGCCGGTGCGGAGACCGCGATCACGCCGAATACCGCGAGGCGCATCATCAGCGCACCAGACCGTTCGCGACTTGCAGCATGTCGTCACTCGTCTTGATGGACTTGGACGTGAGTTCGTAGGCGCGCATGGTGGTGATCATGTCCACCATCTCGGTGACCACTTCGACGTTGGACATTTCCAGCGCGCCCTGCATCAGCCGGCCGGTGCCTTCGTCCTGCGGAAAGCTGACCATCGCATCGCCGCTGGCGGGCGTGGCGGAATACATGTTCTGCCCCATGGCCATGAGGCCGGCGGGATTGGTGAATCGGGCGAGCTCGATGCGACCGAGTTCCTCGGGCACCGTGCTGCCGGCGCGCATGACGCTGACGATGCCCGACGGTCCGACGCTGAGCTTGGAGGCCTGTGCCGGCACGCGGATGCTGGGCAGTACCGGGTTGCCGTCGGAGGTGACGAGCATCCCCTGATCGGACATCTGCAGCTTGCCGTCGCGGGTGTAGGCGATCTGTCCGCTGGGGAGCTGCACCTGAAAGAATCCATCACCTTCGATGGCGAGATCCATCGGGTTCTGCGTGGTCTCGATCGAGCCCTGTGCATGATCCTTCTGCACGCCGGCGAGCCGCACACCGCGACCGATCTGCACCGCCGGCAGTGAGTTGGCGGCGGGGCCACCGATGACCTGCGGACCGGTGACGGTCTGGTAGAGCAGGTCCTCGAAGTTGGCGCGGCTGCGCTTGTAGCCGGTGGTGTTCACGTTGGCCAGGTTGTTGGCGATCACTTCCTGGCGGGTCTGCTGGGCGCGCATGCCGCTGGCGGCGGCGCGAAGTGCTGGATCCATCGTGAGCTCCTTGGGTGGTTCAGGCGGACTTGCCGATCTGGTTGGCGGCAATGCCGCGGATGTCGTCCATCACCGAGATGGTCTTCTGCACATCGGCGTAGGCGCGCGAGGTTTCGATCATGTCGGTCAGCGACTCGATGGCGTTGACGTTGCTGGCCTCGAGTGCGCCCTGCAGCACGTTGCGTTCGGATTCGGCGGCGGCCTTGCGATTGGCATCGGGCAGGAACAGCCCGCCGCCTGCATGCTGCAGCACCGCGTTGGCCGGCACCGTCTCGATGCGCAGCGCGACGCGCTGCTTCTGCGCGCTCACGCCGTTCTTGCCACCGGAGCCGTCACCCGTGACGGGAGGCTGCACGGTGATGATGCCGTTGCGGCTGATGCCGACGTCACCGAAGGGGAGCTGGATCGGGCCGTTCTCGCCGAGCACCAGGTGGCCCTGCTGCGTGACCAGTCGACGCTGCTCGTCCATGCGGAGTGCGCCGCCGCGGGTGAGGCGTTCGCCGTCGGGGGTCTGGACCACGAGGAACGAGTCGCCCTGCAGCGCCACGTCGAGGGCATTGCCGGTGGTGGAGAGGTCGCCCTGCGAGCGGTCGGTGACGGCGTCGGCGGCGGCCACGGCGTCATCGACCATGCGGGCGAAGACCCGTTCCTTCTTGAAGCCGACGGTATCGACGTTGGCGAGGTTGTTGGCGATGGCCTGCTGGCGCCGCTCATAGAAGTGCATGGCGGCGGCGGCGGAGGTCAGGCCGGTGTTCTTGAGGATCGGGGGCATGGACGGGGGGCAGGTGTCTGCCGAGTGCATGCGCAAGGGTGGTGCTACATGGAGCGCCACAGTTAAGTCATTTTTCTCAAACGACTTACGAAATATTGGTGGCCGTCGCGATCGCAGCCGCGGACGGCAGCATCTGCCGGAGGCGGTAACCACTGCCGCTCCGCTGCCGCCATGCCTGCTCGATCGACGAGGTGCTCAGGCTCGTGTTGGTGCGCCGGGTATTTGTTTAAAAGTCTTTCGTTATCTATCTAGATCATGGAAT
>JAYWIJ010000178.1:0-39785 GCA_043788935.1 Gemmatimonadaceae bacterium | reverse complement strand
GACACTCGGCGCCCTCAAGTTCGGCTCGTCGCTGATGAACATCTACGGCGACCGCTCCCAGCCCGGCGGCTGCGCCAGCATCGGCTACGACGACGACGGCGTGAAGCCGGAACAGTTCGACATCATCAAGGACGGCGTCTTCGTGGACTACCAGACCACCCGCGAACAGGCGATGTGGCTCGACTGGTGGTACAGGAAGCGTGGCATGCCCACCCGCAGCCACGGCTGCAGCTACGCCGATTCGTGGAGCAGCGTGCAGTTCCAGCGCATGCCCAACGTCTCCATCACGCCCGGTGCGAAAGACATCGGCTGGGACGACCTGATCGCCGCCACCGATCGCGGCATCGCCATCATGGGCCGCGGCTCGTATTCCATCGATCAGCAGCGCTACAACGGCCAGTTTGGCGGCGCCCTCTTCCTCGAGGTGCGCGGCGGCAAGGTGGTGGGACAGCTCAAGGACGTGGCCTACCAGTTCCGCACCACCGAGTTCTGGGGCGCGCTCGACATGCTCGGCGGACAGAAGAGCTACGAGCTCTACGCCACCTTCTCCGACGGCAAGGGACAGCCCGGACAGGTGAACGCCGTCACCCACGGCTGCGTCCCGACGCGGCACAAGCAGGTCAACGTCATCAACACGGGGCGCAAGGCATGAGCATCATCTTCATTCCGCGTGCCTCGCGGACATTTCTGGATCCGCGCGCACCGCGCTCGCTCTACGCCGCCGACGACGTCGTCATCTCCCGCGCCGATGCACAGCGGGCGATCGAAGCCGTCATGAAGACTTCCCGTGCCGATGCGGTGCAGGCGCTGATCCGCTCGTCGCGCACCCGCAACGTGCGCTTCGCCGCCAACCAGCTCTCCACCGCCGGTGTGGTCGAAGACACGACCCTGGTCGTCACCTCGTTCTTCGGCCGGAAGCATGCGGCCGTGACCACCAACGACCTCTCGCCCGAGAGCATCGAGCGGACGGTGCGGAAGGCCGAAGCGATCGCACGCCTCGCCCCCGACGATGCCGACGCGCTGCCCGTCCTCGGCGCACAGAACTACACCGACTCCAGCGCTGCGTGGGATCAGACCACCGCTGATCTCGACGCCGCCGCCGTGACGACTGCCGCCAACACCGCGCTCGCGCCGGCCCGGAAAGGCACCACGCTCACCGTGGCTGGCTTCCTGGTGACAGGCGCCGACGCAGTGGCCATCGGCACCAGTGCCGGCCTCTTCGCGTACCATCGCAGCACGAACGCCAACTACACGCTCACTGTCCGCACGTCCGACGGCACCGGCTCCGGCTGGAGTGGTGAAGATGCGGTGGCGTGGAGCGGACTCAATTTTTCCAAGGTCAGCGCCGAGGCGATCGAGAAAGCGGAGCGCAGCCGCAATCCCGTGGCGATCGAACCGGGACGGTATACGGTGATCCTCGAGCCGCAGGCCGTGGGCGACCTCGTCGGGCTGATGCCGCGCTATTTCAACGCCCGGAGCGCCGACGAGGGCCGGAGCCCGTTCGCCAAGGCCGGCGGCGGCAACAAGCTGGGCGAGGCGATCGTGAATCCGATGATCAGCCTGACCAGCGACCCGACCGACCGCATGGTGCTCACCCAGCCATTCGATGGCGATGGCATGCCACTGACAAAGCAGTCATGGATCACCAACGGCACACTTGCGACGATGCTGGTGCCCCGCTCGTGGGCGGCCCGAAAGAACCTCGTCGCCACCGGCAATCCGAACAACATCATCCTCAGCGGCGGCAACACCTCGCGCGAGGCGATGATCGCCAGCACCCAGCGCGGCGTGCTGGTCACCCGGCTCTGGTACCTGCGCGAGACCGACCCCCGCACGATGAGCTATACCGGCCTCACCCGCGACGGCACCTTCCTGATCGAGAACGGCAGGATCACCAAGTCGATCAAGAACATGCGCTTCAATGAGAGTCCGCTGTTCCTGCTCAACAACGTCGAAGCACTGGGCCCCGTCCGCCGCACTGCCAGTGATGGGCCCGGTACGCAGATCATGCCGATCGTCAAAGCCCGCGACTTCAACTTCACGTCGCTGTCGGACGCGGTCTGAACGGCGAAGGCTCACACGGGGGTAACGGGGTGACCGAGGGGCTCTGCGCGTTGAGCGCGCGGATGGAAGGCACAGAGATCACGGAGATCTCAGAGGCACAGAGGATTGTCGCGGCGGGTGCAGCTGTAGGCGGTTCGACAGCAAGAAAAGCTGTAGGGACTGCGCCCGACACACGCAGTTTCTATGGCCTTTCCAATGCCCCACCGCGTGCCTTAAGCTCCCCAGTCGCACCTAAGCCCCCGGTCCCCCCGTTACCCCCGTGTGAGCCCCAGCTTTTCGCTCACGCGCAGTGACACCACATGCACCACGGCACCCTCAGTGCCTCTGAGTCCTCCGTGCCCTCTGTAACAAGAACTGGCGCGGACAACGCAGCCAAGCGCCGCCGGCACCGCTGGAAACGATGCAACGCCGGCATGAATCAAAGAGACGGCTCGAGCGTACGAACGACCGCAGACAATCGATCACCCCGCACCCCAGAGACATGACCACCCGACGGGATTTTCTGGCGACCAGTGCGATGGCCGCGGGCGCCGTGGCCATCGCCTCGCTGCCCACCGAGGCCGAGGCGATGGCGCGGAGGCTGGCACCGCTCGCGCCGCAGCCGCATGTGCAGCCGCCGATGGACGCGCCGACGAAGGACCTGCTCATGGCCGCGCTCAACTCCGCGAAGATGGCCGGCGCCTCGTTCGCCGATGCCCGCGTGGGCCGCACGCGCCGCAACTTCGTGATCACGCGCGAACAGCAGATCATCGAGATCGTCGACACCGACACCACCGGCTGCGGCGTACGCGCACTGGTGGACGGCTGCTGGGGCTTCGCCGCCACGCGCACCCTCACCGCAGACGGCGTGGCTCTGGCCGCTCGCGAAGCGGTGGCCATCGCCAAGGCCAACCGTGTCGCCCGCGACCGCGCCGTGGAACTGGCCCCTGCCCCGTCGCTCGGTGAACGCACCTGGTCCAACGGCTTCACCATCGATCCGTGGACGATCCCGGTGGAGCAAAAGGCCGACCTGCTGCTCAAGGCCAACGCCGAAGCGATGAAGGTGCCGGGTGTGAAGTTCGTCGCCAGCCAGATGTTCTTCGTGAAGGAAGAGAAGAACTACGCCAACACCGAAGGCACCGTCACCGCGCAGACCGTGGTGCGCAGCTGGGCGCCGATGAGCATCACGGCGATCAACACCGCCGGCACCGACTTCCAGACGCGGAGCAACACGGTGCAGCCCGCCGGTCGCGGGTACGAGCACATTTTGCAGGCCGACATGATCGGCAACGCGAAGAAGTGGGGACAGGAAGCGGCCGAAAAGCTCTCCGCCAAGCCGGTGGAGCCGGGGCGCTACGATCTGGTGCTGCATCCGAGCCATCTCTGGCTCACGATCCATGAATCGGTGGGCCATCCCACGGAACTCGATCGCGCCTACGGCTACGAGGCGAACTACGCCGGCACGAGCTTCGTCAGCCCGCCCGAGAAGATGCTCGGGTCGCTCAAGTACGGCCCGTCGATGCTCAACGTGCAGGGCGACCGCTCGCAGCCCGGCGGGTGCGCCACCATCGGATACGACGACGAAGGCGTGGTGCCCGACGACTTCCTGATCATCAAGGATGGCGTCGTGAACGATTACCAGACCACGCGCGAACAGGCCAACTGGCTCAAGTGGTGGTACGACAAGAACGGCAAGAACGGCAAGCCGGTACGCAGTCACGGCTGCAGCTACGGCGACAGCTGGAGCAGCGTGCAGTTCCAGCGCATGCCGAACGTTTCCGTGCTGCCGGGCACGAAGGAGCAGAGCTTCGAGGACATCATCGCGCAGACCGACAAGGGTATCGCCATCGTCGGCGATGGAAGCTTCAGCATCGACCAGCAGCGCTACAACTCGCAGTTCGGTGGTCAGCTCTTCTATGAAATCCGCGGCGGCAAGGTCACCGGCATGCTGAAAGACGTGGCCTACCAGATGCGCACGCCGGAGTTCTGGAATGCGCTCGACATGCTCGGCGGCAAGAAGAGCTACGAACTCGGCTCCAGCTTCTTCGACGGCAAGGGTCAGCCGGGCCAGGTGAATGCCGTGAGCCATGGCTGCCCGCCCACGCGCCATCGTCAGATCAACGTCATCAACACGGGACGCAAGGCATGACATCGCGATTCGATCCCCGCGCGCCGAAGCGCCTGCTGGACGCCGCCGAGGAACTCGTCTCGCGCGACGAGGCGCAGCGCATCATCGAGACGGCCGTGAAGCTGTCGAAGGCCGATGCCATCGAAGTGAATCTGGGCGGCGGCCGCCAGCGCAACGTGCGATTCGCCGCGAACCAGATGTCCACCGCCGGACTCGTGAACGACCTCTCGCTGGTGGTGTCGTCCAGCTACGGGCCGAAGCACGCCGTCGCCACCACGAACGACATCTCGCCTGAAGGCATCGAACGCGCGGTGCGGCAGTCCGAGGCGATCGCGAAGCTTGCGCCCGACGATCCCGAAGCGATGCCGCGGCTGGCACGGCAGAACATCGCGCCGGTCATAGCGGCGTGGGATGAGGCAACGTTCCAGCTCGATGCCGCTGCCGGTGCGAAGGCGGCGATGACGGCACTCGGACCTGCACGCGCGCGCGGCAACCTGCAGGCCGCCGGCTTCCTGCAGGTGGATTGCAACATCAACTCGATCGGCAACAACGCGGGGATGTTTCAGTACCACCGCGGCACGAAGGCGAACTACACGCTGACGGTCCGCACGGCTGACGGCACCGGGTCGGGATGGGCCGGCGCCGAGGAGCCGAAGTTCTCGACGATCGACTTTGCGAAGATCGGAGAGCGCGCCATCGAGAAGGCTGAGCTGTCGCGCAATCCGGTGGCGATCGAACCGGGTCGCTACACCGTGATTCTCGAGCCGCAAGCGGTCGGTGATCTCGTGTCACTGGTGGCGTTCTACGCCGATGCGCGCGCGGCCGACGAAGGTCGCTCGCCGTTCGTGAAGCAGGGTGGCGGCAACAAGATCGGCGAGAAGATCGCCGACGCGCGCGTGTCGCTCTACAGCGATCCGTATGATCCGAAAATTCTCTGCGATCCGTTCGACGGCGAAGGCTTTCCGCTCACGCGACGCAACTGGATCGACAAGGGCGTGCTGACGGAAATGCAGTACGGTCGGTTCTGGGCGAAGAAGCAGGGCAAGCAGCCGACGGGCGGCGCCAACAACATCGTGCTCGCCGGTGGTGACACGTCGCGCGAGCAGATGATCGCGGGCACGCAACGCGGCATTCTGGTCTCGCGGCTCTGGTACCTTCGCGAAGTGGACCCGCGCACGCTGCTCTACACCGGCCTCACGCGCGACGGCACGTTCCTGATCGAGAACGGCAAGATCACCAAGTCGATCAAGAACATGCGCTTCAACGAAAGTCCGCTGTTCATGCTCAACAACCTCGACGCACTCGGCCCGCAGGAACGCGTGGCTGGCATCGAGGCGCTGATTCCATGCGTGATGCCGTTGCTCAAGGCGCGCGACTTCAACTTCACGTCGCTCTCGGATGCAGTTTGACTGCAACTGTTTTCGCGGAGATCGCGGAGGAACACCGAGAACTGCAAAGGTTTGGGACTGTCTGCGCTGTGTGAATGCTCGTTCTGCGCACGCAGTTCACATCAGCAATCGCCGTTCCCCGCGTCCCTCCGCCCCTCCGCGCTCTCCGCGATAACAGTTGATGATGTCCAAACAGAAACGGCCACCCCGTATTCCGGGATGGCCGTTTCTGATTTTTGCGACACTGGGGCGGCAGGACTCGAACCTGCAACATCCCGGTTAACAGCCGGGTGGTCTGCCATTGACCTACACCCCATCACTGACTGACAAACTGTCGGCACCCGACTGAAAAGTGTAGTGGCCCCAGCCGCGACTTGATCACGGCTGGTTCGCAATCACGTCTCAGTGTGGCATGGACTTCATGGTGGTGTCGGGCGCGGTCGCCGCTGGCGCTGCTGCTGCTGGCGCCGCGGCGGGCTTGCCGGCGTTCGGATTCTTGTCCGCACCGGCGGCGTTCAGGTAGCCGGGCGTGCTGCCGACCGACCCGTTGGCGCTGGCATCGGCGCCACCGTACGGCGTGGCCGAGTCGCCACGACCACCCGGGATGTCACCGGTCTTTTCGCACGCCGTGGTCAGCAGGACGGCGGCGATCAGCAGCGAGGCAAGGCGAACAGAACGCATGCGGGCTCCAAAAACTGTGAACTGATGGAAGGATGCAGCAAAACTAGCCCGTCCCGGCCTGAGGCGGAAATGGCGATGGCCATCTCCGTGTTCCCCGTCACAGGTCAGTGTGGCAGTCGGGGGCGCATCACCCCGTACACCCAGGTGCCGACCAGTGCGCTCACGATGATCACCGCAAAGACCGAGAGCCCGCTTCCGAAAAGCGCAAACAGCGGTGCCGGGCAGGCGCCGACCAGCCCCCAGCCAAGGCCGAACATCGTGCCTCCCGCGGCGTAGCGGGCGCCGCTCCCCATCACCTTCGGCGGCACCACGATCGCGTCGCCCGCCAGCGTCGTGATGTTCATCCGACGGATCACCTGCAGAGAGATCGCAGCCGTCGCGATCGCGGAGACGATGGTCAGGTACATGTGCGGCGACTGCAACCGGAACATCTCCTGCACCCTGAACCACGAGACCACCTCGGCCTTCATCAGCACCGCGCCGAAGAGCACACCCAGCGACAGGTACACGACCAGCGCCTTCACCGAGCTTCGTGACGATGCGCGTGCGACAGGTGTCGCGACCTGCGTCGTGTTGGCAGCGGTCATCGTCACAGTCCTCCACGCAGCAGCAGTGGCAACACCACCCACGTGCTGAGCAGGCCACCGGCGAAGAATCCGATCACGGCGATCAGCGACGGCAGCTGAAAATCCGCGAGTCCGGTGATGGCGTGCCCTGACGTGCAGCCGCCGGCGTACGCGGTGCCGAATCCGATCAGCAGACCACCGCCGATCATCATCAGCGCACCACGCGCGGTCAGCAGCATCTGCCAGCTGAACAGCTCAGCCGGCACGAGACCGGTGGTGTCGTGAATGCCGAGCGCCGCGAAACTGTCGATCGCCGCCGGCGACAATGCCAGCCGCGCACCGTCCGGCGTGAGCAGACCCACGATCAGACCGCCCAGCAGCACACCGACGGCGAACGCGAGATTCCACCCGCCGACGCCACGCCAGTCGTAGCGAAAGAAGTCAGCACGGCGCGCAGGCAGTGCGGCGGCGCACATGTGTCGCAGGTTGCCGCTCACGCCGAACATGCGATTGCCCACCAGCAACAGCACCGGCACGAACAATCCGATCAGTGGTCCTGCCACGTACCACGGCAGCACGCGCATCGTCTCAACGGCCTGCAAGTGCACGCCCCCGCTGTCTGGTCTCTTCGGCAATCCGCCCGCACATGATGTCACAGAGCTGGAAGACACTCTCGTCAGCCAGAGCGTAATACACGAACAGGCCGTCCTTGCGCCGGGCCACGAAGCCCAGCGTGTGCAGCAGCTGCAGGTGCTTGGACACGTTGGCCTGACCCATCGCCGTCGCCTCGATGAGTTCACTCACCGTGGCCTCCCCGTCGCGCAGCACGCTGAGGATGCTCAGGCGTGCGGGTTCTCCCAATGCCTTGAATCGCTCCGCGACGAGCGCGAGCAATTCCGGCGTCATCTTCTTGGGTGCCATGAACGAAGTGCTCCGTGAAAAGTGAAGGTCGTTCGTGTGTCAGTGTGCCGCAGTCGCGACGGCGTTCCCATGCTCCACCGGCAAGCCGGCAGCATCCCAGGCGCCGAATCCACCGGTCATGTTGATCACGTTGGCAAAGCCGCGTGACCGCAAGACGCTCGCCGCGATGGCCGATCGGGCACCGCCCTGACAATGCAGCACCAGCGCGCCGTCGCGCGGCAGTTCGCCAAGGTGCTCGGTCAGGTACCCCACCGGAATGTTCCGTACACCGTGCAGATGGCCTGCTTCGTACTCGGTCGCGCCACGCACGTCGAGCACGGTCACGCCTCCATCAGCCATCATCGACGCCACGTCGGCCGGTGTCCGCTGCGTGATACCGTCGAGCGTCTTCCCCGAAGCCTGCCACGCCGCTACCACATCCGTCGTGAAGTATCCCGCCACACGATCGAGTCCGATCATGGCCAGGTCACGCACGACGCTGTCGATGTTTCCGTCATCGACGATCACGTACGCATCGGCGGAGTACGACAACAGCCACCCTGCCCACGTGTTGAAGCTGCGACCGAGCGGAATGTTGATCGTCCCGGGAATCAGCGCGCGTGCAAATGCATCCGCTGGTCGCATGTCGATGATCGCAGCACCCGACGTCAGCAGTGCATCGAGTGCACCGACCTGCAACGCCGCAGGACGCGCGAAACCGCCGAGAATGGCCGGCCCCGTCTTGTTGATGCGCTTCATCTCCGCGAAGTACTTCGGCGGCTCCGGCTGACCTTCGAGCACCGCATTCACGAACTCCTGCTCATCGTCGATGCGCAGTCCCCAGTTCACGATCTTCTCGTACCCGAGCGTGGACGTCGGCACCGCGCCGAGCGCCTTGCCGCAGGCCGAGCCGGCGCCATGGCCGGGCCAGATCTGCAGATGTTCGGGAAGCTGCCTGAAGCGCTGCAGGCTGCGGAACAGCGTGCGAGCGCCGGCCTCCATCGTGTTCATCACTTTCGCCGCCTTCTCGAGCAGGTCGGGGCGACCCACGTCACCGACGAACACGAAGTCACCCGTCAGCACGCCGATCGGCTGTGACGAGGCCGGCGTGTCGGTCACCATGAACGCGATGTGTTCGGGCGTATGCCCCGGCGTGTGCAGCACCTCGAAGCGGAGGTTGCCGATCATGAACACGTCGTGATCATGCAGCAGTATCGCGTTCGAATCGGCGGCGAAGGCGTACTTCCAGTCGGCGTCACCCTCATCGGACAGCAGCAGCTGTGCGTCGGTACGGTGTGCGAGCTCGCGGCTCCCCGACACGAAGTCCGCGTGAATGTGCGTTTCGCTGACGTGCGTGATCCGCACCCCTTCGTCGGCTGCAGCCGCGATGTACTGCGCCACGTCGCGATTGGCGTCGATGACGATGGCCTCGCCGGTCTTCTGGCAGCCGATGAGATAACTCGCCTGTGCGAGACTGGTGTCGTAGAAGCGCTTAAGCAGCATGGTCTGATCCGGAAGTGTCGTGGAACGACGGAGCGCCGCTGTGCATGACCGGAGCGCGCATGGTGCGCGGCAGTGCGGCGTGAGGCGCCGTCGGTCCCGGCTGGAACACGGCGCGATTGCGGTACAGCATGAACGACCCCATCACGACCAGGAACACCGCGAACCCCTGCTTGAGTGCGCGTGGCGACACGTACCTCGTGCCCCAGGTGCCGACGAGAATTCCTGCCACGGCGATGGTGGTGAAGATCGAGACGAAGAGCCACGGCACCTGCACCTGCCCGATGTAGCCGGCGAAACCCGAGAGCGAGTTCATCGCGATCACGAGCAGCGATGTGCCGACCGCCTGCTTCATCGGCGCACGTGCCAGCAGCACCAGCGCCGGCACCACCAGAAATCCGCCGCCGATGCCGACCAGCCCCGTGATCACGCCGACGGCCAGCGCGACCGGCACCAAAAGCGCCACGGGCATGTCGCGCGAGTGCGTCTCGCTGCCACCGCCGTCGATGGGCGTGCGCTGCGCTGAGCGGAACATCATCATGGCAGCCAGCAGCATGATCACTGCCAGCAGCGCGAGCTGGACACCGCCGCTGAGCAGCCGTGCGGCGCGAGCGCCGGCAAATGCGCCGACCATCGCGATGACGCCGAAGGTGACCGCGGTGCGCAGGTGCACGTTGCCCGCACGCCAGTGCCCCGCCGCGCCGGCGAGGCTGGTGATGCCGATGACGGGCAGGCTCATCGCGATGGCGAGCTTGGGGTCGTAGCCGAGCACGTAGACGAAGATCGGGACGGTCAGGATCGACCCGCCGCCGCCCATGAGGCCCAGCGAGATGCCGACGAGGGCGGCCAGTGCGTAGCCGACGAGGATCATGGGTGGTGTGACAGATGCGCATTCATGAGCAGAACTAAGCAACTATACAGCCATATAGTCAAGTACCCGGCCGGATGTTCTCGTCTGCCGGTACGATGTGTTGACATCATCATTTTGATGCGTTAGCATCACGGGATGAGAACCACCGTTGATCTCGACCCGGCGCTGCTCGAGCAGCTGCGACTCGAAGCCGTGCGACGCGGCACGACGGTGAAGGCGCTGCTGAACACGGTCATCCGGGCCGGACTGACGGCGCGCGTTTCGGAACCCGCGGCGGTCTATCGCGTCGAACCCGTATCCATGGGCGAGCCGCGCTTCGATCTCACCAAGGCGCTCGCCGTCGCCACGGCGCTCGAGGATGACGAGCATCTCCGCGATCTGCAGCAGCGGAAATGACGTGAAGGTCGCGGATCTCAACCTGTTGGTGTATGCCGTCAACCGCGATGCGCCGCAGCACGTCGCCGCGCGTCGATGGCTCGAAACGCGCCTCAGCGGAGACGAGACGTTCGCGTTGTCGTGGAGCGTCATTCTTGGCTTCGTGCGGCTGTCGACGCAGCCTCGCATTTTCGAACGGCCCATGAGCGCCGAGCGAGCACTGTCGATCATCGACGGCTGGTTGGCGCTGCCAGCGGTCGCACTGATCACAGCAGGTGAACGGCACTGGAGCATTCTCCGTGCGCTCGTCACGGAGTCCGGCGCGGCTGGCAATCTCACGACCGACGCACACCTCGCCGCTCTCGCCATCGAGCATGGCGCCGAGCTCGAATCAGCCGATGGCGACTTTTCCCGATTTCGCGGATTGCGCTGGTCGAATCCGCTGCTCGGGCGCTGACGGGTCAAGGACCATCGTGTTCAGTCCTTTTCTGTAGACGTCACGACGGAGCGCCACAACGTGGCGACTCCCATTGGTTCAATCCATGACTCGGCGAGCGGATTGCGCCCGGCCACTGCCGTGCACAGTTGCCGTTACACCCGCGCCATCCGCCGCGTGATCACCGCGTCAGCTTCTTGTAGCGCAGCCGGTGCGGCTGGTCGGCATCCGCGCCCTTCCGGCGCTTCAGGTCCTCGATGTACGCCCCGTAATTGCCCTCGAACCAGACGGTCTCCGAATCGCCCTCGAACGCGAGGATGTGCGTGGCGATGCGATCGAGGAACCAGCGATCATGCGTGATGACCACGGCGCAGCCGCTGAAGTCCAGCAGCGCATCCTCCAGCGCACGCAACGTGTCGACGTCGAGATCGTTCGTCGGCTCGTCGAGCATCAGCAGGTTGCCGCCACTCATCAGCGTCTTGGCGAGGAAGAGGCGGTTGCGCTCACCGCCGGACAGATTCGCCACCAGCTTCTGCTGATCGGGACCGCGGAAGTTGAAGCCGCTCAGGTAGGCGCGCGAGTTGAGTTCGCGGGTGCCCACCTGGATCATCTCGCGCCGGCCACTCAGCTCTTCCCAGACCGTGCGCGCGCCGTCCAGCGTGCGGCTCTGGTCGCCGTACCCGATCTGCACCGTCGAGCCGAGCGTCAGCGCGCCGCCGTCGGGCTTCTCACTGCCGTTGATGATCCGGAAGAGCGTCGTCTTTCCCGCGCCATTGGGACCGATGATCCCGACGATGCCGGCGCGTGGGAGATCGAAGCTCAGGTTGTCGTACAGCAGCTGGTCACCGAACGCCTTCTTCAACCCCTTGGCGATCACCACGTCAGCGCCAAGCCGGGGCGCCGGCGGAATCACGATTTCGTGGTTGAAGGCGCGCTCCTGGCCCATCTCGCCGGCCAGGTCCTCGTACGCCTGCAGACGCGCCTTGTTTTTCGCCTGACGGGCTTTCGGCGCCATTCGCACCCATTCCAGCTCGCGGTCGAGCGTCTTGACCTTCTGGCTTTCCTTCTTCTCCTCGATGCGCAGGCGTGCTGCCTTCTGCTCCAGCCAGCCGGTGTAGTTCCCTTCCCACGGGATGCCCTTGCCGCGGTCGAGCTCGAGGATGTACTGCGCCACGTTGTCGAGGAAGTATCGATCGTGCGTGATCGCGATCACGGTACCGGGGAACTCCGCGAGGTACCGCTCGAGCCACGCGACACTTTCGGCGTCGAGATGGTTGGTCGGTTCGTCGAGCAGCAGCATGTCGGGCTGCTCCAGCAGCACGCGACAGAGGGCCACGCGACGACGTTCACCACCGGAGAGGTTCGTCACCGGCGCATCGGGCGGCGGACAGCGCAGTGCGTCCATCGCGATCTCGACCTTGTTGTCGAGATTCCACAGGTCGAGCGTGTCGATCTGCTCCTGCACGCGCGCCTGTTCAGCGAGGAGCTTGTCCATCGCGGCATCGTCCATCGGCTCGCCGAAGGCCATGCTGATCTCGTTGAACCGGTCGAGCAGCTTGCGCTGGTCCTTCACCGCGACCTCCACGTTGCCGCGCACGTCGAGCGTGGGATCGAGTTCCGGCTCCTGCTCCAGATAGCCGATTTTCGTGCCCTTGTGTGCCCAGGCTTCGCCCTGAAACTCGGTGTCCACCCCGGCCATGATGCGCAGCAGGGAGCTCTTGCCGGCACCGTTGCCGCCGAGGACGCCGATCTTGGCGCCGGGGTAGAACGAGAGCCAGATGTCGTCGAGGATGACCTTCGAAGGCTGCACCACCTTCTTCAGGCCCTTCATGACGTAGATGAACTGTGGAGCCACGGGTCTCTTGAGAAAATCGGGGATGTCTGGGGCGACGCTGCCGCGGCGGGCGTGGCACGAGCGCACGAATCCACAAGTTAGCCCCGGAGTCCAGCGCCGGAGCCTCCGGTGCGGCAGTATTCAGTCGTGCCGGATGGGGCTTCATGCCATCCGGTCGGGCTGGCCATCCGCCCGACCCGCCTCCCCTGTCGCCCTCGCAGTGAACTTCTCCGACCTTCCCGCGCAGCTCGGCTCCTCCCCGCTGACCGCGCTGCCCCTCGTGTTCCTGGCCGGCGTGCTCACGTCGCTCACGCCCTGCATCTATCCGATGATCCCGATCACCGCGGCGATCGTGGGCGGAGCGCAGTCGGCGGAGGGGGGCGCGACCAAGCGGCGGACCCTCGCCCTGACGATGGCGTACGTCGTTGGCCTCGCTCTGGTGTATTCCCTGCTGGGCCTCGTGGCGGGCCTGACGGGCAGCATGTTCGGCGAGATCAGCACCAACCCGTGGCTCTATTTCGCAATGGCGAACGTGCTGATTCTGGCGGCGCTGAGCATGCTGGATGTATTGCCGATCCGTTTGCCGGCGTGGCTGATGACGCGGGCGACGGCGGCCGGCCAGAACGGCGGCTGGGGCGGCGCGTTCGTGATGGGTGCAATGTCGGGGCTGGTCGCCGCCCCGTGCGGCGCACCGGTCATGGCGAGCGTCCTGACGTGGGTGGCTACGACCCGGAGTGCGGTGCTGGGCTTCGTGTACCTGTTCGTCTTTTCGCTGGGCATGTGTTCGCTGCTGGTGGTGGTCGGTCTCACCTCCGGCGCCTCATCGAAGCTGCCGCGCAGCGGGGTCTGGATGTTGTGGGTGAAGCGGGTGTTCGCCGTGCTGATGATCGGCGTGGCGGAGTACTACCTGATCGAAATGGGCAAGCTGATGTTCTGACCTGTTCGTCTGCTGCACTGCGCCGGTCTCGGCGCAGCCGAGCGCAGATGGACGTTGATACGACTCTTACCGACACGATTCATGTCATTGTCTTTTGTCCGACGGATGGTGCTCGCCGCAGCGGTGTTCGCACCGGCGATCGCCAGCGCGCAGGAATCCGGAATTGCAGTGGGCAATATCGCCCCGAACGCGATGCTCGAGACGCTGGACGGCAAGCCGGCGCAGCTCTCGAAGTGGATCGGCACGCAGCCCGTGGTGCTCGAGTTCTGGGCCAGCTGGTGCAGCAACTGCAAGGCGCTCGAGCCGGAACTGCAGAAGGTGGCGCAGCAGTTCGGGCGGCAGGTCAAGTTCGTGGGCGTGGCCGTGAGCGCTAACCAGACGCCGGAGCGGGTGCGGCGGTATCTGCAGGTGCATCGCATGCCGGTGGAGATGCTGTACGATCGCACCGGCACGGCGGTGGATGCGTACGACGTGCCGGCGACGAGCTACATCGTCGTGATCGACCGCGCGGGGAAGGTGGTGTACACCGGCAGCGGCGGCGGGCAGAATCTGACGGCGGCGATCCGGAAGGCGCTCTGAACGGCACTCTGAACGGCACAGCAAAACGGCGGCCTGCTCGGTGACTCGAGCAGGCCGCCGTTTTTGTCGATCCTCAGGGTGTCACGACACTGCGATCGGCGCCGTCACACCCTGACTGTGCATCACGGGCAGCCAACACCCTTGAGCGCTGCATCGAGGCGGTTGCGGAACAGGCACTCGGCCTGTGGCACCGGCTGCACCTTGATGCGGAAGTGCGTCGGAAGATCCAGCGGCAGAGTGGTGAGACGACCGTAGCGACGGACGTCGACCCAGCGGCTGCCTTCCCACATCAGCGAGTAGCGCTTCTCGTACAGCACGGCCGTGATGGCGTCGTTCGCATTGGCAAATGCGCCAAGGGGAGCGAGACCGCCGCTGTTCACGCGGACGAAGTTGATGTCCGTGAGTGCTGCGCCGAGGTTGCCGAGCCCGATGTTCGCTTCGGCACGAAGCAGAATCAGCTCCTCGTTCCGGATGATCGCGACCGGCGTGGTGCTCGTCGGATACATCTTCCAGCCCAGGGCGCTCGGAATACCGGCGTTGCCAGGTGGCGACTTGGGTGGAATCGTCGTGGTCTTCGCCGTCAAGCGGAGGTCGGGAACACCGGCGTTGCTCTGCGCATCGGTCGCGAGTGCCGGATGTGCGACCTGGTCCGGTGCCTGCGCGTTGCTGATCGGATTCAACGCGTCGCCAGCTGACGACGAGTAGTTCCAGTATGCGCCGACGTTGAAATCGGACGCCGACAGGGAAATGAAGCTGGCGTTGAGTGCCGTCAGCGCGGCGTTCCATGCCGCCGTGCCCCCGCCCAGCGTGGCGTAGTACACATTGGCCCGGCCGGCGACGCCCCGGTTGAGCTTCAGGAAATTCGCCGGCGTGCTGAACGCCGAGAAACCAGCCGGCAGCACGAACGGGAAGGATGCACCGCCAGCGGCGAGATCAGCAGCGCCTTCGTTCAGCATGGCGATACCGAACTTGTACGCGGAGTCGCGACTGACGAACGGCTTCGTTGCGTTCGTCTCGGCGTCGATCTCGACGGGCATGCCGATGCTGTCGCGCTGGCTCAGCACGTACAGCACGTCAAGACCGCGGAACGTCTTCGCGAACCCCTTGGCGGCGCTCTTCTCGGCCGCAGTCAGGAACGTCGCTGCATCGACGATGTTGATGAAGTTGATCGTGTTCCGCATGTTCGTGAAGCGCGGGTTCCAGCCGCCGCTTGCGAAGCCTGCGTTGTCCAGCACGGGCGTGGTGAGATAATTCGTGACCGTCCGTCCGTCGGTCGAGAAGTAGTTCAACGACTCACGACCCAGCACACCGGCATCGTTGTAGAAGCCGGTCAGCGACCCGCGCTGGTTGATCAGGATTCCGCTGGCCAGGTTCTGGATCAACGCCACATCCGGCGTCGTCGTCGTCTGGACCGAGTTGAAGTTGGGAACGTTCAAGGCGTCGGCATTGCACCCTGCAAGCAGACCGACCGCAAGTGCCGCAGCGACAGAGTGGCGAATCATGCCATCACCGAGTCGAATTGTTTGGCGCAGCGAAGCTGCAAACGATGTTGTCATGGCTCAGAACCCGAAGTCGATGCCAAAGGAGATGTTCTTCGTCGGCGGGAACGGTGCGAGGTCGACGAAGCGGCCGACGTTGTTGTTGCCGAAGTTGTTCACTTCCGGATCGGCACCCCAGTACTTCGTCCAGGTGCGCAGGTTTCGGCCCGTCACGTTGACGCGCACGTCACTGAAGCGCGTGCCGAGGTACCGCTGGGTGAACTTCGCCGGAACGGCGTAGGTCAGCGTCACCTCACGCAGCTTCACGAAGCTGCCGTCCTGGATATACGAGGCGGTGTTGTTGCCACCGTTCCACCACTCGTAGCGATACTCACCGAGCCTCGCCGTGGGTGAGACATCGACCAGCGCAGTCTGGTTGACGCCGGTCACGATGACACATCGGCGGTTGCTCGCGGTCTGGCCGCGGCACGGCGACGGATCGTCGAAGTCGCGCGAGTTCAGGCCTTCGTCGTACAGGTTGTTCGACATGCTGGACAGGTCACCGCCCTTGCGCCAGTCAACCTGGACGCCGAGCGAGAAGCGGCCGACGACGAAGGTGTTCGTGAAGAACATTTCGTGGTCCGGCGTGGCATCGCCGATGACCGTGTCACGCGTGAAGACCGAGTCGTTGCCCGACACGCCCTTGGTGTAGATGGGAGCGTTGCCCCAGATCGCCGTCGTGCTCACGCCCTGCGCGATGCGGGAGCGGCCATACGACGCACCGAAGCCGGTGCTGCCCACGGCGAACGGCGCAATCGGGAGCGTCTCGACCTTGTTCCGGATGCGCTGGAACGACGTCCGCGACACCCAGCTGAAGCCCTTGGCGCGAATCGGCTCGATCGTGACGGCTGTCTCGAAGCCCTTGTTCGCCAGCACGCCGCCGTTGAAGAACTCGGTGGTGAGACCCGTCGTTGCGGCGAGCGGCCGCTGCAGGAACAGGTCCTTGATCTTCGAGTCGAAGTACGTCGCTTCCACGCCGACGCGACCGTTGAAGCCACGAGCATCGAAACCATACTCCTGCTCCGTCTTGCGCTCCGGCCGCACGTTCGGATTGCCGAGCGCGGTATTCACCCCGAGACCGTTCACGCCGGCGATCTGACCCGCACCGGCAATCGTGATCGACCGCGCGCCGTAAGTCGGGCGGTTACCCGTCTCTCCCCACGATGCGCGCAGCTTGAACTCGTCGAGCTTCGGCAGGATGCTCACGAAGCGATACGAAGCCAGCACAGCAGGATAGGTATAGAACTTCTTGAAGTCGCCGTTGTCGCTGGAGCGGTCGCCGCGGATGCTGCCGGACAGGTACAGGCGCTCGCCGAAAGCGAGGATCGACTGCTGCACGTACCAGGCCTGATCGATCTCCTTCGTCCGATTCTGGAATGTGCTCTGCGTACCCTGGTTGATGTTCGCGATCGAAGGGATCAGGCCTCGTGCCGTGACCAGAAACCCGTTCAAACGCTGCTGCTCTTCCGTGACACCAGCGACGGTGCTGAGCGAGAACGGGAGATTGTCCGGCGTGAAGTCATACGACAGGCTGAGCCGCTGGTTCAGCTGGCGACTGTTGGTCGTGTTCTGCACCGCCGTACCCGGCAGGCGGTCATTCGCCTCGAACTGCAGGAAGTTCGGGCTGTACAGCTGGTTGTCCTGGCTGAACTGATCGACGCCCGCGAGATACTCGAAGCGGAGGCGATTCGACGCAGTCTGGATGGCCTGCATCGAGAGCGATGCGGAACCAAGGAAGCGCAACACATCTTCCGTGTTCTTGAGAGAATTGAACGTCTGGAACGGATTGGAGCTGCTCGTACCACCGCCGCCGGCAAACTGGTTGAGCGGGTAATTTCCGTTCGCGTCCACCGTGTTCATGTTATAGAAACTCGGTGTGTACGCGAAGTTGTAGAGCGGACTCGTATAGGTGTTGTCGTTGTTCGACAACCCGCGGTTCGCATTGTTTCGCGTGATACCGAGATCGAGCTTGGCCGAGATGCGACTGGTCATCGCATGGTCGATGTTGATTCGCGCGTTGTCACGAAGCGCGTTCGTGTTCTGCGCGATGCCACCTTCCAGCTGGCGGCTGACCGAGGCGAGGTAGCGCGTGCCACCATCTGCCGTGCCACCGCTGACCTGCAGCGCCGAGTTGTAGCCGAGCTGCTTCTCGCCGAACAGCTGCGAGTTGAAATCGTTGTAAGGAATCGTGTTGCCGTTGGCCGCATAAATCGAGCGGAACAACGCCCTGCCCGCAGCACCACTCGATGCACCTGCTGCCTCGAGCGCCGACGTCGTGTCACGGAACTGGCGCTGGCCAACGCCACGCAGGAGCGACGATTGGCCCACGCGCTGTGTGAACGACCACCGCGGTGCACCAGCCTTGCCGCGCTTGGTCGTGATCAGCACCACACCGTTTGTGGCGCGTGACCCGTAGAGCGAGGCCGCTGCGGCACCCTTCAGCACCTGCACGTCCTCGATTTCTGCGGGGTTCATGTCCGCGAGGCGGTTCGTCGGGTTGTCCTGGCCCGAGCTGTTGCTACCGCCCGCTGCGGCCGTGATGGCGTTCGCGCCGCTGTTGATCGCGGCGTTCGACATCACGACGCCGTCGATCACAAACAACGGCTGGCCGTTGCCAAGGATCGAGGTCACGCCGCGGATCTGGATCTGACCACCGCCGCCCGGTGCGCCGGAGTTCAGGTTGATGCGGGCGCCGAGCACCTTGCCCTGCAGCGCCTGATCGAGCGAGTTCGATGGCACGGCCGACAGCGCCTCACCACCGACTGAGACGACGGCCGTTGCCGCGTTCTTCCGCTCCAGCGTGCCCTGCTGCCCCGTGACCACGATGCCTTCCAGCTGCAAGACGTCCTTTCGGAGCGCGACGTCACCCGTGCTGCTGCCTGCTGCAATCAGGATGGTCTTCAGCTGGTAGCCGATGCGACGCACGCGCAACGTGACGGCGCCGTTCGGCACCATCAGCGAGTACGTGCCAGCTTCGCTGGTGTAGGCGCCGCTCGTCGTGCCGACGAGTTGCACGCTGACGTTCGACAGCGGTGTGCCGCTGCCTTCCTCTGTGACCTTGCCGCTGACGCGTCGCTGCGCAATCAGCTGGCCTGCCGCTAGCGTCAACAGCGCTAGTACGGTAGCTCCCCGACGGATGAGACCCACGGAACTTCCTCCACAGGATGGATGGCCGAACTCCGCCACGCGCCTGATCATCGGCCTCGTCGCCGTGGAATGTCACGCGTGATGTACCTGTGACAATCGCAGCAGTTTCACGATGTGTCAAATACACGTGACAAGATTCTTGCTATTAAAGTCACCTCTCGTGCCTGACGACGCCGACTTTCGCCGACGCGCGCCGATCCTTGCGCGGTCGTCGTGGTTGGATCCGGCGGCGGTCGTTTCGCCGACAATTGTGCGACACGCCCGCGCTTCCGAACTGTCAGGACACCACGACGAAAGCGCCCCCGGCCACATGCTGGCCGGGGGCGCTTCGTGATTGCCCCTGCATTACTGGTTTGCTTTTAAAGGATCAAGCCAGGGCACGTCGGGGCAGCCAGCCCGGTGTAGGGCGCGTTCGCCGACGCGCCAAGGCGACGGATGATGTTCGCCCGGGCATCACACTCCGCCTGCGGCACCGAAACGGCCGCGACCCGGATGTGCGACGGCTGGTCGAGCGGCAGCTCGCTCAGACGGCCGTACCGGCGGAGGTCGACCCACCGATGTCCCTCGAACAACAGCGACAACCGGCGCTGCCGGAGCACCTCGGTGGTGATGGCCGTCGCGCCGCTCGCCGGCGTCAGCAACGAAATCCCCACGCCACCCGAATTGACCCGGATGAAGTTGATGTCGTTGATGGCCACCGCGAAGTTGCCCAACCCGAGATTGGCTTCCGCGCGGAGCAGGATCAGCTCCTCGTTGCGGATGATCGGGATGCGCGACGTGTTCGTCGGGTAGATCGTGAATTGCAGGTCCGTGGTGATACCGGCGGTCTGCGGTGCGACGCGCGGGGTGGCCAGCTTGGTCACCTTCGCGGCGTAGCGGAAATCCACAGCGCCTCCGGGACGCGTCTGCTGCGCCGCATCAGCCTCGATCGACGGGTGCGCCAGCTGGTCGGGAGAGACCTGCGGGCTGATGCCGTTGAGCGCATCGCCCGACGCCGTGCTGTACACGTAGTACGCGCCGAGCGTGAGCGGTGCGCTCGTGTCGAGGAACGACTCGTTCAGCGCGGTGAGCGCCTGCGTGAAGAACGGAGCGCCTGCCGAACCACCGAGGATCGTGCCGTATTCCACCGAAACGCGTGCGTAGAGCGCGCGGTTGAACCGCAGGAACGCCGACGGCGTGGTGAAGTCGGCAAAGCCATTGCTCAGCTGGAACGGGAAGCTGCCACCGCCGCCCTGGAGCTGCGTCCGGGCCTCGTTGAGCTTACCCAGCACGAAGCGATACACCGAGTCACGGCGCTGGAACGGCGCCGCCGAATCGCGCGCGATGACGAGTTCCGTCGGTGCGCCGATCGTGTCACGCGTGGCGATGACGTAATACATGTCCAGCGCCCAGAGCGTGTTGGCGAAGCCCTTCACGGCCGACCGCTCTGTGGGGGTCAGCGTGTTACCGCTTTCCTGATCGGACAGTGCCGCCAGATCGCGGAGACTGGCCATGCTGCGGTACCGTGCGGCCCACGTCGAGGCCGAGAGGAACGACGCGTTGGTGAGCGCGGCAGCGCGCAGATACTCCGTGGTGTTGCGCGCTTCGGTGCCGGTGTAGTTCAGGCTTTCGCGCCCAAGAATCCCCACGTCGCTGATGAAGCCCGCAGCCAACGCGCGCTGCAGCGCAAGCGAACCCGATGCGCGGATCTGCATCGCGGTGCGCACGTCGGCGTCGATGGCATCGCGCGTTGGGGTGTTGGCGTTGAGAACGGTGTCGGCCTTGCAGCCGACGAGAGTCGTGGCCGCGTGTGCGGCCAGCGGCAGCGCCTGACAGAGGCGCCGGAACCGGGTTGAGTTGGCGATCATCGCCTTAGAACCCCACATCGATGTTGAAGAAGAACGTGCGGCTCGGCGGGAATGGCGCGAGGTCCACGAATCCACGAACCGGCTGGTTGCCGAAGTTGCTGACTTCCGGATCGGCGCCCCAATACGGGGTGCTCGTCAGGAGATTGCGCCCCGTGAGGCTGAGTCGCACGTCGCTGGCGCGGCTGCCGAAGATGCGGCGCGCCGTCGTCTGCGAGAACGCATAGGCGAGCGTCACTTCACGGAGCTTCACGAACGACCCATCCTGCACGTACGGCGAGGCGACACCGGCGCCAAGCAACTCACGGCGGTACTCGCCGAGCGTTGACGTCGGACTGGCGGAGTTGAGCGAGCCGTCAGGCAGAAGGCAGAGCGTGCTGGTGGCGGCTGTCGGATTGGTCGGCAGCGTGGCACCACGGCACGGCGATGCGTTGTCGAAGTCGCGCGAGGTCTGCGCGTCGTCGTAGTTGACCTGCGTCACGTTCGAGAGGAAGCCACCCTTGCGGTAGTCGACCTGCACGTTGAGCGTGAAGCGTCCGACCTCGAAGTTGTTGAAGAACGACATCAGGAACTTCGGCGTGCCGTTGGCAATCAACGTGTCCACGAGCGCGAGACGGACTGAGTCACCGCCCGCCGCATTCGGGATCCGTGCGCCGCCGGCAGCCAGCACCGGGCGGTAGAGCACCTTGCGGCCCCAGATGTTGTTCGTCGGCAGGCCCACACCGATGCGCGTCCGACCGAACGAGGCACCGAAGCCGGAGTTGGGCAGGAAGAACGCGGGGACCGGCAGGTCCTCGATGCGTTCCTTGACGTTGAAATACGTGGCACGCGTGGTCCACCTGAAGCCGGGGCGCTGGATGACGCTCACGTCGACCGCTGCTTCGTTACCCGTGCTCCGCAGACGCACGCCGTTGCCCAGGAAGCTCGAGAAACCGAGCGTCGGTGCGACGGCCAGCGGCAGCAGCGCGTCGGAGATCTTGCGATCGAAGCGCGTGTACTCGAGACCGAGGCGTCCGCCGAACATGCGGGCATCGACGCCGTATTCGAGCTCGCGCATCCGCTCGGGCTGGATGTTCGGGTTGCCCTGCGTTGCCGCGTTGCCGTAGCCATTCTGGCCGCTGATCTGGCCGTTGTTGCCGAGGATGATGTCGCGATCGCCATAGGCCGGCCGGTTGCCCGACTCGCCGAGACCTGCGCGGAACTTGAACTCGTCCACCTGCGGCACGGCATTCACGAAACGGTACGATGCCTGGTACTTCGGGAAGACGAAGAACTTTTCGACGTCACCGTTGGCGCTGGAGCGGTCGGCACGGACACCGGCCGACAGGAACAGGCGCTCGTCGAAGGCGAGGAAGTCCTGCTGTGCATAGATCGCCTGATCGCGGAACTGGTTGCGATTCTGCGTCGTGGCGACGACACCGCTGCCGATGTTCGGGATACCCGGCACGAGACCGCGCGACTGCACCTGCAGCAGGTTCAGCTTCTGGTTCTCGAGCGTGTAGCCGACGACGGTCGTCGAAGAAAACGGCAGTGATGCCGGATTGATCGCGTAGGTGCCGCTGACGGTGGCGTTCCACTGACGGCTGTTGATCTGCGACTGGACGGCGGTACCGAGCAGGTTGTCGTTCGGCTCGAACTGCAGGAAGCCGGGCGAGAGGATCTGTCCTTCCGTATCGTAGCGATCGATACCGCCGACGGCGGTGAACCGGAGCTGCTGGAATTCGGACGCGATCGCCTGGAACTCCACACGCGCGTTACTCTGGATGCGGTAGGTGTTCTCGTTGTTGCGCAGGAACTGGAACGTCTGGAACGGATTCGAGCCGTTGGACCCACCGCCGCCCGGGAAGGGATTCTCGGGGAAGGTGCCGTCGGCGCGCCGACGCAGGTCGAGCACGGCCGGGGTGTAGCCGAGAGCGTAGAGCGGGCTCGTATACGTGTTGTCGTTGCCGTCGAGGCCGCGATCGGCCGTGAAGCGCGACACACCGAGACCGATGTTGGCGGAGAGACGGCTGTTCACGTTCTGGTCCAGATTCAGGCGCAGCGCCTGACGACGTGCGCCGGTGTTCACGGCGATGCCCGGGTTGTCGGCGTTGGTGATCGAGGCGCGATAGCGCGTGGTCTCGGTACCACCGTCAACGGACAGTGCCGTTTCATAGCTGAACGGGGTGCGACCGTACAGCTGCTTCTGGTAATCGTAGAACGGCACGACACCGCCGTTCGCAGCGGTGGCCTGACGCACGAGGTCGACGGCGTCGGGATTGAGGTTCCCCGCGACGGCGAACGCCGTGGTGGTGTCGTTGAAGCGGCGCGAGCCCGCCTGCCGCAACAGCGACGAGGTGCCGAGGCGCTGCGTGATGTTGAAGCGCGGTGCGCCGGTGCGACCACGCTTCGTGGTGATCAGCACGACGCCGTTGGTGGCGCGCGAACCGTACAATGCCGACGCGGCGGCGCCTTTCAGCACTTCGATGCTCTCGACGTCGTTCGGGTTCAGGTCGGCCAGCCGGTTGGATGGCGCGTCCTGGTTGGACGTCAGCGACGACAGTCCGGGAGCGGCCTGCGTGATCGAGTTGCGGCCGGTGGAGATGGACGCGTTCGACATCAGCACGCCGTCGATCACGAACAACGGTTGCCCGCTGCCGAAGAGCGATGTGGTGCCGCGGATCTGGATCTGCGCGCCGCCACCCGGGATGCCCGAGTTCAGGTTGATGTTGGCGCCGACCACCTTGCCCTGCAGCGCCTGGTCGATCTGCTGCGCGGGTACGCGGGCGAGTTGTTCACCCGTGACCTGCGACACCGCGGTGGCGGCGTTGCGACGTTCCACGACCGTGGTCTGGCTGGTGACGGTCACACCTTCGAGCTGCAGCACATCGCGCTTCAGCGCCACGGTGACCTGCGACTGCGTGGCCTGCACCAGAATCGTGCGCAACTGGTAGCCGATGCGTCGCACACGCAGCGACACGACGCCATTCGGCACGGTCAGTGCAAACGTACCCGTCTCGTTGGTGTAGGTACCGACCTGTGAGCCGGAGACGTTCACGCTCACGTTGCCGAGCGGTGTGTTCACACCTTCCTCGGTCACCGTGCCGGTGATCCTGCGCTGTGCGAGCAATTCGCCGACCGTCAACGCAAGCAGCGCTGCGACGGTGGCGCTCTTACGAATGAGCTTCACGATATTTCCTCACGATCACGCATTGAGTGATGGTGCATCCATGGCCGCGGCGCATGCGGAGTGCACGCCGACTTCGCGGGGGGTGGACAGCCGCAGATTGGTGGGGAGCGACGTGCGAGTCAACACGACGCCATGATGTGTTTCGTGTGGAACTTTTTGTATACGCCACATGGGAAATCGGCGTCTATTCCCTGAGGAATACGCAGCGCTGACACATCACGATCGTCGAGGTTCGCGTCGTGGTCGACCGCGATACCGAATGTCGCGTGTGCAGTGCCGCATGTCGCAGCGCTCCCATCAACGTGGCGCTTTCAGCAATGTCCGACATTTGCCGGCGAACAGGTTCAGGCAATCTTCGCCATGCAGTCCGTCGAGTCAGGCAAGACTCAGCCGCGCAGTGCGATGTCGCACAGCAGCGTGGCCGGCTGTGGCTCGCGCGTGGCGTATGCCTGGATGCGATCCACGCGGATCGGTGCACGCACGCGGAACCGGCGGGCGCGCTGCCACGTGGCGTCGGTCATGGTACGGAAGAGGTGTACCGTACAGTGCGGCGTGAATGCGAACTTCGGTGCTGCGAATGGCAGCCCGCTCATCGCGATGGCGTCGTGCAGCCAGCGCACGGCGCCGTGCACCGGCAACGGCAGCACGATGATGTTCGTGGCGGGAAATTTTTCCGGCGCGCCGAACACGAAATCGAGCGGCGCGATCTGCTCGCCGACACGCTCGAGTGCGTCGCGCACCTGCGCCGCATCGGTGCCAAGCGGCAGCACTCCGGCACCACTCGAGCCGGTCAGCGTCACATGCGGTCGGAAAAAATTCGCGTACTTCGGATCGATCTCACGGATCAGCGTGGCGATGCGATCAGCCTCCGCGCCATGCAGGTCGGCGACGATGTAGATGCCGTCGGCCACGCGAGACTCAGCGGGCGAGGAAGGTGCGATCGATGCGGCTGCCGGGATGGGCATCGTGCCAGCGGCGCACGACGAGGGCACTCAGCATGCCGACGGCCGATCCCGTCACCACATCCGACAGCCAGTGCTGCCGGTCACGCACGCGACTGCCCGCCGTCACACCGGCGAGCGCGTACACCAGCGGTGGGCCGACGGTCTTCCATCCCTGCGAGCCCTGACGTCGCCACTCTGCCGCCAGCGCAACGGCGGCCGCCGCCGACATCGCCGAATGCCCCGACGCGAAGCTGCGCGTGCTGTCGCTGCGCAGGCCGCCGAAGAGATCCCACCGCGTCGGGCTGTTGCCGGCACTGGCGTATGGGCGCGAGCGTCCGGAGATCGCTTTCACGATGCTGATCGTGACGCCGCTCAGCGCCACGGACTCGGTGGTGCGCAGTCCGAGCACTGCGGTCCCGGAGTCACCGCGCGCGCGGCCCAGCAGCCACGCCGCCGGCCCGATCCCGATCGCGCCGTAGGTGCCATTCACATCGCCGACGTGCGACAGCACGCGCAGCGCATCGTTGTCCCGCACGCCAGGACGTCGCGCCCACGCATCGCCACGACGGTCTACGGTTGCGACCAGTCCGGCCAGCACGGCCATGCCGCCGAGCTTCCAGACATCCGCGCGACGCACGCCGGGCGGCACCGCACGCATCGGTGCGAACACCGCGTCGTAATGCGCGCGTGGCTGCACGCCCACGGCGCCCGCCGGTTCCGCGTACGACGGCACGCGACTCGGTGCCTCGACCAGCATCAGCGCCGACGTCGCCTGCGCTGACAGCGAGGCACCGGGCGTGCACGCGACTGCGGCGGCGCAGAGCACCAGCCGCGCACGACGCGCGGTCATCTGGAGGCTCGCTTCCCCAGTTTCGTACGGGATGTTTTCGCGGCGGACTTCTTCGCAGCGGACTTCTTTGCTGCAGACTTTTTCGCACCGGACTTCCTGGCGCCGGACTTCTTCAAGCCGGACTTCTTCGAGCCAAACTTTCTGTTCGCAACGTTCGTCGCGCCCGGTGCCACGTCCGCCGACATCCCCGGCTCGGCCAGCCGTTCCTTGTTCTTTTTGCGATTCTTCTTGTCCTTTTTCCTGGACTTTTTCGCCGTCTTTTCCGTGACCGGCTTGGCTGGCGCGAGAATCGACCCACGGCATTTCGGTGAGCCGCAGCGGCAGAGGTAGAGCGCTTCGTCTTCTTCTGTGTGGTCGTCGGTGCGCTCGTAGGCGTAGTCGTACAGCAGTTCAGTGCCGGCGTCGATCTTCCGCAGCGCATTGATGAAGACGCGCCCGTCCTCCTCCTCGAGGGCCTCGCAGTTCGGGTCGCAAGAGTGATTGATGTACTTCGCCGGCCACTCCAGCGGCCCCGCGTCGAGCACCCGCGTGCCGTCCCCGATCGCGAACAGGAAGGTATGGTGCCGCCCCATCTCGCCGTCCGGATAGCGGATGTCCGACTCCTCGTCGTCGATGCACTCGCCGAGGTACTCGATGATCCGTTCGCCCTTCCTGATCACGCGGGTGGCGAAGGCGCCGCGGCCCTGGATCTTCGAGGAGCGGAGGGTGAACGCGAGCGAGCGGGAGCCGGCGAAGTGGGCCACTGAGCGGAGGGAGTTGGCGGTGATGGCGTGTCGATCGTGCCGCAGGATAGTCGCTCCGCGGCAGTGACGTCTGTCGTCGCGCCCGACCAAGGGGGCGATCGATCAAGGGGTCAGAGACCATGGTCGATCAAGGGGTCGATCAAGGGGTCAGCAAGGGGTCAGAGACCATGGTCGATCAAGGGGTCGATCAAGGGGTCAGAGACCATGGTGGTGTTTCGACGCAGAACGTCTCTCCACTCGGCAGTGTGCCGGTGCTGTTCTGACGCTCCGCCGCTGGATGCCGGGCCATCTGATCGCCCGACTCGCCCGTTGGTGCTACGTTATGCCCCGTGGCTCGACCGTTGCATCGGCCGGGCCCGTCAGCGCGACGCTGCGCCTACCCGTTTTCCATGCGCCTGCATCACCTCGACCCAGCCAGCCTCGATCCCGACGTGATCGCCGACGCCGCCGCCAGGCTGCGCATCGGAGAACTGGTGTCGTTCCCGACCGAAACGGTCTACGGACTCGGCGCCAACGCCCTCGACTCGGCGGCCGTGGCCCGCATCTACGCCGCCAAGGGTCGCCCGGCGTACAACCCGCTGATCGTCCACGTGGCGCACACCGACGCCGCGCGCCGAGTCGTGACGCAGTGGCCCGACGCCGCTGCGACGCTTGCCGCAGCGTTCTGGCCGGGGCCGCTGACCATCGTCCTGCCGAAATCCGCCGACGTTCCCGACAACGTGTCGGCCGGGCTGCCCTGCATCGGCGTGCGCGTGCCGGCGCATCCGGTGGCGCTCGCTTTGCTGCGCGCCGCGCGAATCCCGGTCGCCGCGCCCAGCGCCAACAAGAGCAACCAGCTCTCCCCGACCACCGCCGCGCATGTGATGCTGGGGCTGGCCGACGTGGATGGCGTGGTGCTGGACGGTGGACCCTGCGCGGTCGGCATCGAGAGTACGGTCGTGGACCTGAGCACCCCGCACCCCACGCTTCTCCGCCCGGGCGGGGTGTCGGTTGCTGCGCTCGAGTCGGTGCTCGGCATGGCCCTCGCGCGGCCCGCGCCCACGCTGGCCGCCGACGCACCGCGTCGCTCGCCAGGGTCGCTGGACCGCCACTACGCCCCACGTGCCCGTACGCGCATGGTCGCTGCGGGCGACGCGGTGGCGCTGGCCACGATGGTCGATTCGCTCCGCAGCGACGGCGCCACGATCGGCGTCATGATCTACTCCGACTTCGGCTTGCCGTTCGGGCGCGATGTGGTGGTCCGGACGATGCCCGCACGCGCCGAAGCATATGCCACCCTGCTTTTCGACACGCTGCATGCACTGGACGCGGCCGGTGTCTCGGCGATCGTGGTGGAAAGCGTCCCTGCGTCGGCGTCATGGGATGCCGTCCGCGACCGGCTCCGGCGCGCGACGGGCTGAGCGGCGCGCGCCGACCGCGGCGGGGTGCTGCGGGGGGCAGGCCCGTGCCCTTAGCTTGACCGGATGCTGCCTATCAATCTCTCCGGCAAGCGCGCGCTGGTTGCAGGCGTCGCTGACGACAACGGTTTCGGCTGGGCCATCGCCAAGGCGCTGGCTACCGCAGGGGCCTCGGTGTGCGTGGCCACCTGGCCGCCCGCCCTCAACATCTTCCTGAACCTGATCGAGCGCGGGAAGATCGATGAGTCGCGGAAGATGCCCGACGGGTCGCTCCTGACGTTCGAGCGCATCTACCCGCTCGACGCCGTCTACGACTCGCTGGACCAGGCGCCCGAGGAGATCCGCGAGAACAAGCGTTACAAGGAACTGGGCGACTTCACCATCGACGGACTCGTGACGCGTCTCACCACCGACTTCGGCGCGCAGCCGCTCGACATCGTGGTGCACTCGCTGGCCAACGGCCCCGAAGTGAAGAAAGCGCTGCTGGAAGTGTCGCGGAACGGCTACCTGGCCGCCGTGAGCGCCAGCGCCTACTCGATGGTGAGCATGGTCCAGCGCCTCGGCCCGCTCATGCGCGCTGGCGGCTCGTTCAACTCGCTGACGTACATGGCCAGCGAGCGCGCCATCCCGGGCTACGGCGGCGGCATGAGCAGCGCCAAGGCCGCGCTCGAGTCGGACACGCGCTTGCTGGCGTTCGAGGCAGGCCGCAAGTGGGGCGTGCGCGTCAACACGATCAGCGCCGGCCCACTCGCCTCGCGAGCGGCGAGCGCGATCGGCATCATCGAGAAGATGGTTGCATATTGCGCCGAAAACTCGCCGCTGCCTGACGCGCTGACCGCCGAAGACGTCGGTCACACCGCGGCGTTCCTCGCCAGCGACATGGCACGTGGCATCACCGCGACCACGGTCTACGTGGACAAGGGCTACCACTCCATGGGCATGGGTGCGAACGCGACGAAGCTCTGACGAGATCGGGAACTGCTTACTGCACATCGCAGAACGGCAACGGCCGCAGAATGGCAACGGCAGAGCGGACGCGACTGTTCGAGCTGCTGACTTGCTCGAACCGATCGAACTGCTTGAAGTGCTTTCTCGCAAGACAGCACAGTACGCAAAACAGCACAGGCGCAAAATGGCGTACGGACTCTGTGCCCGCTCTGTCGAGTTTGGACGATAACATCACGTTTTTGGGGAACCGCACGTGCAGTTGCTGTTCCCAAAAACTTGCCGATGGCTCGAGCTGAACCGAACGGACCTCGATGGAGACGACGATCGTCCACACGGCGGCAGTTTTGTACGGCTGTGCGGTTTCGCGGCTTTAGGGTTTTGCGGCTGTTCGGTTTTGCGATAAGCAGTTCGGCAGAGGCAGTTCCGCAGTGGCAGTTCCGCAGTGGCAGTTCCGCGGCTTTGCAGTTCCGCGGCCGTTCCGTTCTGCGATGTGCTGTGGCAGTTCCACCGTTGCCGTTCGATTGGCCGATACGACTCCCGGGAACAGAACGCCGCCGCGATTCATCAGCCTGAGAGCACCACACCAACAGACGCCCGGACCTGTGCGTACTGTCGAGTTGCGCCGTGGTGGCGCGCGTCTTCATCCGTAGCCCCTGCACATGTCACGCTTTTCCTCGATCGCTGCCCGCGGCGCTGCCGTCGTCGCGCTGGTCGGTGTCGCCGGTTGTGCGACCAAGCCGACGCCCGCTCCCACGCCTGCGCCAGGTGCGCGGCCGACCAATGGTGCCCAGACGCCCGGCGCACCGGTTCCCGGCGTGCCCGGGACCGGTGTGCCCACGCCCGCCAGTGCCGGCGGACCCGGTGGCGCCGGTGGCGCACAGGCCGGTGAGCCCAATCCACGCCCGTACGCGCAGGTCATCACGCCTCGCGCACGCAGCCGGAAGGGACTGTTCAGCACGCACATCGTCGGCAGCCGCCTCTTCTTCGAGATCCCGGCGAAGGAGATGGGCAAGGACCTGATGATGGTCGCCACGCTCAAGGGAACACCTGCGGGCATCGGCATCCGCGGCACCATCGGCAACAACGCGCTGCTCCGCTTCGAGCGTCGCGACAACCGCGTCCTCGTGCGCGCCGTCGACTACCGCAACGTCAGCAGCGACACGTCGAATCGCATCAATCGTGCGATGTCGATCATCCAGTACTACCCGATCATCGCGGCCTTCAACGTCGAGTCGTACGGCGCCGACAGCGCGGCCGTGATCGACGTGTCGCGCATGTTCACCGGCGGCGTGCAGGAGCTCACCGCACTCGGTGCGCGTGTGGCGGTGGATCCGACGCGCTCGTTCATCGAGCGGGCCGTGGCGTTCACGAACAACGTCGAGGTGGAAGCGTCGCAGACCTTCACCCGCACCGCCGCACCTGGGGCACCGCCGGGCTTCCCAGGCGGCGCGCCGGCCGGTGCCACCACCGAGCTCTATCACTTCTCGCTGGTGAAGCTCCCCGACACCCCGATGAAGCCGCGGTACTGGGACGAGCGGGTGATCTGGTTCAGCACGCGGGCACAGGATTTCGGTTCGTCGCAGCAGCGCGTGCCGGATCGCGTGTTCATCAACCGCTGGCGCTTGGAGAAGAAGGATCCGAACGCCGCGATCAGCGAGCCGGTCAAACCGATCACGTACTACGTCGATCCCGCCACGCCGCTCTGGCTGCAGCCGTGGGTGAAGAAGGGCATCGAGGAGTGGCAGCCGGCGTTCGAACAGGCCGGTTTCCGCAACGGCATCGTCGCGAAGGACGCACCGAACGATCCCGAGTTCAGCGGTGAAGACGCAAGCGTGTCGATGGTGCGCTGGCTGCCGTCACCGGTGCAGAACGCCGTCGGGCCGAGCACGGTGGACCCGCGCACCGGTGAAATTCTGGACGCCGACGTGCAGATGTACCACAACAGCATGACGCTGGCCCGCAACTGGTATTTCTCGCAGGTCGGTCACCTCGATACACGCTCGCACAACCTGCAGTACCCCGATTCGCTGATGGGGCGTCTCGTCCAGTTCATCGTCGCGCACGAAGTCGGCCACACGCTCGGCTTTCCGCACAACATGAAGGCGAGCTCGATGTACCCGCTCGACAGCATCCGCAACGCCGGCTTCGTGCAGCGCATGGGCTACGCGCCGTCGCTGATGGACTACGCGCGCTTTCACTACGTCGCGCAGCCGGAAGACAACATTCCGCTGGCGAACCTGGTCCCGAAGGTCGGCACCTACGACACGTTCGCCGTGAAGTGGGGCTACTCGCCGATTCCGGGCGCAGCAACGCCGGAAGCGGAAAAGCCGACGCTCGACAAGTGGGCCGGCATGCAGGACAGCATCCCGTGGTATCGCAGCGCCGACGATCGTGGCCAGCAGGGCGCCGATCCGGGTGAAGTGAGTGAGGCCATCGGCGACGCCGACGCCGTGCGCGCCACCGAGTACGGCATACGCAACCTGAAGCGCACCATGCCACTGGTCCAGCGCGTCGGCACGTCGATCGCCGGCGAGGATTACGGCGATGTGGCCGAAGTGTACGGCAGCGTGGTCGGACAGTGGCGCACGGAGCTCGGCCACGTGACGCGCATCATCGGCGGCGTGAACAAGCAGGCCAAGATCAACACGCAGAAGGGCGACGTGTGGGAGCCCGTGTCGGGCACCCGCCAGCGCGCCGCGATGAAGTTCCTGCAGGACAACGCATTCGCCACGCCGACCTGGCTGCTGGATGCGTCGATCCTGCGCAAGATCGAGTCGTCGGGCAGCATCGACCGGATCGGCAACGCGCAGGCTGCGGTGCTCTCGTCGGTGGTCGCCAACGATCGCATGGTACGCATGATCGAGCTCGATGCGCTGCCGAACGGCGATCGCTACACGCTGCCGCAGATGCTGACCGATCTGCGTCGTGGCGTCTGGAGCGAGATCTACGCCGGAAAGCCGATCGACGCGTACCGTCGCCGCCTGCAGCGCGTGTACCTCGAAGCGATGGCGTCGAAGATCAACCCGCCGGCGCCGAACCCGCAGCTCGCCGTCTTCGGTCTGGCCGGCCCGTCGGCGCGTTCCCTGGCCGACTTCCGCGGCCTGCTCCGCACCGAGATGAAGGACCTGTCGCGTGAACTGGCGACGGCCGCCGGTCGTACCAGCGACCGCGTGACGCGTGCCCATCTGGACGACGCGCGCGACCAGATCGAGAAGATGCTCGATCCGGACTGAGTTGCGTTTGTCGCGGTGAAACCATCACGACGCCCGCTCCGGTTCACCCGGGGCGGGCGTCGTCGTCGAGGCCCGCGCACAACGGTTGATCGACCGTCCGGTTTTCCGAGAGAAGCGCGCCGAAACGTCGTGGTCGGTTTCACATTGCCGGGGTAACTTCGAAGGTTCAGTGGTGCTCCCCTCGCCCCGTTCCGCCGTCCGTCCCATCCGAACGCAGTGACCCCAAAGCGCTGGCTCCTCACCATCCTGTCATTCGCGGCCGCCATCGGCGCGTCCGCCTGGATCGTCTGGTCGAGCTGGCCGTCGGGAGGGGGGCGACTGTCGCTGCCGCGGATCGCCCACCTGGTGGCACTGAGCGGCGCCTTCGGTGAAGTGACCCTCCGCGCCTTCAAACTGACGTGGAGCGCCAAGGCCCTCGACATCCCACTCACGCTCGGCACTGCCTTCCGCGTCTGCCTTGGCGGCGACTTCGGCGCCTCCGTCACACCGTCACGATCGGGTGCGGAGCCTGCGCGCTTCCTGATCATGGCCGAAGCGAAGACGCCGCTGGGCGGCATCGTGATGGTGCTCTGGGCCGAAATCGTGCTCGAGGTGCTGTCGCTGGCGACCGTCGCGCTGCTGATCGCGCTCCTCTTTCCCGGAACCGACCGCGCGGTGTCGAGCGTGCTGCTGGTGATCGCCACCTACGCGATGACGGTGCTCGCGATCTCGATCGTCGGACTGGTGCTGTCGCGCAAGAACGCGAACGGGCCACCACCCACGTGGGCGCCGAGGATCGGCCTGAACTCCGGCCGTTGGCGCGTGATTCAGAAAGCATTGCGACAGCTTCGCACCAGCGTCGCAGCACTTCGGCACGCCAAGCGTGGATGGATGGCCGCCTCGTTCACCGCGTCGGCGCTGCACGTGATCAGCCGACTGGCCATTCTGCCGGGCCTCGTGCTCTTCGTGGCGCCGAACACGCCAATCGCACCGCTGGTCGCGTGGCCGCTGGCGATGCAGTACGGTGCGGCCGTCGTGCCGGCGCCGGGCGGCGGCGGCGCAGTCGAGCTCGTCTTCAAGCAGACACTCGGCAACGTGATCCCGGCGGAAATCTTCGGCGCCTCGCTCGTCTGGTGGCGCTTTTACACCATCTATTTGTACATCCTCGTCGGCGCGCTGGCGGCCGGTGGCACCGTGATGCGGGCGCTGCGTTCGAAGGAGACGATCACCACCGTCGATCCCGACGTGCCCAGCCCGCCGCCGATCTCGATCGCAGACTGACCCGATGCCCGACTCCCCCCTCTGATGTCGATTCCTGCCTTCTCCCCCGCCTGGGCCGACGCGCTGCGTGACGCAGTGAACTCCGACGCCGGCTACCGGGACGCCGCTGCGAAGTGGAGCAACCCGGTGGCCCTCATCGTCGAGCCGGGTGACGGCGTGGTCGAGGGCGCCGCGGTCCAGATCGATCTGAACGCCGGCGCGTGCCTCCGCGCCGAGGCACTCGCGCCGGACGACGTGACCGCCACCTTCGTCCTCTCCGCTGGCGTTGCGAGTTGGCAGCGCATCATGGCCGGCGAGCTCGACCCCATCGCCGCCGTCGTCAAAGGCGAGGTCCGCCTGACCCACGGGTCGCTGGGCACGCTGATGCTGCACTCCCGCGCGGCCAAGGCGCTGCTGCAGTGTGCCCGGCAGATCGAGACCGTCTGGCCCTGATCACCGGCTGCGTAGCAACGGCAACGGCACATCGCTGTTGAGATCGAGCCGCCGTCCGCGCCGTTAGAATGCTCGGATGACACCCGCACTCCCCACGCTCGCTGAGCTCGATGCCGCCGCAACGCTGATCCACTCGGCGTTTCCACCCACGCCGCAGTATCGCTGGCCGCTGCTCGAGGGACGGCTTGGTACGAAGTGCTGGGTGAAGCACGAGAACCACACCCCCGTCGGCGCCTTCAAGGTGCGTGGCGGGCTGGTGTACTTCGACTGGCTGCAGCGCACGCAGCCGGAGATCATGGGCGTCGTGACGGCCACGCGGGGGAATCATGGGCAGTCGATCGGCTATGCGGCGCAGCGCACCGGGATGCGCGCGTGCGTGGTGGTGCCCATCGGAAACAGTGTCGAGAAGAACGCTGCCATGCGCGCCCTCGGCGTGGAGCTGATCGAGGAGGGGGCCGACTTTCAGGAGAGCGTCGAAGTCGCGGATCGCATCGCCGTGGAGCGTGGCTGGCATCGCCTGCCGAGCTACGACGTGCGGCTGGTGAGCGGCGTGGGCACGTATGCGGTGGAATTGCTGCGCGCTGCGCCCGACGTGAAGACGGTGTACGTGCCCATCGGACTCGGGTCGGGAGCCTGCGGCGTGATCGCTGCGCGCAATGCGCTCAGGCATCAGGCGGAGGTGGTGGGCGTGGTGTCGACGGAGGCTCCCGCATATGCGCGCTCCATCGAGCGCGGCTCGCCCGTGTCGGTGGCCGCCACCACGCGGATCGCGGACGGCATGGCCTGTCGCACGCCGGTGCCCGCCGCGCTGGACGTGCTGCGTGGAGGACTGTCGCGCGTGGTGCTCGTCAGCGATGACGAGGTGGAAGACGCCATGCGCTTCCTCTTCTCCGACACACACAACGCTGCCGAAGGCGCCGGCGCGGCAGCGCTGGCGGCGGCACTGCAGGAGCGTGAAAGCCTCCGTGACGAAATCGCCGTCATTCTCTGCGGCGGCAACGTGGACAGCGACACGTTCGGGCGGGTGCTGTCGGCGTCGTGACGGCAGCGACAACCTGTCGCGCCGCCTGAGGCAGGCAATCATTCGAATCGGCTGACACACTGCGTTCGATGCGATCTGCTGCCGATACTCCTGCCGATCAGCGCGCCGGGTGACCAGCCCGTGCGGCGCTCGCCTGTCCTGGAGTTTCCCGGAGTGTCGTGTCCACCCCATCCCTGCGCGTACGACTGATCCTCGCCACCGTCGCATCGCTGCTGGCCGGCGCTGCGGCAACGGTGGCGGGTGCCGTGCATCTGGTCACGTTGCACCGGCAGGGCACCGAAGCATCCGGCGGGTTCGAGACAGCGGTCTGGACGACACTGGTGATGGTCGTGGTCATCGCCAATGCCACAGGGCTGACGGTGGTGGTGCTCACCACCCGCGCACTTGGCTCGTCGGTGAAGGAGGTCGGCGACGCGATCCTGTCACTCACGGCACTGGCCGGCCACGACGACACGCTGGTCAGGACACCGGTCGCCGATGTGTATCCGCAGCACACGCGCACGGAACTGATTCCGCTGCACGACGCCATTGGCGTGGCGCGATCGCAACTCCGCGCGATGCTCGACCGCGTCCGCATGGAGCGCGACCGCACAGGCGCGATCATCGACACGGTGTTCGCGAGCGTCTTCGCCGTGGATGGCGGCGGTCGCATCATCCACGCCAATGCCGCCGCCGCGGCGATGTTCGACCGCCCGATGCACGCCCTGACCGGTGTGGTGCTGTCGGACATGATCGAGACCGAATCGCTGCAGATGCACGTGGACGAATTCGGGACGGTCACCTTTCGGGCCAACACGCCACAGGCACGGTTCACGACCACGTTCCGCGTGTTCGGCCGGCGTGCCTTTCCGGCCGATGTCTGCGTGACGCCACTCGCGCTGGAGGGACAGCGTGCGTGGGCCGTGTTCGTGCACGATCTGAGCGTGCAGGTGCAGCGGGAAGCCGAGCTGGATGCCGCGCGAATCGCTTCGGACGAGGCGAACCGCGCCAAGACCACCTTCCTCGCGCGCATCGGCGCGGAATTCCGCGCCCCGCTGAATGCGACCATCACCTTCTCGAAGGCGGTGCTGCGCAGTCGCAGTTCGCAGCTCAGCGATCGGGACCGGCTCTATCTCGAAAAGGTGCTGGGCTCCACGTCGCACCTGATCACGCTGGTGTGCGACATCCTCGATCTGGCACAGATCGAATCGGGTACGCTCGCGCTGCAGCCGGCGCCGATCGACGTCACCGTCGTGGTGCAGTCGGTGCTGGAGCACTTCGACGACCAGGTTGCCGGCCGACCCGTGCTGCTCGAGCGCGGTCATGCCGAGGGCGCGCTGCACGCCTCGATCGATCCGCAGCGGCTGCGCCAGGTGATCACGCACCTCGTCAGCAATGCCGTCAAGTTCACGGCGCGCGGCAGCATCACCGTCACGGTGCTCCGGAGCGGAGGGAGCGACACGGCCGCGGCGATCGTCGTGCGCGACACCGGCATCGGCATTCCGCTCGAGCGGCAGTCACACATCTTCGACCTGTTCGCGCAGGCGGAACCCGACTCCACGCTGCGATACGGCGGCTCGGGGCTGGGCCTCGCCCTCTCCAAGCGACTCGCCACCGAGATGGGCTGCATGCTGAGCGTGGAGAGCACGCCGGGTGCCGGCAGCGTGTTCACGCTGTCCTTCATGCCCGCCGTACCGGTCACCACGTCCGCGCCACGGGCACTGGCCTCCGGCACCGGCTGACTGGCGGTGGCGGCGATGGCGTCCGCTGCCGTATCGTGAGGCGTGACAAGCCCCGCATCTGCACCGACCACACCGCTCACCGCACCACTTCGTCCGGCACTGGACGAGGGAACGCGTCGCACGCTGACCGCGGCCGTCGCACGCATCATCCACGCTCCGCCCGCCGACCTCAGCGCGCGCGTGGAGGATCGCATCGCGACCCTGGCACCGCACAAGATCGACGAGATCCGCCAGGGATTGCGCCTCTTCGGCAGCGCCGCCGCCGCGCTGGTGAGTGTGGCGCGGCTCACACCGTTCCACGCGCTGTCGCCAGCGTTGCAGGACCGCATGCTCTCGGCCTGGTGCGAGAGTCCCCTGCCGCAGGCGCGCACGCTGTTTCAGGTGATGCGACGACTCACGCTGGTGACGCACTACGCCGATCCGTCGACGCATGCAACCATCGGATATCGTGGTCCGTTATACACCCGCGACGCGGCGGTGTCGTGGGAAGGGCCGCTGGATCGCGCAAGCAACGAGGACGTCACGCACGCCGAGGATGCAGCTGCGACACAAGAGACACCAGTGTCGTATGTGCCATCGGCGTCGCTCCTGTCGTCCGCGTCCGCCATGCCGGCACTGCGATCACTGGCCCGACAGGAGACCCCCGACGGCGTGATCACCGCGGCGACCTTCCGTGATACCGGCGTCGTGCAGGCGGACGTGATCGTCATCGGCTCCGGTGCCGGCGGTGCCGTCGCGGCGGCGCGACTGGCGGAAGCCGGCAAGCGCGTGATCATTCTCGAAGCGGGCGAGTTCGTGCGCAGCGACGAATTCACCGAGCGCGAGGCGGAGATGACCGAGCGGCTGTATGCCGAGGGCGGCCTGCGCGCCACCGACGATCTCGCCGTCTCGATGATGCAGGGCGCGACCGTCGGCGGCAGCACGACGGTGAACTGGATGATCATGCTCCGCACCCCGGCGCACGTGCTCGACGAATGGTCGCGCCGTTTCGGACTCGAGGGCATGGATGCGTCCAGTCTCGCACCGGTGTTCGCGCGCATCGAGCGTGACGTGCATTCCGCACGCGTGCCGGACGACGCGCACTCGCCCAACAATCGCATCCTCATCGACGGCGCCCGACAGCTCGGATGGGCGGTGGAGTCGGCATACATCAACGCGCGTGGCTGCGTGCGATCGGGGTTCTGCGGACAGGGCTGTCGGTACGACGCCAAGCAGGGCACGCAGCAGGTGTACCTCCCGCGCGCACTCGCGCACGGGGCCACGCTGTACGCCGACGCGCGCGCGGAACGCATCGACGCCGTTTCCCGCGCGGCAACGGTGAACGCGCTGCCGATGAAGCGTGTCACGGCGACGGTGCGTGCGCGTGGGACCCCGACTTCCGTCGCGGCGCTCACGCTCGAGGCGCCCGTCGTGATCGTCGCGGCCGGCGCCGTCGAGACGCCGCTGCTGCTGCAACGCTCCGGTATGGGCGGTGGTGGCGTGGGACGGTACCTGCGTCTGCATCCCACCACGGCGGCGATCGGCGTACACGATCGCGAGATCTACGGCGCCACCGGCATACCGCTCAGTGCCATGTGCGACGAGTTCATCCGGCGTGACGACAACGGGTACGGCTTCTGGCTGGAGTGCCCACCGCTGCATCCGAGCATCGGCTCGTCGGCGATCTCGGGATTCGGTGCACCACACGCCGCAATGATGCGGCGCTTTCCAAATCTCGCATCCACCATCGCCCTCACGCGCGACGGCAGCGACATGCAGACATCCAGCGGCAGCGTGCTGCTCGATGCGCGCGGGCGCGCACGCATTCGCTATGCGCTGAGTGCGCCTGATGCCGCCAACGTGACCGCGTCGATCGAGGCCGCCGCACGGCTGCAACTCGCCGCCGGCGCCACCGAGGTGCACACGCTGCACAGCACACCCGTCGTCGTGCGCAGCGAGCGTGATCTGGTGAAGCTCCGTACGCGCAGCACCGACGCGAACCGGCTGACGCTGTTCAGCGCGCACGTCAACGGCACCGCACGCATCGGCACCGATCCTGCCATCAGCGGTGTCACTCCCGAGGGCGAACGACATGGCGTGCGCGGCGTGTACGTGTTCGACGGATCCATGCTGCCCACCGGCGTCGGCGTGAATCCGCAGGAGACCATCATGGCGCTGTCGTCGGTCCTCGCCGAGCGTCTGCTCGCGCGTCTGTCCTGATCCACTCCAGCGTTCCGCACGATGCTCAGATCCCGACCGGTGGCCTACCTCACACGCCGCCACACCGACGCGGTCGAGGCGGCGTGGGTCGAGCATTTCGACGTCAGCGTGAACGTCGGCGACGTGCCGCGCTCGCAGCCGGAGCTGGTGCGCGCCATGGACCTCTGCGACGTGCTGGTGCCCATCGTTGGCGACCCATGCGACGAGGGGCTGTTTCACCATGCGCCGTACCGCGCCACGCTGATCGCGAACGTCGGGGTCGGCGTGAACCACATCGACCTGAACGCTGCCTCCCGCGCCGGCATCGTGGTCACCAACACGCCGGACGTCCTCACCGACGACACGGCCGACATCGCCATCGCACTGATGCTGATGGCCGCCCGACGCCTTGGCGAAGGCGAGCGGCTCGTCCGCAGCCACGGCTGGCACGGCATTGCGCCGACTCATCATCTGGGCCGCACTCTGCGCGGTCGCACGCTGGGCATCATCGGATACGGGCGTATCGGCCGCGCCGTGGCGGATCGTGCGCGTGCATTCGGACTGCGGGTCCAGTGGCTGGGACGCACCGGAGGCAACTCGTTGCCGGATCAGGAGATGGCCGGTTCGCTGGAGTCGTTGCTGGCCACCAGTGACGTCGTCTCGCTGCACGCACCCGCCACGCTCGACACGCTGCACCTGCTGACCGCCGCGCGCCTCGCGATGATGAAGCCGGGAAGCATTCTGGTGAATACCGCCCGCGGTTCACTGGTGGATGAGACGGCGCTCGCAGAGGCACTCCGCAGCGGGCAGCTCTTCGCCGCCGGGCTCGACGTGTACGAACACGAGCCGAAGATCACGCCAGCGCTGCAAGGTCTCGAGAACGTCGTCCTGCTGCCGCACCTGGGCAGCGCCACAATCGAGACGCGCACCGCCATGGGGCTTCGGGCACTGGAGAACGCGCTGCAATGGCTGGGCGGACGTCCGCCGCAGGATCGCGTGATCTAGCAGGATGCTGAAAAAGTAGCCGGATTTCTGCCGGGCTGGCTCGATTCTTCCAGCGGTAGATGTCGACCCTTTTTGGAGCCGAGCCATGCGTGGAGC
>JAYWIJ010000177.1:0-9635 GCA_043788935.1 Gemmatimonadaceae bacterium | reverse complement strand
CAGGCAGCAGCTTGATTGCGGCGAGGTCGAGCCTGACGACGCTCATGTCCGGCGTGCGGGGGTCGAGATCAGGGCGATCGTCACGCTGGCGATCTGCCTCGACTTTCACGGCGGCCAGTGTGACACTGCGGACCTGCAACAGAAAGTCACGCGAGAGGTTGGCGCTCAACGTCACCGGCGCTTCGATGGGTGCGAAGCCGATGGCACGCACGCGCAAGCGATGTGTGCCCTGCGGTAACACCAACGCATAGAAACCATCGTCATTACTCTCCACGCGAACGGCATCGCCGTCGGCCGTGACGAGGGCGTGCCGCAGCAGCTCGCCTGATGCTGCGCTACGGACATAGCCGCTGACGCGCACACGCGGCGTGCGCGCCATGTTCTGCGGCTCGTCCGTTCCCGCGACGGGGATCCTGACCACCATGATCTGTCCCGCCGGGCTGAGTACCGCGCGGAACGGCGTGCCCGTCAGCAGTCGCACGATGACGATGCGCACCGGCAGATCCTTCACCGTCAGACTCCGTCTGACTTCCATGCCCGGTTGTGCGAGATCGGCAGCGAAGGCCACGCGCGACTGTCGTGCAATTCCGGCGAGGATCTCGCCAAGTGGCTGCTGCGTGGCATCGAGCGTCACGGGAGCGGTGAGCGCCTCGCTGGTGACCGTGCTGTCGGTGAGCAAGCGGTAGCCCGCGGGCACGCCGGTTCCCCGTGAAGTCTGCGGATTCTGCGCGACGAGCAGCGCGGTGGCGCTGCAGGAGACGAGCAGGCTGCGAAGAAGCAGGCGGATCATTTGATGGAGGGAGTGAGCGTGATGTCGCGGCCGCGGGAGACGACGCGGACATCGAGCGTGACCGCGATCGCGTCGAGCACCTGCTCCAGCGTGGGATTCGGGAAGCGTGCTGTGAACCGCCGTGAGGTCAGCATCGGATCAGCGGTCACGCTGACGTCGAATCGCCGGCTGAGGGCCGGGAGGACTTCGGAGAGCGGGCGATCCGCGAAGATCAACGCACCACGTGTCCAGGCCAGCGTCGCCTCGGCGTCAGTGGTCACCACGACAGCGCCGTGCTGCAACACGCCACGCTGTCCCGGTCGCAGGAGGGTCGCCTCCGCCCTGCGTTGCTGCAGCGAATCCGCGAGCTCGACGAGCCCCTCTTCGACGGCGACTTCCACGCCTTGCATTTCCGGCCATGCGCGAACGACGAATCGCGTGCCGACATCCTGCGCCACGGCGTCACGCGAATGCACGCGGAACGGACGCGTTTCGTCATGCACGACATCGAAGAACCCTTCACCGTCGAGCGTCACGTCACGTGCGGTCTTGCCGAAGGATGCGGACCACGTGACACGACTGCCCGCCGACAGGGTGAGGCGTGTGCCGTCAGGGAGACGTGTGGCGACATTTTTGCCCTGCGGTGCCGTGATCACCCCGCCGCCTACGGTGCGCCATGTTGCGACACCGCCGGCGACGATGCACAGCAGAGCCGCCACCGCTGCCGCTCTCCGCAGCCAATGCACGCGCTGCGGTACGACGCGTGCCGGTCGACGCTCGCGGCGCGCGGCCAGTTCATCCACCGGCGCGCCGCCGACGCGTGCGGCGAGGCGCTGCCATGCCGCGTCGGTGTTGGCGCGTGATGCCTGCCCAAGCACGGCAGCAGGCGCCTCGCGTACGAGTGCCGCAAGCTCAGGATGTCGCTGCAGCCACGATTCCACGTCGAGTCGCTCGGCGGCTGTGAGCTCGCCAGCGAGGTAGCGGTCGAGCAGAATCGGGTGCAGTGCGGCGTCATCAGCCATCGTGTGGGGTGAAGGTGCGCATGAGACACGCGCCTCGTCGAAAACCCCACAGGTGGCACGTCAGCGGTCCCGAAGAGCCACCTTCAGCGCCTTGAGTCCGCGTCCCAGCTGGTTCTCCACGCCCTTCACCGAAATGCCCAGTGTCTCCGCAATGTCGGCGTAGCTGAGCCCTCCATGCCATCGCATCTGCATGACGAGCGCGCATCGCGCCGGCAGGCGATCCATTGCGGCACTCAGACGCGCGCGCAGTTGCGAGCCATCGGCTTCACCGTCAGGTGAGGTCGGCCCGCCATGCATCGAACTGCCGGAATCACGGGATTCCTCGTCGGCCCACTGCTCCTCCACGGCATCACGACGCCGGATATTGAGCGCGCGATTGCGAGCGGCCGCGTAGAGATAGGCGGAGATGCTGCCGGTCACCGTCCAGTCACGGCGTCCCTGCCACAGCGCGAAGAAGAGATCCTGCACGAGTTCTTCCGCCCGCGCCGAGTCGCCCAGATATCGGGTCGCGAATGCGACGAGCGGGACGTGCATGGCCCGAAACAGCTCCTCGAACGCCAACGGATCGCCGTCGCGGATGCGACGGACGCAATGGTGGGGGAGCTCAGGCATTGGTGGATTGGGTGGTACGGTCTGGCACGTTGAGCCTGACGTAAAACGAGGCGCGAGGTTTCTGCCATCGTCAACTGGGGCGTCTTTTGTCACGAAACGCACGTGGCAATGCGCGCGGCCATCCGTTGCGCACTGCACGACATCAAAGCGCGGACAGATCTGAGCAAGGCCATGACACGGTTCGATACGGGAGCCCCGCGCACGCTGCGTGCCCTTTCGCCTCTCGCGCCTCCCCATGTCGACCTCTGCCCGCCTGTTCATCCATCGTATTGCGCACGCCATCGCCGGGGTGTCACTGCTGTGCGGTGTGCCGTTGGCTGGCCACGAGGCAGCTACGCCGCTTCGCGAGGACATCGATGCCGCGCGCCTGAGGGCGCGGCGCGACTCGTTCACCGTCATCAAGCGCGGCACACCGCGCGGCTGGCAGGTGCTCTCGACGGAACGTGATGGCGCTGGGTGGGTGCTCGGCGATGCACTCCCGATCGGGGGCATGATGTCGCAATCGAGCGTCATCCGCCTCGACGCGCAGCCCGTGGAAACATCGCTGCGTCAGCAGGGCACGATGAGGGGAAAGCCGATACGCATCACACTCGACCGCACGGGATGCTACCGGAACGCCGCGTCCGGGCGTTGCCGTCGACGGGGTCACTGACCCCGGAAGGAGACGCTCGCGCCGTCGCGTGTCAGGTCGGGAAGTAGTTGATCGGGTTCTGCTTCGGCGCACGGCGACGCGTGACCGACGTGTTCTGCTTGGATGTCGAGGAGGAGCCGTCGTCGTGGCGATCGAACCAGGCGGCGGTGGCGATCACGACCGGGTGATCGGACGCGAGACGAAGATGCCGATCGCAGAGCGTGGCACGCATCGCATCGCGGTCGGGTGAATCAGTGCCGGCATCGACCGCGTGCCGTGCGGCGATTCCGATCAGCACTTCCGCTGCGGCAGCGGCGACCGCCGGATCTTCGAGCAACGGATGCCGCAGGATGGACGTCATCCACCCCGAGTAGCGCGCGACGGCAGGCAGGAGGCGGAGATACTCCGCCGCACTCAGGGGCGCGAAGGTCAGACCGCCGGCAAAGAGTACCGCCGCCGCGTCGCGACATCTGACCTGCCCGTTGAAGTCGCACTCGGCGAACAGGCGTTCGCGCCAGATCGGCCAGCGGTGCGTGGCGTATCCCGAGGTGGTGAGCTGTACGAGGATCGCAGCGGCGCCTTCGCGATCAGCGCGCGCACCGGGCGAATTCGCATCGGGTTCGTCACACAATCGGGCGACGGCAGCAGCACCCAGTGCTTCCCACGCATCGCCGGTGAGTCCTGACTCCACCGAGTCCGCTTCGAGCACGGTATTCATCCACGGCGCGAGGCTGTTCGCCGTGCGAATCACGGCATCGATGAGCGCAGGCGTGAGATAGGTGGCGGTGTTCGCGCAGACGGTGGCGAGACCGACGATGGCGTCCGCAGGACGTGCGCCGATGCTCTTGTAGAGTGTGTTGATGCACGTGACACCGTCACGCAGCAGTCGCTGTGCCTGACGGGCTCCGGGCGCGTCATCGGGCAGCGCGCGGAAGCGATCATCGAATCCGGCGAGCAGTGCCGGACCCACGCATCGCGTGCATTCATCACGGCTCACCGCTGCGTCGCGCAGGATCGTGCCGAGGGTACGGTCGCAGAAGTCGTCGATCGAGTAGAGCTGCCGGTGCATGTGCGATTCCGTGTGAATGCACGTTGCCGCGCCCACGCCACGGTGGCGGGACCGGATCAGTGCAGGACGGTGCGCGGCACGACGGCGGGCTGCAGGTGGCGCAGCGCCAGGGCGGTCGGGACGGACGCACGGAGGGACGCGATCCGCGTACGACGTGGAGTGTCGGACGATCGCAACAGACTCCGCAGTACGAACCGTGACATATCACGGCACCGGATTCCGCCACTCGCGGCCCATGCCCGTGAGCAGCGCAGCGTACAACTCGATGCCATCCCACAGATTCTGCACGCGCAGGTTTTCATCGGCGGCGTGCTGATTGTCGTCGTAGTTGGCGATCGGCAGCGAGATCATCGGCACCTTGAGGATCTGCTCGAAGAGATACGCGGGTCCGCTGGCCCCGACGGTGGGATTCAGCACGAGCGCGTCGGGACGGCCATTGCGGATTGCCGCGATCACGGCGCGTCCGAACGGGCCGTCCATCGGCGCGCGCGACGCTGGATATCCACTGCCCCATTCAACACGCGCCACCTTGGGATGCGCCAGACGCACGGCAACCGTCACGCTGTCGTGCGTGATGAAGTAGCCCTGCTTGCGGATGTGCGCTTCCACCAGTGTCCGCACGCGCGCCGGCGTCTGTCCGGGGACCAGCCGCAGATCGACGCTGGCATAGGCTTCGGTGGCGATGGTGTTGGAGCCCGTCTCCCGCACACCACCCACGCGAATGCCGCGTACGTTGAACGCAGGCAGCATGATGCGTTCCGCGAGCAGCGCATCCCCGGCTTCGGTGCGTGCGAGGCCCAATGCGGTGCGCAGCGTGGAGTCGTACTTCGGCAGTTCCGCCACCGCGCGATGTTCGGCGGCGGTGACGGGCGTGACGTCGTCGTAGTATCCGGCGATGCGGATGCGGCCATCGTCATCACGCATGCTGGCGATCAGCGTGGCGATCATCATGGCCGGATTCGGTGCCCAGTTGCCGTAGTGGCCACTGTGCAGTGCACGCGTCGGACCGTACAGCGTCAGTTCGAAGCCCGACGAACCGCGCTGCCCGAAGGAGAGCTGCTGCCGACCGCTCTGATGCACCGGGCCGTCGCAGAACAGCCACGCGTCACCCCTGAGCTGGTCGCGGTACGTGGTAAGGATCTGCTCGAGATGTCCCGAGCCCGCTTCCTCCTCGCCTTCGAAGAAGACTTTCAGGTTCACGCTCGGCGCCAGCTGCGACGCCTTCATGGCATCGAGTGCGGAGAGGATGGCCTGGATGGAGCCCTTGTCGTCGCCGGCACCGCGGCCGTAGATCCGATGCTCCGGATTGGCGCGCGCGCTACCCGCAGGAATCGGGATCACCACGCCACCCGCATGCGGCTCGGCGGTGCGCAGCACCGGCTGCCACGGCGGCGTTGTCCATTTCGACGCATCCACCGGCTGCCCGTCATAGTGGGCGTACAGTACGAGCGTGCGTGTGGCGCCGGGCTGGGACAACTCGCCGTACACCGCCGGTGGACCACCCGGTACCGTCAGCAGCTTCGTGTTGGCGAAGCCGCGCTTCTGCAGCATCCGCATGAGGAAGTCGGCGTTCCGGCGGATGTTCACCGAATCACTGGCCACGTTGGGCAGCGAGAGCAGCTCGGCGAACTCGCTCAGGATGTCGCCTTCGTGCCGTTCACGATAGACGCGTGCAGCGGCGCGGGCCGCGGGTCCGGAGACGGGCGCTTGCGCCGGCAGTGCAACGGCGCCGAGTGTGCACGCCGTCAGGACGAGCGCGCGGACGTTCATTGCCATATCGACTTGAGGGCTGAGATGTTGGCATAGCGCAGGCGGACGGCATCGCCCTTCACGACCAGCCGCATCAGTGTGAAGTCCTGCGTCGGGAACACGATGTCGCTGACCGCTGTAGCCCCGCCGTCGGCGAACAGTTCGACAGATGCCCGGTCGACGTAGAGATGCATGCGCACCACGGAATCGGTGACGACACGCGGTGCCCAGTGCACGCCCGTCGCGAACTTCCCGGAGAACGCTTTCGGCAGCGCGGTGCGGTCGCTGTAGAAGCGACGCGTGGCCTGCTCGAAGCCGATGCGGTACGTCTCGCCCGCCGCGTTGGAAAGCTCGATGGCGACGTCGGACGTGTCAGCCGGTGACAGCAGGAACTCGAGGTCGATCTCCGATTGCGCGGCGAGTCCACCAGCGGGCACACGCAGCGTCGTCTCGCCACCGAGACGCTGCTCGTTCATGGCCACCGTCTCACCGCGCAGCAGCCGCAGTTCGCTCACAGGCGTGGAGAAGACGCGCAGACCGGCTGGTGTGCGTCGCAGCGAGAGCGTGCGCGGCACGGTCATGGCACTACGCCATGCGTCCGTCGGCACGACGGTGGCGTAGTCCCAGTTGCTCATCCAGCCGATGAAGACGCGACGACCATCGGCGGCCGGGATGTCTGACCAGGTCACGCCGGCATAGTTGTCGCGGCCATGGTCGATCCAGATGCCGCGCGTGGGTTCCTTGCCCGCGGCGCCGACGCCAGTCGCAAACTGCGGATCGAGTACGAACGTCGAGCCATCGAAGCTGCCGACGAAGTACTGCGTGGCCGAGCCGCCGTTGGGGCCGCCTGGATTGATGCTCACCAGCAGTACCCAGCGCGTCTCGTTGGTGCCTTCGATGCGAATCGGGAAGAGATCGGGGCATTCCCAGACGCCGCCATGCGCACCGACATTGACGCCGAATTCGCTGGCGGGTTGCCACGTCTTCAGGTCGTACGACGAGTAGATGCGGATACGATCCCCGGCGGCGAGCACCATGATCCAGCGCTGCGATTCCTCGTGCCAGATCACCTTGGTGTCGCGGAAGTCGCGGATGCCGGTGTTGGGTATCACCGGATTGCCGGCGTACTTGGTCCAGGTGCGGCCACGATCGTTGCTGTACGCCAGACCCTGAGTCTGGAACGTCAGCGTGCCACGCTTCTCGGCGGCCATGTCGTGATAGGTGAACATGGCAACCATCGGCGGCGTGCCGCTCACGCCGAAGCCACTGGTGTTCTTCCAGTCGATGACGGCGCTGCCGGAGAAGATCAGGCCGAGCGAGTCGGGGTAGAGTGCGATCGGCAGATGCTGCCAGTGCACGAGATCCGTGCTGATCGCGTGCCCCCAGTGCATCGGGCCCCAGACGGTGCTGTCGGGATAGTGCTGATAGAAGAGGTGATACTCGCCGTCGTAGAAGACCATGCCGTTCGGATCGTTCATCCACTTTGCCGGTGGCGTGAAGTGAAATTGCGGGCGATGCGGCTCGGTGAACTGCCGCTGTGACACGGCGGTTGCAGGTCGGGGTGTACCGGACTGCTGACACGCCGCCAGCGACAGGGCAGCGACGACGATCGTGATGAAACGCAGCATGGGGCGTGGCAGGATGCTCGGGGCGCCAACGGGACAGCGAAATACGGCCAGCTGGAATGATGGCATGCGGACGGCGACGACGCGCTGGGCACCGCCTTCAGGGTGTATGGTCGCCCTGCGCGCTGCCAGCGTCTAGCTTGGCGAGGTCCGAGACACACCGAGGGCCATTTCGGGGTGTGCGCTGGCCATCACGCGGTGTGGAGCACGTCATGACGAACGGAGTGGGTGTGCTGGAGGCGGCCGACGTGACCCGGCTGCTGGCCCGTGTCGATTCGGCCGAGGTGATGCGCGGCCTGTTCCAGCAGCTGGGTTCCGGCCGCGCCGCAGCGCCACCGCAGACGCTCGCGCCGTTTCCCGGCGGCGGTGGTGATTTCATCACGTACCTGGGCGTGCTGGAAGCGTCCCGGGTATTCGGGGCGAAACTCTCGCCGTACATCAGCCGACCCGAGGGACCGCTGATCACGGCGTGGACCATGCTGATGTCGATGGACACCGGGCGACCGTTGCTGGTGTGCGACGCCACGCAGCTGACGGTGGAACGCACAGCCGCGACGACCGCACTGGCCGTGCAACTGCTCGCCAAACCCGACGCAGCGCGGCTGGCGATCATCGGTACCGGGCCCATTGCACAGGCACATCTGCGTCACGTGCGTGGACTCCGTGACTGGAGCGGGATTCACATGTATTCCCGCACGCTGTCGCGCGACCTCGAGCGGCAGGACGCGCTGCACGCGCTCGATCCGCGGGTGTTGCTCAGCAGTTCGGTGGACGAGGCGGTACGCGATGCGGATGTGGTCATGCTGTGCACCTCGTCGGCATCAGCGGTGGTGGATCCGACGAACCTGACGCGCAGTGCGCTGATCACATCGGTCAGCACGAATGCCGTGAACGCGCACGAGATTCCGCCGCCCGCACTGCACTCGATGGCGGTCTATTGCGACGATCGCGCCGCCACGCCGCTGGTGGCAGGCGAGATGGTGCTGGCGGCCGCCGAAGAGGGCTGGTCGCCAACAGACATCGCCGGTGACCTCGGTGAGCTGCTCAACGGCCGGCCGCATGGGCTGGACCATGACACGCATACCTTCTTCCGGTCCGTCGGGATGGGCGTCGAAGATGTGGCGATGGCCAAGGCGATCTACGATCTGCACCTGCGCGACGAACGTGCCGGCTGACCGCACCGCGCCACCCATCCGGAGGAACTGATGGACATCAAGGAATTCGCCGTCGAGAAGTGGATGGACACGTACGAAGATCACTGCGAGTACAATCTCGCCGAGACCTGCGTGGACTCGCTGCACATGCACGAGCTGCTCGCCATGACGGGTGAGGGCGACGCGATCATCGGTCAGCTGCGCAACATGAAGCTCACGTACGGGGCCATCGAGGGATCGACGCGGCTGCGCGATCTGATCGCATCGCTGTACGCGCAACAGACGCGCGCCAACGTGACGGTGACGCACGGGGCTGCCGGAGCGAACGCGCTCGTCTACGAAACACTGATTGCACCGGGCGATCATGTGATATCGCTGGTGCCGGCGTACCAGCAGCACTACTCCATTCCCGAAAGTTACGGTGCAGCGGTGGACCGCCTGCCGCTGCGTGACACCGATGGGTACCTGCCCGATCTCGACGCGCTGCGTGCACTGGTGCGCCACGGCACCCGGATGATCGTCTTCAGCAATCCGAACAATCCCACCGGGTCGCTGATGCCGCGATCCACGCTGGACGCGATTGCGGCAATCGCCGCGAGTGTCGGCGCGTGGGTGCTGAGTGACGAGGTGTATCGCGGCGTGGATCACGCGGGTGACGGCTTCACGGCGTCGATCGCGGACCTGTACGATCGAGGCATCAGCACGGGGAGCATGTCGAAGGCGTACTCGCTGGCGGGGCTCAGGCTGGGCTGGATCGTCGGGCCCGCCGCGCTCCTGCGGCAGGTCACGGTGCACCGGCATTACAACACGATCAGCGTCGGCATGATGGATGACTTCTTCGCGGCAATAGCGCTCGAGCATCGCGAGGCGATCCTGACGCGGAATCGCGACATCCTGCGCGCAAATCTCGCCGTGCTCGATGCGTGGGTGTCGGGCGAACCGCTGTTGTCATACGTCAAGCCGCAGTCGGGCACGACGGCGCTGGTGCGGTACGACCTGCCAGT